>JAKVCP010000029.1:0-30461 GCA_022448925.1 Paracoccaceae bacterium
GTTTCAGTCCCGTTTCTCTCTGAATGTCCAACATGTGGCTGTTGCCGGTGAAGGCGCGTTGATGGCGTTGCTGGACAAGCGCAAAAAGATGCTGGCCGCAGAGGGGCTCTTTGCGCCCGAACGGAAAAAGCCGCTGCCCTATCTGCCCGGTATCATCGGTGTCGTGACGTCTTTGCAGGGGGCGGTGATCCGCGACATTCTGCACCGCTTGCGGGATCGGTTCCCTCGCAAGGTTTTGATCTGGCCGGTGGCAGTGCAGGGGGCGGCCTGCGCGCCAGAGGTTGCGCGGGCCGTCGCTGGGTTCAATGCGTTGACGCCGGGTGGTGCCTTGCCACGCCCTGATCTTGTGATTGTCGCGCGGGGTGGGGGATCGATAGAGGATCTGTGGGGCTTCAACGAAGAAGCTGTTGCCAGAGCCGTGGCCGCATCTGATATTCCGGTGATCTCGGCGGTGGGCCACGAAACCGATACAACTCTGGTCGATTTTGTTGCCGATCAACGTGCGCCCACACCAACCGCTGCGGCTGAGATTGCGGTGCCGGTCCGTGCCGAACTGTTGGCATGGGTCAAGGATCAGGATGCCCGCCTGGTGCGTGGTGTGGCGCAATCTTTGGACCTGCGCGCGCAAAGGTTGCGCGATCTGTCTCGCGGTTTGAAACGACCAGAAACAGTGCTTGAGGGGCCGCGGCAAAGATTGGACCTCATGTCTGATAGATTGGCGAATGCTTTGCTGCGTGGCGTACAGAAACGGCGCGTTGGGTTTTCAGAAACTGCGGGACGCCTTCGACCGCACCTGTTGAGGATTGTGACATCGGACCGTGAAGTGCGTCTCAATGCGGTCTCCGCTCGGTTGGCTCCGGGGCTGGATCGGGCGGTGCGAGTCAAACGCGAAAACCTGCTAAGAATTAGCCCGAGGATAACTGCGCAATTGATTGATCAAAAACGTGAACGTGGCCAAGAGCGACTGGTTGCTCTTGGCCGCAGGCTGTCGGATAGCGGGTCACATCAGCTGGCCACCTGGTCAAGCAGGCTGACGGCGCTTGACCGACTTCGGTTGTCTTTGGGCTATGTTGCCACCCTGGACCGCGGATTTGCAGTGGTACGGAGTGGCACCGAGATCGTGACCTCAAAGGCGCAAGCGGATCGTGTTCCAGCGCTTGAGATCGAATTCAAGGACGGACGGTACAAACTGGGTGGTGCGGGCGGCAAGAAATCCACATCTGTGGATAAACCTGAGCAAGGATCGCTTTTCTGAAAGCGGACTTCCGGTTTATGGGGATAACCCACCAGATATGTTCGAACTCATGCTGACTTAGACGCCAACCTCTGGTCCATAGCATAGCATGGGTTTGTCATTCTGCCTGGCCTCGTATAGGGTCGTTTGGTCTGGGTCCCCATCGAAAACTGCGCGTAACCCATTGTTACTAATGTAGAAAGACCAGCATTGCGGCTCGGGCCGATCTTCATAGACAAAACAGATCAAGTCGCCGTCTTCATACCAAAAGCCGTCCTTGCACTGGCCATCCAGAAAAGACCAACGAACACGGCGGTTTTCGAGGTATTCTTCGACTCCATAGTCTTGCCCACTTTCACCAAAGTAGAGCGTCTTGCCGGTGACATATGCCTCAAAATCTGCACCTGACATGCTGTCTTGTGCGGAGCTTGACGTGGCATGCACGAGAAACGCGGAGAGGATCAGAAAACGGGTCATGGACGCCTTGTGGCAGATTTTTACAAAAAGGGACAGGTTGGCCGGCGCATTATGTTGACATGGGCTGGAAGCTGCTGGCGCTCCAGGCCTTGGCGCGAGGGGTCATGACGTTCCGCCAAAAGGGCGGGGCAAGCGCCAGAACGGCCATAAACGGCAGGCTGTAGGGTAGGATAGGCATTGCGGTGTGGTCCACCTGCAGGTGCGGAAACGCACGCATCGGGTGGATGTGATGGTCGGAGTGGCGCGGCGCGTTCAGCATCAAGGCTTCGGAAAACCAATTCGGCGCGTTCCAGGAATGCTGCGGGCCGATGGGCTCCCATTTTCCGGTGCTGAGCTTTTGGCGTCTCAGCCCATAGTGTTGCACATAATCGGACAACAAAAGCTGCACTTGCGCGTATGCTGCCAGCCCTAGAAGAACGGCAATTCCTGCCAGGCCACCGATCAACGCTGCCATGCCCAGCGTTGCCGCCGCGCCCAGCGCATAGGTCCGATAAGGGTGCCAGTCAGTCACGTTGGCAGCTTTTTGCCTCAGTTCGGTTTCTGCGCGCCAGCCAGCTTTGAATGATCCAACCCAAGCGCGCAGGGCAAAGTGATAGAACCCTTCATCAAGCCGGGCGGAATTCGGATCCAGATCGGTCGCGGCGTAGACGTGGTGAACCCGTCGGTGGGCAGACACATGGTGACCGAACAACAGCGAGCAATAGATCGCGGTTCCCAGATATTGCATGCTGCGCGCGGGGCGGTGGATCAGCTCATGGGCGTTCGCGTTGCTGATTTGCCCAAGAAACAACGATAGAGACAAGAATATCAGCACCTTGTCGAACATATCCAGAAAGGTGTCTGAGGAAAGTCCGTAGACCCCCCAAAAAAGAAGAATAAAATGAGATATCCCAAGGGTTATCGACAGGGTTGTTCCAGCAGGGAACTCTTTAGTAGGGTCGTCGACAGATGCCAGCGTCCCCAGTTTGTCCATGCAGTATGTGAAGACTGTAATATATAAAAGCGCGACCAAGGGCCAAACGCCTCCTTCCGCCAGTGCAAGACCCAGAAGGATCACCAGCATCAGCGTGGTCATGGTAAAGCGCAGCATTTCGGATCCGGCCCTTGTTTCCAGTTCTCATCGAAACATAGCAGCATAAAGCGACCTGGGCAGGGCCAAACCGCGGTGTTTTCCGGGTAAGAGGCCGCAGAGACTTCCCTCTGGCCGCAGCGCGTATTAACTGAAGGGCACTCTAGTTCAAAGGCTTCTGTCATGTCCCTCTTTGGTAAACTTCGTGATCGGCTGTTCAAATCTTCGTCTCGGCTTGAAGAGGGCCTGGATGCGATTGTTGATGACGGGGAAGATATCGCGCCCCCTGCGCCTCCCTCTGACGGGCCCACAGCTCTGGCACAAGGATCGGAGGTCGCGCAGAAGGGTCTTTTGGCACGTCTGGTCGGCCGCGCGGATGAGGGACCTGTGGCGCGGCGCAGGCTCGATGATGAGATGCTTGAGCAGTTGGAAGAGGTTTTGATCTCGGCCGATATGGGGGTCGACACAGCGCTGCGCGTGACGGCCAACATGGCCGAGGGCCGCTTTGGCCGCAGTCTGTCCGTCCGCGAGATCAAGGAACTTTTGGCAGCCGAGATCGCCCGCGTGATGGAGCCTGTCGCCCGCCCATTGCCCCTGTATCCCAAAACCCCGCAAGTGGTGCTGGTCGTCGGTGTCAATGGATCGGGCAAGACAACGACCATTGGAAAGCTTGCCTCGCAGTTCCGCGCCGCAGGCAAATCCGTTGTGATTGCCGCCGGCGACACCTTTCGTGCCGCCGCGGTCGAGCAATTGCAAGTTTGGGGCGAACGCGCCGGTGTGCCTGTTTTGACAGCCCCCGAGGGCTCGGATCCAGCCAGCCTAGCGTTCGATGCCATGACCAAGGCGGAGGCGGACGGTGCCGATCTGTTGATGATCGATACGGCAGGTCGCCTGCAAAATCGTGGTGACCTGATGGAGGAACTGGCCAAGATTGTCCGCGTCATTCGCAAAAAGGATCCGGATGCGCCCCACAACACTTTGCTGGTGCTGGACGCGACCACTGGCCAGAACGCACTGAGCCAGGTCGAGACGTTTCAAAAGATGGCGCATGTCTCGGGGCTTGTCATGACAAAGCTGGATGGGACGGCGCGTGGCGGAGTGCTTGTCGCGCTGGCTGACAAGTTTGGCCTGCCCATTCACGCTATCGGCGTGGGCGAACAGATCGATGACCTGTCCCCGTTTGATCCCGAAGAATTCGCCGCCGCCTTGACGGGCCTTGCTGAGGAATGATCCAGTGTCCCGGCTGCCCTGACGGGATGAAAGATCCTCTGCGCAGTCCTGGCGCGGTTGCGTCGCCATGAGTGCATGGCTGATCAGTCTAGAAGGCACATCGCAGGGGCATATGCTGGCGTTGGTTCTGGCCATCTTTGCGGCGGTCCTACATGCGGTTTTTGGGGCGTTGCAAAAGGGTCGGCACGATCCCTGGTTAAGCAGAGGCGCGATTGACTTGGGTTATGGCAGCATGGCTGCACCCTTTGCATTTTTCGTGGTGCCTTGGCCCGAACCGCATATGTGGCTGATCTTTGGTGGCGCGTTTGTGATCCATTCAATCTACAAGCTGTTGCAGGCCTGGGCTTACACCAAGGGGGCCTACACGGTCGTGTATCCGGTTGTGCGTGGCACGGGACCGCTTTTTGCGGTGATCGGGGCCTATCTGATTTTCAATGAAACCTTCACGATCACTCAGTGGCTTGGCATTGCGGTTTTGTTGATTGGGATTTTTGGGCTGGCACTTTACAACATGGTGTTTTTGGAGACCGCCAGAGACACGCTGGTGCCAGCGCTTGTGCTTGCCGTAATCACCGGCATCTTCGTGGCGCTTTACACGACCTATGATGCATTCGGGATCCGGGCCTCTGCTGATCCGTTCACCTTTCTTGCCTGGTTCTTCATGATTGACGGCTTGTGCTTTTTCCCGGCTCTGGCGTTGATGCGCTGGCTGCGCCTGCCGGACCGTCCTGCGGCAGGACCGCTATTGCTGCGTGGCTATGTAGGCGGCATTGTCGCTTTTCTCAGCTTTGGCTCGATCATGCTGGCCACGCGGCTTGACAAGGTCGGCGAGGCTGCCGTCCTACGTGAGACGTCGACGATCTTTGCGGCTTTGATCGGCTGGCTGGTCCTACGCGAAACCGTGGGGCCGCGGCGCATCGCTTTGATGGCGTTGATCGCAATCGGTGCGGTCATCGTTGAGTTTGGCGGATAAAGCCCCTATCTGACGTCGCAACCAGGAGGCCCCATGTCTGACACACGCGAGATCAACCCACTTTTGAAATCAGCCCTCGAGTTGGGGCCCATCCTTATCTTCTTTGTAGCCTACATGTGGGTGCGCGATCGCGTCTTTTCCATTGCGGGTACGGAGTATGACGGATTTATCGTTGTCACCGCGGGCTTTGTGCCGTTGATCCTGGTATCGACGGGGGTGTTATGGTGGTTGACCGGGACACTGTCTCGTATGCAGGTTGTGACCGCAGTGTTGATCGTTGTGTTCGGCGGCTTGAGCGTCTGGCTGAACGACGATCGATTTTTCAAGATGAAGCCAACCATGATCTACGCCCTGTTCGGCGGTGTTCTGGGCTTTGGTCTGCTGCGCGGGCAGAGCTATTTGCGCTACGTGATGGAAAGTATGATGCCGCTGAGGGACGAAGGTTGGATGAAGCTGACGCGCCGTCTGACGGTGTTCTTCCTTGGACTTGCCGTGTTGAACGAAGTGATCTGGCGCACGATGAGCACGGACACGTGGGTCTATTTCAAGACTTTCGGCCTGACGGTAGCGGTCTTCTTGTTTTTTGTATCGCAGGCGCGGCTTTTCAATGAGTACAGCCTTGAGGACGATGACGCCACAGACTGATATGCCACGATTTTTCCTTACCGGAAACGTGGCTGCGCCTGAATGGGCTGACAGCGTGTTCAGGCAGTCCTGTCCTGCGGTCCCATGGCGCAGGCGACCTGTAGGACTGGGTTAACCCGGCCTTTGCCAAACCGGCGTTAGGTTTGGCACGTGCGCAGAACAGGCTTTGTGGGACCGGGGCCGCTTTTACGATCCGGTTACGGAAACGTTGATGGAGTTTAGTGGGGGCGAGCGCTTGCGATCCTTGGAAAGATGCGGCGCTGACTGGGCTGGAACCCCGAAGGGAGCGACATGACCGAACTGCGTTTGGGTGACAAGATCATGGGGTGGCTTCGGCGGCGCTTTGCCACTGGGCATTCGCCCTTGTCATCGCGGCGCGGTCCTCGGGACCATGTGATCATTCTGGATGGCACGATGTCCTCGCTCACTGCCGGAGAAGAGACCAACGCAGGGTTGACCTATCGTTTGCTGCGCCGGTCAGAGGGCAGTCTTTCGCTATATTATGAGGCTGGTGTGCAGTGGTCACACTGGCGGTCCACGCCGGACGTAATGATGGGTCGAGGGATCAACCGTCAGATACGGCGGGCTTATGGGTACCTTGCGTCGCGATATCGTCCCGGTGACCGGATTTTTCTTTTGGGCTATTCGCGTGGGGCCTATGCGGTGCGTTCGCTTGCTGGCATCATAGACATGGTTGGATTGTTGCGCGCCGACAAGGCAACGGTGCGCAACATTCGTCAGGTATATCGCTTGTACCGCTATGATCCGCTGGGCGAAACGGCCCGGGCTTTTGCAGCAGATCGCTGCCACCCGAGTGCCCCCATTGAGGTGGTTGGCGTTTGGGACACGGTCAAGGCTTTGGGGCTGCGCTTGCCGCTTTTGTGGCGCTTGACCGAGCCCGCCCATGCCTTTCACAGTGCAGCCCTTGGACCAAGCATCCGGCATGGCTATCACGCCCTCGCGCTTGAGGAAACGCGCGCCGCTTTCGCGCCGGTGTTGTGGCAGTGTGATCCCGGTTGGGCTGGCCATGCCGAGCAAGTCTGGTTCCGCGGGACGCATGGCGATGTCGGAGGACAGCTTGGTGGTTTTGCGCCCGCGCGTCCACTGGCCAACATTCCGCTGGTCTGGATGCTTTCGAAGCTTGAGCATCATGGACTGTCGCTGCCCAAAGGGTGGAGGCAAGAGTTTCCATGTGATGCCGGGGCGCCGTCTTGCGGTTCGTGGCGGGGTGTTGGCAAGCTCTTCCTGATACGCGGCGCGCGGACTGTAGGGGCAGATTCCTCTGAATCAGTTCATGAGTCGACACGGCCGAGCGCGGCAGACGGGGTTTCGGTTGTGCAGTGACGCGGTCAAGGCCTTGTTCACTATTTTTTTACAAAACCTTCCAATTTTGGTGTTTCGGCCTAAATAAAGGGCATGGATCGCAGGGTCGGAACCCTTGCGACCTCTTCACTGTCCCTCGTTCCGTACCTCGTGCCCAGGGTGTGCCCCTGGGCGCTTTTTTGTGTGCGCTGGTCGCGGTAGGGTCGGGTCATGATGTATTCCGACTCGGTCCTGACTTCTATCCTCAAGCGCACAAAGACCATCGCTGTGGTTGGTGTGTCTATGAATCCTGTACGCCCAAGCTATTATGTCGCGCGCTATCTGTCGTTGAAAGGCTACAAGGTAATCCCGGTCAATCCGGGCCACGCGGGTAAGACACTTTTCGGATACTCGGTGCGATCAACCCTGGCAGATATTGAAGAGCCCGTCGATATGGTGGACATCTTCCGCCGATCTGAAGCGGTCCCTCCGATTGTTGATGACGCCCTGGACGTTCTGCCTGATTTGCGCACCATTTGGATGCAGATCGGGGTCGAGCATCAACAGGCGGCCGAGATCGCCAGGACTCGTGGCGTTGATGTGGTGATGAACCGCTGCCCCAAGATCGAGTATCAGCGTCTTTTCGGAGAGTTGCGGATGGCGGGCTTCAATACGGGGATTATCAGCTCAAAGCTGTGATAGGGATTATTCGGCCGGTGCAAAGCCGACGATCAATTGCCGCAACCCAAGCTTTGCGCCCAGGAAGATGGACAGACAGGCGACCGGCGCGCTGTATGCCAGAACCGAGAAGGCAGACAACCCCTGTCCAACGCTGCAACCAACCGCTAGGATTGCGCCGGGTCCCATCAAAGCGGCCCCCAACAACTGTCGTTTCAGCTCTCTGGGGTCTTCGCAGGCCTCCCATCTGAAATGCCCGCGTCCGACCGAGCCGAGGAAGGCCCCGAGAACCACGCCCACCACGGATCCGACGCTGAACGACAGGGTGTTTCCCGAAGCCGTCATGGCGAAAAAGACGGCATCGCCAATCGGGGCGGCAAAGGTATGTGTTTCGATTGGTTCTGCCTCGAACCCGGTGATTGAAACCCAGTATGTACCAACCCAGCCTGACGCAACCGCCAGCCCGACCGCGGCGCCCCAAAAGATATGTCGTGGCGAACGCAGCATCTGTTGACTGGAGAGAGCGATGCCAATGAACAGCGCCCCCAGAAGCGCCCCCGTAAGGCTGAGGTTCAAGCCCCAAAAGGCGGCCAATTGCGTCAGACCCTGCGGTGTTTCGGTGCCATGCTCGACAGGAAACAGCCAGACCCGCACATGGGCCAAAGGCCCGGACATCACGAAATAGGCGGACAGGCCCAGGACCAGTGCAATTATCAGGCCACGCAGGTCGCCCCCGCCAAGCCGGGCCAGAGCGCCGTAGCCGCAGTTGCCAGCCAGTGCCATGCCATAGCCGAACATGAGCCCTCCGATCACCGTTGCAGCTGGGTTCCAGACTTGATCCAGATAGGCGGTTGCGCCCGGTTCCATCATCCCAAGCGACATCGCCAGATGGGTTCCAATCACCGCCATGCCAATGGCCAGCCCCCACATGCGCAGACGCCTGTCGTCGCTGGAATACAGGAAGTCTTCAATGGCGCCCAACGTGCAGAAATGCCCCAAGCGCGCTGCAAGGCCCAATACCACGCCGCCCAGCAGTCCCACCAAAGCCACTGCATTTGCTTCGCCAAGGATTTCCAACATGCCAGCTCCTCCCAAAGACTGGCGCTGCCCCGATCCCTAGGGGGTTTCGGTCTCGCGGCAGAAAAGGTCGTAGACCACTTCGATGATTTGTTGTGCGCGGTCGTCTGTCAAGCTGTAGAAGATGGCCTTGCCGTCGCGCCGGGGCGTGACCAGGCCTTCCAGTCGCAGGCGTGTCAACTGCTGCGACACGGCCGCCTGACGTGCCGAAAGCAGATCTTCGAGTTCCGTCACCGATTTCTCGCCCGATGCAAGGTGACACAGGATCATCAACCGACCCTCGTGCCCAAGCGCTTTCAGAAAAGCGGAGGCGCGTTCGGCATTTCTGATCATGCGATCCATGTCCGCTGCGCACATATCGGTGCTGAAAACGGGCAAACGGCTTTCGGCTGCATTTATCGTTTGTATTTCGCTCATCTCTTCTATCCCGCAGGCTTTGTGGCGGTAGTTTCGCCGTCCAAAATCATGCCTAGGAGACCCCAAAAGAAGTCGTCGCCTGGGTAACCTTCAATCCGTCCGACTTCCGCACCGTCTTGGATCACGATGAACGTGGGCGTGAAATGCACGTCCCTGATGAAGACAACGTCAGGGGGAGGAGACAGAATGTCAAAACGCTGCAACGGAGCCTGACGCCCTTCTGCGGTTTTGTCATAGATCGGGCCGATTTCCTCATCCCACAGGGCACACCAGTAACAGCCTGGCTCTTCTGCCATCAGCATCACTGTCTGTGCAGTTGCAGTCATTGGCGCGACCATCAAGGCCGCGAGGATGATGAGAATTCTTGTCAAAGACGCTTTCCCCGCATTGACGGATTGTGGTGACTGATCATAATCTTATATTTGAATACATCAAGGAGTGGCCCCCAATTATGTTCGATGTGACGGCATATGGCGCCCTTGTCGCCGGGCTTTTGTCGTTTTTTTCACCCTGTGTTTTGCCCATCGTTCCCTTTTATCTAAGCTATCTGGCGGGCGTTGGGATGAATCAGATCTCTTCTGAGGCGGACTTGCCACCTGCCGTGCGATTGCGCGCGGTTCTGGCTGCGAGCTGTTTCGCGCTTGGGGTCATCACTGTCTTCATGGGCCTCGGAGCGGCTGCGACGGGGTTTGGCCAGTTGGTGCGTGAATGGTTTGACGTGCTGCGTTGGATTGCGGCAGCGATCATTATCGCGATGGGGTTGCATTTTCTGGGGATTGTCCGGATTGGAATTCTATACCGTCAGTTGCGGGCAGACGCTGGAAGCACCCGCCACATGACGCTTTTGGGTGCATATGTAATCGGATTGGCGTTCGCATTTGGTTGGACGCCCTGTGTCGGCCCGGTTTTGGCGGCGATTCTGTTCACAGCGGCAGGGCAGGAAACGGCCTTGCAGGGGGCTGGACTTCTGTTTGTTTACGGCGCGGGAATGACGATTCCGTTTGTCTGTGCCGCGCTCTTTGTAGGGCCGTTCATGCGCTTTATGTCGCGATTTCGGCGCTACCTGGGCGCGGTCGAAAAACTCATGGGCGGCTTGCTGCTGCTTTTTGGCGTGCTTATCGCCACGAATTCGATCAACGTGATTGCCCAGTGGATGCTAGAAACCATCCCGTGGTTTCAGGCCATTGGCTAAGGAGGACATGAATGGCACGATTTTTGGCTTTTCTGGCGGGTGCGCTTGTCGCCTTTGGTGCACATGCCTCAGAACTGGGCGATGATGGGCTGCACAAGGCCGACTGGATGCGCGATACATTCAAGGACTTGTCCGAAGATCTTGCAGAGGCCAATGAAGAGGGTAAACGCCTGATGCTCATTTTTGAGCAGCGGGGGTGCATCTATTGCACCAAGATGCATCAAGATGTCTTTCCAGATCCGGCCGTTACCGCTGTGCTTGAGGACAAGTATTTCGTGGTGCAGTTGAATTTGCATGGCTCTACCGAAGTGACAGATTTCGATGGAGAAACGCTGGAAGAGCGTCACATGGCCCGCAAGTGGGGAATTTTGTTCACGCCAACTCTGTTGTTCTTGCCGCAAGAAGTGGCCAAGGGTCAGACAGCCCCGCAAGCGGCTGTCGCCCAGATGCCCGGCGCCTTTGGCAAGGGCACCACGTTGGATATGCTCACCTGGGTTGCGCAAGAGGGCTATCTCAACTCGAAAGAAGACTTTCAGCGCTACCACGCGCGCATGATCCAAGAGCGGAACAACGGTTCTTTCGATTGAAGGGGAACGCAACAATAAATTCACTTAGATGAATTTGTTGTTGCGATTCTATCGTTTGGTACGCTACCGTACACAAAAATGTGAGTTAGGGAGGACTCTTCATGAAGCACGCCTTCGCAATTGCGATGGTGGTGACCGCGGTGCCCGTATGGGCGGGCGAGGTGACCCCCAGCAGCGTTAGCTTTGACGAATATGGGGCCGTTACCGAGTCGCTGACCGGTGTAACGGGTGACCCAGAAAATGGCGCCAAGGTTTTCGCGAACCGCAAGCAGGGCAATTGCCTTGCTTGCCACGTAAACTCTGACATGGCCGATGCGCCGTTTCACGGCGAAGTGGGGCCCTCTTTGGATGGTGTGGCCGGCCGTTGGGAGATAGCGGACCTGCGCGGTATCGTTGCCAATTCGAAAAAGACCTTTCCCGGTACGATCATGCCAGCCTTTTACATCGATGCTGGCTATGAACGCCCGCTCGAAAAGTTTTCAGGTAAGTCACTCTTGTCTGCTCAACAGGTCGAAGACGTGGTCGCGTACCTGATGACGCTGACAGAAGAATAAAGCCAGATCCTCTGGAGGAAAGAACATGCAACTGACAAGACGAGAGATGCTGGCCATCGGTGCAGGCGCCATTGCGATGGCCTCTGGGCTGCCGGCTCATGCAGCATTGGATGAAATCGCTGAATTCACAGGCGGTGCCGAAATGGGCGAGGGCGGAATCAATATCACGGCCCCCGAAATCGCCGAGAACGGCAACACTGTCCCAATTGGTGTCGAGGCCAAGGGCGCAGTGGCAATTGCCGTCTACGCGGACGGCAACCCGGTTCCCAATGTCGCGGTCTTCAAGTTCGGTGCGCTGAACCCCGATCAGTCTGCCACAACACGTATCCGTCTGGCAAAAAGCCAGAACGTGGTCGCTGTTGCACAGATGGCGGACGGAAGCTTCACGATGGCACAGGCGCCAGTAAAAGTCACAATTGGCGGCTGCGGCGGCTGAATTTCAGGAGGATTAAGTCATGGCATCCGGAGTAAAGCCCCGTGTAAAGGTTCCCAAAAAGGCGGCCGCAGGCGAAACCATCACAATCAAGACGTTGATCAGCCACAAAATGGAAAGCGGTCAGCGCAAGGACGGCGACGGCAACACCATTCCACGCTCGATCATAAATCGCTTCACGGCGGATTTTAACGGTCAGAACGTGATTGATGTGGCCATGGAGCCCGCAATTTCGACCAACCCGTATTTCCAGTTTGATGCAGTGGTTCCCGAGGCCGGTGAATTCCACTTCACTTGGTATGATGACGATGGCGACGTTTACGAAATGAAAAAGGCCGTAAAGGTCGGGTAGGCGCCACGCCACAGGGAGGAAGCCAATGAGAACGATAGCTACCGTATGTACCCTTTTGCTTGTGGCAAAAGGCGCCGTGGCCGGAGAGGACGCGGTTTTGGACATCGAGGGGGAAACCTTCATCACCAAGACAGCCGCTCCGGCACACATGGAAAACGTCGATACGATTTTTTCTGGATGGGTGTTTCGCACGGATGAAACGCAGGCACTTCAGCTTGATGATTTTGACAACCCGGCCTTCGTCTTTGTAGACCAAGCGCTTGACCAGTGGGATACGGCTGAGGGATCGGCGGGCAAGGCCTGTTCAAGCTGCCACGAAGATGTGTCAGAGTTCGAGGGCTTGAAAGCCAAGCTGCCACGTGTCGAAAACGGCGAACTTGTGACGTTGACGAACCTTGTCAACACCTGCGTGACCGAGCGTATGGGCGCCGAGGAATGGAGCTATTCCGGCTCTAAGATGTCTGGAATGACAGCCTTGATTGCGCATCAGTCGCGCGGCATGGCAATGGATGTGAAGATCGATGGTGATGCCGCCCCGCATTGGGAACTCGGCAAAGAGATCTACTACACCCGTGTCGGACAACTTCAAATGGCCTGTGCCAATTGCCACGAAGACAACTATGGCAACATGATCCGCGCGGACCATCTGAGCCAGGGTCAGATCAATGGCTTTCCGCTGTACCGTCTGAAGAATGCCAAGATCAACACAACCCACGGCCGGTTCAAGGGGTGCATGAAAAACATCCGCGCCACGCCGTACAAAGAGGGTTCCGCTGAGTTCAAGGCTCTGGAGCTCTATGTGGCGTCACGTGGCAATGGTCTGAGTGTCGAAACCCCTGCGGTTCGCAACTGATCAAAAGGGCCTCTCTGCGTTGACAGGGTGGCCCTTTTTAAACACCCAAATAATTCACACATACGAATGTGTTATTCGGAGAGCGCAAAATGATCTCACGCAGAGACTTCCTGCAGGTCGGAATGGCCGCTGCTGCCATGGTTGGTGGATCGGGTTTTGGAAGTTGGGCGCGGCTTGCGGCGCAGCAGCGACTGAGCCAGGACGACCTGTTGCAGTTTGACACGTTCGGGAACGTCTCTCTTATTCATGTGACAGACATTCACGCGCAGATGAAACCTGTCTATTTTCGTGAACCTTCTGTCAATCTTGGCGTTGGCGCCAACAGTGGTGCTGTGCCGCATCTGACGGGGGCTGACTTCCGACGATTCTACGGAATTTCCGATGGATCGCCGTCTCACTACGCCTTGTCGTCAGGTGATTTTGCAGCTCTGGCGCAAGGGTACGGGCGGGTCGGGGGTCTCGACCGCGTGGCCACAGTGATCAACGCAATCCGCGCTGACCGCCCGGATGCGCTGCTGTTGGATGGGGGGGATACCTGGCACGGCAGTTATACGTGTTATCACACGGCAGGTGCGGATATGGTCAATGTGATGAACGCGCTAAGGCCCGATGCAATGACCTTTCACTGGGAATTCACGCTGGGCAGCGACCGGGTGCATGAAATCCTTGATGATCTGCCCTTTGAAGCGCTGGGCCAAAATGTGTTCGACAAGGAATGGGATGAACCGGCGGAGTATTTTCCGCCGTACACCATGTTCGAACGGGGGGGGACCAAAATCGCGGTGATTGGGCAGGCCTTTCCCTATATGCCGATTGCCAATCCCGGCTGGATGTTTCCGGAATATTCTTTTGGCCTGCGTCAGGAAAATCTGGCGGCCATGGTCGAAGAGGTGCGCAGCGCTGGCGCTGAATGTGTTGTTTTGCTGAGCCACAATGGGTTTGATGTCGATAAGAAAATGGCGGGCGTTGTGTCGGGCATAGATGTCATTCTGTCCGGGCATACGCATGACGCATTGCCTGAACCGGTCATCGTTGGGCAGACGATCATCTTGCCCTCTGGTTCGAATGGCAAGTTTGTGACGCGCTGTGACCTTGACATCCGGGATGGGCGAATGATGGGTTATCGCACCAAGCTGATCCCGATTTTCTCGGATGTTATTGCCCCTGATCCTGAGGTTTCGGCCCTGATAGAAGCGCAGCGCGCACCCTATCAAGCCGCGCTGTCCGAGGTCATAGGCCAGACCGATACAACATTGTACCGCCGCGGCAATTTCAACGGAACCTGGGACGACCTTATCTGTGATGCCCTTTTACATGAGCGGGATGCGCAGATCGCCCTGTCTCCCGGAGTGCGTTGGGGGCCATCGATGCTTCCGGGGCAAGCCATCACACGCGAAGACATCTGGAACGTCACCTCAATGACCTATCCAAATGCCTATCGAACGGAGTTCACGGGGGAATTTCTGCATATCGTCCTCGAGGATGTGGCCGATAACATCTTCAACCCTGACCCCTTCTTTCAGCAAGGCGGGGACATGGTGCGGACCGGCGGGCTGGGCTATCGCATCGACATCAACAAGCCTCAGGGCGAACGCATCACCGACATGACGTTGCTGTCGACAGGTGAGAGGATTGACCCTGCGAAGAGCTACATAGTTTCAGGTTGGGCCAGCGTTAATGAGGGCACTGAAGGTCCTCCAATCTGGGAGGTCGTCGAGAACCACATCCGCAAGCAAGGTACCGTGTCAGTGGCTGACAACAACAGTGTTCAGGTCGTGCGCTGATTTGACGTGCTTTTGAGCTCCGGATCCGCAGATGTTTGAAAATCCTGCCACTTCAAGGGAGGGCAAGCCAATGAAAACCACACGACGGAATTTTTTGAAAAATGCCGCGATCGGGGCTGGCACACTGGCGGCCGGCAAGGCCTCGGCCTCTGGACCAGACCCTTTGATCACCGAGGTCCAGGAGTGGGCCAGCTACACCGGTGCCGGTGTCGACGAAACACCCTATGGGCTGCCGATCCGCTTTGAAGAGGATGTCATTCGGCGCAATGTCGAATGGCTGACAGCCTCGCCGATCAGTTCGATCAACTTTACTCCGATCCATGCATTGGACGGCACGATCACGCCGCAAGGCTGTGCCTTCGAACGGCATCATTCCGGCGCCATAGAGCTGTCAAAGCAGGACTACAGGCTGATGATCAATGGTTTGGTCGACAGGCCTTTGGTCTTTACTTACGCTGACCTGGAGCGGTTCCCGCGCGAAAATCATGTCTATTTCTGCGAATGTGCGGCCAACACGGGCATGGAATGGGCCGGCGCTCAGTTGAATGCGGTGCAATATACCCACGGTATGATCCACAACATGGAGTACACCGGTGTGCCTTTGCGGCTGTTGCTTGCAGAGGCCGGTGCCCAGATTGCAGACAACCTTTGGGTCTATGTTGAGGGAGCGGATGCCTCGTCAAACGGACGCTCCATTCCAATGCAAAAAGCGCTGGACGATGTGCTTGTCGCTTTCAAAGCCAATGGCGAAGCGCTGCGCATGGAACATGGCTACCCGGTGCGGCTTGTCGTGCCCGGCTGGGAAGGCAACATGTGGGTCAAGTGGTTGCGCCGGATCGAGGTGACAGATGCCGCTGTGGAAAGCCGCGAAGAAACCAGCAAGTATACAGATGTTCTTGAAGACGGGCGGGCGCGGAAATGGACCTGGGTGATGGATGCCAAGTCCGTCATAACCTCACCCAGCCCGCAGATGCCGATCGAACATGGTCCCGGGCCTTTGGTGATTTCGGGTCTGGCCTGGTCTGGTCACGGGCAAATAACGCGGGTTGATGTGTCACGGGATGGTGGCGTGACCTGGGAAAAGGCAAGGCTTGGGCGGCGGGGCGATAGCAAGGCGCTGACCCGATTTTACCTTGATACACGGTGGGATGGGGCTCCGATGTTGTTGCAAAGCCGGGCTATGGATGAAACCGGATATGTTCAACCGACCAAACACCAGCTGCGCGACATGCGCGGCGAAAACTCGGTCTATCATAACAACTGTATCCAGACATGGGCCGTAAACGAATTGGGGGTCGCTGAAAATGTCGAAGTCTCCTAACATCTTTTTGCCGGTATTGGGCGCAACCTGCATCGTGCTGGGCGCTGCCTATGGTCTGTCCACGCGAACTTACAAGGCCCAGGAGGCTGAGCTGGCAGGCATCGCCGCCCAGGCAGCGCAGACCCGGGCCGAGGCTTCGGAGGCCAGGGTCTCAACGCTTCTGGCGCGCCTCGATGATGTGCAGTCCAAAGCCGATCAAGCCATTGCAATCGCAGGGTCCGCGGCCGGTTCAGCGCCGGATCCAGCACCGGATTTTTCAGGTGGCCTTGGTTTGGGACGGGCGGCGCTGCCCGAAGAGCTTGCGGCCTGGGATGTTGATATCATGCCAGACGGGCGTGGGCTTCCGGTTGGACGTGGGGATGTCTTGACCGGGGATGAACTATTTGCCGAGTATTGCGCATCCTGCCACGGTGACTTTGCCGAGGGCGTCGACAACTGGCCTGTTCTTGCGGGTGGGTTCGATACGCTGGCCGATGTCGACCCGGTAAAGACGGTGGGGTCCTATTGGCCCTACCTGTCAACGGTTTGGGACTACGTGCATCGCTCGATGCCGTTTGGAGCGGCGCAAACGCTGACCGATGATGAAGTTTATGCTATTGTTGCTTACATCTTGTATTCCAATGATCTGGTAGAGGAGGATTTCGAATTGAGCCACGAGACCTTTTCTGACGTTGCCATGTACAACACAGAGGGGTTTGTGGTCGATGATCGTGCCGCAACAGAATACACGGTCTGGTCAGCCGAGCCATGCATGGAAAATTGCAAAGACAGGGTTGAGATCACGCGCCGAGCGTCGATGGTGAATGTAACACCTGTGGATGATTTCATGCATCCGGTGATGCGTGGTGACATCAGCAAGCAGAGTGCCGTGGAGCCGTCTGTGCCACGTGCAGCGCAGGACGCGATGGCTGATCTGGTTGCTGCGGGGGAAAAGGTCTTTAAGAAATGTGCGTCCTGTCATCAGGTGGGTGCGGGGGCAAAGAACCGCTCGGGCCCGCAGTTGAATGCGGTGGTTGGCCGCACGGCTGGCTCTGTCGAACAATTTCGGTATTCCAAGGTCATGGCAGAGTCCGGGCTGGTTTGGGATGACACAACCCTGTCTGGCTTTTTGGAAAACCCAAAGGGCTACTTGAAGGGAACAAAGATGAGTTTTCGAGGCCTCAGCAAAGAGGAGGATCGTATGGCAGTCATCGCTTACCTGAGGACGATCTCGCCGTGATGCGAGTGCTGATTGCACTGTGGCTCGCCATGGTTGCGATGTCGGCAGCCGGCGCCGAACAGCTTGGTGATCCCAAAGAGGGCCAAAGGGTCTTCAAGTCGCAATGCAGCAGCTGTCACATGGTGGGCGAGGGCAGCAGGAACCGTATTGGCCCGCACTTAAACGGTGTTGTCGGCCGTGCCGTGGCCAGCCTTGACGGGGTCAAATATTCAAAAAGTCTCCGACGCTTGGGCGCAGAAGGTCTGGAATGGCGCCTGAACACACTGGACGCCTACATCGCGGACCCCAAGGTCTTTGCTAGGGGCACCCGAATGAATTACCGTGGTCTCAAGAACGAGGAGCAGCGATCTGACCTTCTGGCTTATCTGCAGACCTATTCCGCCAATACGGTGAAGATGGTCCAAACAAATGCGCCCCAAGAGGGCACAGCAGATGTTACCATGGAAGAGCAAGGCTACAGCGTTGCTCCGGACATTCTCGCCATTGTTGGCGATGTGGAATACGGCGCATATCTCGCAAGCGAGTGCCTCACATGTCACAAGATGGATGGTACAGGCGATGGCATCCCCTCCATCACAAATTGGCCGGCCGACGATTTTGTCCTGGCGATGCACGCCTACAAGGACAAGGTTCGACCACATCCGGTGATGCAGATGATGGCCGGTCGGTTGAATGACGAAGAGATCGCGGCACTTGCGGCCTACTTCGAAACGCTGGGAAACTGAACCAAGGGAGGACACGATGAAACTGAACAGACGGATTTTCCTCGGAGCAACGGCGGTCTCGCTGGCCGCGCCGATGGTCAACGCTGGCGGGCATGGCAAGCCGCGTGTCGTTGTGGTTGGCGGTGGAGCAGGTGGCGCAACCGCCGCTCGTTATATTGCAAAGGACAGCAAGGGCGAAATCGACGTGACGCTGATAGAGCCGTCGCGGACCTATTACACGTGCTTTTTCTCGAACCTGTATTTGGGTGGGTTCAAAACCATAGATGATATTGGCCACACCTACGGGAATTTGGCGTCAAACCACGGCGTGAATGTTGTCCATGACTGGGCCGTAGGAGTGGATCGCGGTCAAAAGACTGTCACGCTGGCCGGGGGCGCATCCGTGCCCTATGACAAGTTGATCCTGTCACCTGGCATTGATTTTGTTGAGGGATCTGTGCCTGGCTGGGATCTCTCTGCGCAAAACGCAATGCCACATGCCTACAAGGCAGGGTCGCAGACGGAATTGTTGAAGGCGCAGATTGCGGCGATGCCCGAGGGCGGAACCTATGTCATGGTGGCACCGCCGAACCCCTATCGCTGCCCACCTGGCCCCTATGAACGTGTCTCGATGGTGGCGCATCAGCTTAAGGCCAACAACCCGACGGCCAAAATTATCATTGCCGATCCCAAGCCCAAGTTTTCGAAGCAAGGTCTGTTCGAAGAAGGCTGGCAAAATCACTATGGCGGCATGATAGAAAGGATCGGGCCAGATTTTGGCGGTGAGAACGTGACAGTTGATCCGGGCGCCATGACCGTCAATATCGATGGAGAGGTGATCCAGGCGGATGTGTGCAACGTGATCCCGGCAATGAAGGCCGGCCGGATTGCCGAGTTGGCCGGTGTGACGGATGGAAGCTGGGCGCCGGTCAACGCGATTGACATGTCGACCAAAGCTGATCCCGATGTCCACGTGCTGGGTGATGCCAGCCAGCAGGGCGATATGCCCAAGTCGGGCTTTTCGGCGAACTCGCAGGCCAAGGTCTGTGCAAACGCGGTCCGAGGCGCACTGACTGGCAGCCGTGTCTTCCCGGCCAAGTTTTCCAACACATGTTGGTCGCTGATTGACACCAATGATGGCGTCAAAGTGGGCGCAACCTACGAGGCGACGGATGAAAAGATCGCCAAAATTGATGGGTTTGTCAGTCAGACAGGCGAAGACGCGGCCTTGCGCAAGGCCACCTACGAGGAAAGTGAGGGCTGGTATTCCGGCATCACGGCCGACATGTTCAGTTAAGTCACGCGCGGAGGGGCTGTGGCCCCTCCGGTCACTCAGCGGGAAGTGCCGATGCCGATTGGTGTGACATCAGGAAGTTGGTTGCGATCCCCCCCACAACAATGGCCACAAGCGCCAGCAATGCCGCTATGCTCAGGCTTGCCGCTCCGGCCAGACCTGCACCTACGGTGCACCCACCGGCCAGAACGCCGCCAACACCCATCAATGCAGCGCCCGATAGATAGCGCACTGTTTGACTGCCGGTATCAAAGCTCTGCAGCGCCAATTCCCCGCGCGCGGCCGCGCTGACAAAGCTGCCTGCCAGAACACCACCGACCAGGCCAACACCGAATGTTGCGGGAATTGCCGAGCTGGCGATGATCCAAAACAGACTGTCTGTGAACGGCAGTGTGAACGCGATCGATTGTACGGGTTGCGGGTCAAACTCATCCAGCAAAAGCACGCTGGTTCCAGCCCAGCCAACGACCGGCAAAAGACCGATCACGACAGCCATGGCCATGTGAAGAGGTGCCGGACGGGTGACACGGATCAGAGCAACCGACACAGCGACTGCCAGAGCGCACAATCCATACGCCAGAACCGAGTGATCCAACAGGGTTCCAAACGGCAGGTCTACGGTGATCGAGCCGAGAGCGACACGTGCTGGGGCCAGAACACCTTTGAGCGTGGCATGCGCCACAATCGCAAAGACAACGAGTACCAAGGCGGCACGCAGGTTACCCGTGGCGCTAAGCACAGTCAGTCGCGAAATGCAGCCGCGGGTCAGGATCATGCCGGAGCCAAACATCAATCCTCCGATGAGGATAGCTACAACGGGCAATTCCAGAGACCAAAAGCGGTGTTCAGCCAGATCTACCAGGCCAAAGACGCTTGCGCCAATGAAGGCGGCAATGGCCACGGCCAACGCGGTGATCCAGACTGCCCCGGCCTGCGCGCCGTCGCGTCCTTCGCCGGCAACGGCACGGCGGATGCAGAAACGGGAAATCTGTGCGGCCACACCAAAGATCAGGCCTAACAGCCCGCCCAGAACCACGTGCAAGACACGTGCGTCCCCTTCAAACCCAAAAAATTCCAACAACATGCCAGCGACTCCGACGACAAAAGTGTTCGGGATATCTGTCTTGTTCCGTGCTGGGTCAAGGCTATGGGATGGAACGAAAGTGTCGCATTGAACCAAAAGAGGGAACACTGTTCCTGTTTGGCGCCCAAAGATCCCACCTTGATCTTGCTGTGCCGGGTCTGAGCATGTCGAATGTTCTTAAATCGCATTGATGTGCTGCGATTGCATTATTCGAATTCCATTTCTGCATAGACATAGCCAGCATTGCGCCGCGCCAACTCCTCAAATGTGTCAAGGTGCGCAAAGGGCGACTGGTCAACGTAGTAGGCATCATCCAGCATCCCCCCTTCGTCGAGATGCACCTGTATCTGTTTGCGCAGATACACGAGGTAATCATGTGTATACCTGCGGACCTGCGCCATGTTTGTGGGATGTCCATGGCCCGGGATCACATAGGTTGCGTTCAGGGCTTCGAATTCAGTGGTCCAGGTTTCGATCCAATCGCGGGTGACTGTATCGGGGAAGATCGGCAACAGTCTTTCGTGAAACGCCATATCCCCAGCGATCACCAGGCTATGCTGCGGTAACCAGACTTGAATGTCGCCGGGACTGTGCGCAGGCCCCAGATGCAGGACCTCTATCCTGAAGCGGCCCATTTCGATAAGCTGCCGGTCCTCGAAAGTTTCGGTTGGGCCGGCCAGATACGACCCCGCAGCCTTATCGCGGTTGTAGCGCTTCATCCCGTCAAGGATTTGCGCACCGCGGTCTTCGAATTCATGTGCGGCGTCGACATGGGCAAGGATTGGAACCCCTTGATCGATCCAATAGCCATTGCCCAGCATGGCATGTCCCTGGCCGTTTTCATTGATCACAAGCTTAACGGGCTGATCGGTGATCGTCTTGATTTCTTCATGGAGCGCTTGGGCCAGAATATAGGCTGCGCCCCCGTTGACCACGACCACTCCGTCGCCGGTGACGATGAAGCTGAGGTTGTTGTTGTGGCCGCTGTTTTCATACGTCGGCGGTGCCGTGGCACCGATGGCAGACCAGACATGTGGGATCACCTCGACTGGTTTTTGGTACAGCGGGGATCCGGGATACTGGTCGGCGATGTCTTCGTCGGCAACCAGTGGCTGGGCGATAAGCAGCAGCGCAAGAAGGAACCGCATCTCTTACCCCCCTGCCACAAAACGATAGCCGTCGCCGTCGGTATCAATTCGACCTATGCCGCCGTCGGGCATATGAAATCCGAGGATCTGCATCTGTTCAGATGTGATGCGGTCGAACAGGCGCTTTCGTGTGGCGACAGCACGTGTCATGTCATGGTCCGCACCGCTTTCCCAGTCGGGGCGGGCAAAGGCTATGTGGTGGTTGCCAATGGCATCCCCTAGGACAAGCACGCTGTCTGTTCCCTGCCGGACCTCAAAGGCCATATGCCCCGGAGTGTGACCGAAACTTGCAACCGCCGCGATGCCGGGCAGTATTTCATCTCCGTCGTCGAAGAATGTGATGCTGTCCTGGATGACCTCAAGCCGGCGTCGTGCCCCGACAGCAAAGGCAGCACGGCTGTCACCTATGGTATTCACTGTCTCCGGGTCCCACCAATAGGCCCATTCGGTACGGCCGATCATGTATTCGGCTTCGTAAAACAGAAGGTCGCCGAAATCGTCCAAAAGCCCCCAGATGTGATCGGGATGCGCATGCGTGAACACAACATGCGTGATATCTTCGGGCGTCAGACCCAGGCCATCAAGACTGTCAACGATTTTGCCGGCGCTGGGCATGAAATCCGGACCCGAGCCGACGTCGAACAACACGTTGCGATCTGCGTCCTGATACAGAGCAAGGTTGCATTCAGGGGTCAGCTGCTCTGACGAAATGCCCTTTGTTTTGAGAATCTGCGCCAGGGGGGCTTTTGGCATCGGATCGAAAACGAAAGATCCCGGCAATACAAGGTTGCCATCGCTGACAGTTGTCAGGGTGGCCTCACCCAGATGAACCTGCGCCATGACCGGTTTGGCCGCGAGGTGGAGAAGCGGCAGTGCCGCAGCACCATTTAAAAAAGATCTCCGACGCATGTTGACGACCCTCCCTGAACGTCAAATTCTTTCATGCGAATATGTTCGAATGTAGCGCGTTGCGCAAGTCCAAGCAGGCCCTGCCGTAAAGGATGAAATCAGAGCAGATGTGCCGGGCGCAGATTTGGCGCCCGACAAAACGTCATTCAGTCTGTCGGCGTCAGTTTGGCGACCGCTCAGCCCAACCGGCAAAGATCTGTTCCAGCGCGACCACGATGTAGTAAAGCACGATCCCGAGAACGGCGAGAGCAATCAGAACAGCAAACATCAAAGGGTAGTCCGAGTTTGTCTTGCCTGAATCAAAAAGCGCGCCAAGCCCGCGTCCGTGGGGGGAGACAATCTCCATCAGGTTGGTGCCGATGAAAGCAAGGGTCACGGCCACCTTCAGGGCACCAAAGAATTCTGGCAGGGTTTTTGGAAGAGCGATTTTCCAAAAGATAGTCATGTTTGAAGCGCCCAGGGATCGCAGAATGTCGCGGTACTCCGGCTCAAGCGTCGAAAGCCCGATCGAGACCGACACGGCGATCGGAAAGAATGAGATCATAAAGGCGATCAGCACGGTGTTGAAATCATGAGCGCCCACGAACATCAGGGCGACTATGGGAACGACGGTGGCTTTTGGGACGGCGTTGAAGCCTACCAGCAACGGATAAAGCGCATCGCGCATCACGCGGGAAAACCCCATGACCATGCCAATCAAGGTCCCGACGACAATGGCCAGCAAAAGACCGACAACCGTGCGCCAAAGGGTCTGCCAGCCATAGATGACGAACAGCTCTCCGTAGCGGGCATATGCAGGCCAAAGGTCCGAGGGGGACGCCATCTTGTAGTTTGGCCAGCCATTGGCCCAGACCAACAGCTCCCACAAAATCAAGAAGATCACCATTGCGACCAATGGCACTAGGATTTTCTGAAATTTCATGCCGGGTTCTCCGCTTTGGCTCGGCCCTGGGCAATCTCTATTTGGTGCCTGAGTATGGCAAGGCGTTCCGCAGTTTCAGCGCTGTAGAGGTCATCCAGAACGCGCGGCCCGTTGAACGGAATATCCATAACATATTGCGCATGTGCAGGACGACCCGACATGACCACAACTTGGTCACCCAGAAACAGGCTTTCGCGCAGGTCATGCGTGATCAAAACGCCGGTAAACGGCTCTTCGGCTTTGACTTTGTGCATGGTCTGCCAAAGGTCTTCGCGGGTGAAAGCATCAAGCGCCCCGAACGGCTCATCCAGGATCAGCACCTCTGGGCTGTGCACAAGAGACCGACACAGCGAGGCGCGCTGACGCATACCGCCGGACAGTTCCGAGGGCTTTTTGTCTTCGAACCCCTCCAATCCGACCAAAGCCAGCAGGAACTCTGCCCGCTCTACCTGTTGTTTGCGTGTCAGCTTTGTCGGTACGATCTCAAGCGGCAGCATGACATTCTTGAGGATTGAGCGCCACTCAAGCAGAACAGGGTTCTGAAACGCCATGCCAACCGTGGAGCGGGGGCTTTTGACCCGCTCGTCATGTAACCAGACTTCGCCCTTGTCAGGGATCATCAGGCCTGCGATCAGCCGCGTGAGCGTCGACTTTCCACATCCGGACGGGCCGACAACGGCGCAAAAGCCGCCGTCTGGAACAGAGATGTTGAGATGGTCAAGAACGTGCAGCGGGCCGCCGTCCGTAGCGAATGTATGTGACACATCCTTGATGTCGATAAGATTGCCCACACCAGCCTCATAATTATGTGTCTGCGGTTTCTGCCAGCGCGCCGGGATCATCCCGGCGCGCTGGCAGTCATGTCGCGTTTTCATGGTTTGTGGCGTATCGCCAGGAACTTCGGCAGATCAGAAATCCGCCCAGGCCGAGCGATACACAGGGGTTCGCGGCATGGCCGCGATACCTTAGTTCAACGTGAAGTTGCCCTCTGGCAGAAAGCTTGGATCGAAATACAGAGCTGCATCTGGCGCGTTCTGGAAATCGTAGTTTTCGCCGATTTGGGCAATCGCTGCTGACAGGCGTGCCGGATCGATGCCACCCATACCGTTTGCCTTGGTGTAGTCTGTAACAACGTTGGCATCGATTGCCAGTTGCAAACGACGCTGTTCCAGCGCCACGTCACCTGCCGGGTTGCGCGCAATGACGGCCTTGGCACCCATTTCCGGGTCTGCGATCACATCCGTCCAGCCCTGGGCAACGGCGCCCAGGAACCCTTTGACCAGATCGGCATTTTCGGCCGCAAAGTCAGTGTTCACGATGATTGCGTTGCCATAAAGCGCAAGACCGTGATCGGCCATCAGAATGGTCGAGATGTCGTCCTCGGGCACACCAAGACGAACGAGGTTCAGGAACGATGAAAAGCTGAAGCCTGTGACTGCGGCCACTTCGCCCTCGGCCAACATCGGCTCGCGTGTTGGAAAGCCGACGGGCTCTACGGTGATCTTGGACATATCGATGCCTGCGGCCTTTGCAAAGGCTGGGAACTGCGCCCAGGCACCGTCAGGGGGTGGGGCGCCAAGCACTTTACCCTCCAGATCGCCCGGCGCGCTGACACCAAGGGATTTGCGTCCGACAACCGCAAACGGTGGCTTGTCGTAAATCATCATGATGGCCGTGACCGGTGCGCCGGGGTTTTGGTCAAGGAATTTGATCAGCGAATTGATGTCTGCAAAGCCGATTGGAAAGGCCCCAGTGGCCACCTTCGGGATTGCATCCAACGATCCTTTGCCAGCAGAGATTTCGACATCCAGGCCGGCCGCATCAAAATGGCCATTGTCAATCGCTGCAAAATAGGCCGCCGATGGGCCTTCGAATTTCCAGTCCAGTGCGAATGGCACCTTGGTATCGGCTTGTACTGCCACCGTTCCGATCAGCGTCGCGGCTGCAAAGGCCAGCGCGTTCAATGAGAGGTGTTTCACCAGATATCCTCCTGTTGTCAGTTGTCTCCGGCTCAACCTCTCGCACCAGCATCTGAATGGCAGAGTCTTCTCCGGTTTTTTGGCGCCTCTGCTGCAAAGATAAGCGAAGTGCCTACCTTTCGCGCAGAGGTGCCGTAAAGTTTGGCAGGTTGGAAAGAAAAGTCACGTCTTTTCGACTGTCTGACTTTGGATCTGACCTAGCCCGTGATGGCCGCGATACGGTCAAGCGTTGCCACGTTGACCGGCACCCCGTCCGTGCGGGCGCGCAGGCGGTGTGATTTGCGTCCGTCGCCGGGCAGCCGCGCGCCGTCTTGGGCGTGAACCGCCCCGGTCAACCGATCCACCAATGACGCAAAGGCGCCCCCCGCTGTGGTGTTCGGGTTGATGGCCAAAAAGCACTGCCCTGTCTTTGGTGGCCCCCCCACGGTGCCCGAAAATGGCGCCGCATCAATTCCCAAGGTTGCGCCCGCCAACGCGGCTGCCATGACTTCGACCAATAGCGCCGATCCAACCCCTTTGTAGCCCCCTGAAGGCGCCATAGAGCCCTTGAGGCCGATTGCGGGGTCGGTTGTCGGCCGGCCCTCGGGATCCAAGGCCCATCCTTGGGGAATGGGTTTACCCTCGCGGGCGTGCTTCATGACTTCGCTCTTGGCAATTGTGCTGGCGCTTTGGTCTATCAAAAGTGCGATGTCACCATCTGCGCCAGGTACCGCAATGGACAGGGGATTCGTGCCCACCACGGGTTTGGCTCCGCCCGATGGCGCAATTGAGGCCGGTGCGTTGGTAAAGCCAAGCCCAACCAGCCCGGCCTCGGCCAGGCGTGCCGTATGGTATCCCAGAACACCGCAGTTGTAACTGTTGCGCAGCGTCAATGCGGCAATGCCTTGCTGCTTTGCCAGTGGAACCAAGTCTGCAAAGCCCATATCAATCGCCGGGTGTGCAAACCCAGTACGCGCATCGGCAACCAGGACCGCTGGGGCGGGTTGCGCAAGCTCAGGTACCGCCTGCCCATCGACCTTGCCGCATTGAACATGTTCGCAGTAGATCGGAATGTAGGCCATGCCATGGCTGGCAACGCCGTCTGCCTCGGTTGCCGCGGTGGCAACAGCAAGAGGGCGCGCATTGGCTGGAGATGTTCCGGCCTTGACCAAAGCATCGAAGCTGATCGACTCGATCTCGTCGAGGCTAAGGGTTTTGAATTCTGGCATGATGACCTCGTATCAGTCGTTGTCTGTCGTTCCGGACCCTGCGCCTTTTGCCCGTGACTCCTCGGTTGCGGGCGCGTAGGTTCGATATGCAAAAATGGCTAGCAGATCCCAGGCATCCATGTCCGGAGAGGTCCGCTTTGCCAGGGGAGCCGATGCGCTGACATGGCCTCCTACGGATACATGCGCAGAGCTCCATATCTGCGGGTGTGAATCGGCAACAGAAATGCGTTGGCCATTTGTGACGATTGTGCTGGAGCCGCAAGACAGCGTCATGGTCACGCCTTTCTGGCAGGCGACTTGCGCCACGAACGGAGCGAAAAGCAAAGGCTGGCGCAGAGGACCCAAGTTTTGTCCCTTGTTGGACATCAGGTGGGCGCGGTCCGCAAATGCGGCGCCAGCATAGATGGGGCACAGGGGGCCGGGATCTGCCAGCCAGGGGTCTGTGTCAACGCGGGGTGAGATCTGCGCCGGGTCATGGGAGTCGGTATAGGGCAAAAGTCTGGCAAGTGCGGCGCATCCGTCCAGACCTTGTACACAAAGCCAGCGGACCGCCTTTCCGACGTCCTCTGACGCGCCCCAACCGTAGCCCGCGCCGCGTGCTGCCTTTCGGGCCATCGCCTCGGTTTCGTTCAACGAGAACGTCACGCCGTAAGCTCGGGGTAGACCCATGTGTCGGCATTGGTCGTCTGCAAGTCTTCGGGATATGGCGCACCCGCATACATGCATATTCTGACCCAGCGGTCAGACCGCGGATCGAAATGCGTTGCGCCAAAAAACGACAGCTTTGCGCGCAGCATATCGATTGGAAGCACGTCCGCGCCGATCGTATTGCCATTGATTTCTCCGTAGGGCGCCCGGGGAAATACCTGAGCGCGGCGTATCGTGTGACGATGTTCTGGATGCTGGATCAGAAAATCAGCGATCGCGGTCTCGGAAGGCCAGTCTTCCAGGGCTGCATGGGCCTTGGCGGCATCCCGCGCTGGGGCCAGAGGCTGTTCGTAGTCTGCGACGGGCTCCTCAAAGCGCTCGCCGAGCCGGGGTTCCAGCTTTTCCGCAGAGACATACCATGCCCGGGCGCAGTTTTCGGGATCATCCCAGTTGACATCAAGTGCCCAGCCAAACGTGTGTTTCAGCAAGGCCTTGACCCGGCTGATGGGCATCGCGCCATCGATGCACGATGCCTGTCCGTTGTCGGCCATGCAGTGGGCCATTCCGTCAATCAGCGGTCCATAGGGTTCAAGCACCAGGGACACGATCAGTTCTTGGCCTTCCTCGCTCAGGGCTGATTGCGACCAGGTGACCAAGCTATCCCACATCGAGGGCCCGGTCAGGTCTCCTGCTTCTATGTAGCGTCGCAGCAGCCCCAGGTCATTTCGCAGCCGCGCTAGTTTTTCAATCTGCAAGGGGTGGGCCGATGTCCACCGGCTGATTGAAACTTCGCTGCGGGCAAGGATATCAAGGAATGTATCGATCTCGGCGCGAGTGGGCCTTTCGATCGAGCGGACGCGGGCCAGCGCTTCTTCGCGGACAACAATCCAGTTGTTGAAGAGAACCGGATGATTGACGATGAACGGTGCCATGCCCAGACCGGTCGAGTTCCCTATGCCCAGCTGGCGGGCGATTTGCGGCGCCAAGGGGACTGCCTGTGCGCCGCCCTTTACCTGCGCCATATGGTTGACCATGTCGCGGACGAAGGTTCGGATCAGATAAACCGTTAGCATTTCGGCTTGGAATGGCACCTGCATTTCCGGCCGGTCAGCGATCTTTTCGCGATCGGCTGCGCCGAACTTGCCCGAACCATAGACGGCGGTCGTGCGCATCAGGTATCCGATCTCTGAAACCATCGCGGCATCTGGTTGCTCGCCCATCGCCAGGGCTGAAACCACATGTTCCCAAAGCCGAACTGAGCGGTTGGCGCGCGACAGGGTCAGTTCGGTCTCGGTTATACGACCTGTTTCTTGCTGCGGCACGTTCTGTCCCAACCGCGTGATGTCATCTGCTGTTGGCACGCCGTCAAAGAGAACGAAGGTGGCGTCCCATGCCTCTGCGATCACCCTGTCCGAGCGTTGCGCGTCTGGCAGATCATGAGCAAAAGCGACAAGTGAATAGCTGCGCGCTGGGCCGATAGCAGAATAGACAGCATGCCCCACGCCAGACCCGTCGATCTGAAACTCCGGGCGGGTAAAGGACCAGCCGTCCTCAGCCATGCGGCGGGTTAGGATACGAACAAAGCTGAGACGGCATTGATGAAATGACCCAAGGCGGCTTAGCGTCATCACCTGCGCAGGAGGTCTGCGGGGCACTGTCTGCGCAGGGCCGGTCATGCGGCCGCCGGGGCAAAGTTGTCACGGAAAAACCGGTACCAGTTGCCACCCATCACGCCTGCAACCTCGTGTCTATCCATGCCGATGTCGCGCAGACCCTCTGCCAGATTGCCAAAGTCGCGGTTGTCACGGAACCAGCTGGGCATGTCAGGAAAACCGGGTGCCCCAGCCGATCCTTCGCCGTAATCCAGTTCTTTGCTCCAACGTCCATTGCGCATCCATTCGACCACGCTGTCAGGATGATCTTGGCACAGATCTGATCCGATCCCAAGGTGCTCTGTGCCGTACTGATCGGCGGCACGTGCGATCATTTCGCAGAAGTCCCGAAGCGTGCAGGCCGTCTTTCCCTTCAAATGGTGCGGATACAGAGAAAATCCAAACATCCCGCCGGTATCCACGACCGCCCGTATCACGGCGTCACGCTTGTTGCGCAACGCAGGCGACCATGCATGCGGGTTTGCGTGGGTTACGGTGATCGGCCGTTCTGAAATGGCGGCCGCTTCAATGGTCGATCGATCTGCGGAATGACTCATGTCAATCACCAGTCCGACACGGTTCATTTCCTTGATCACCTGGCGCCCCATGCGGGTGATGCCGGTGTCGTGGTCTTCATAGCATCCGGTGGCCAGCAACGATTGGTTGTTGTAGGTCAGCTGCATGAAGCGTGCGCCCAGTGTGTGGACAATTTCGATCAGGCCGATGTCGTCCTCGATCGGGCTTGGGTTTTGAAACCCGAAGAAAATCGCCGTGCGCCCGGTTTCTCTTGCGCGATCGATGTCGCTGGCTTGTGTGCCTTTGAGAATCAAGTCGGGATAAGTTTCAAACCAACGGTTCCAGCGTTCAAAGTTCAGCACCGTTTCGCGAAATGTCTCATGATAGGCAATTGTCACATGGACCGCGTCCAGCCCGCCCTCGCGCATCTGTCGAAAGATCTTTTCCGACCAGTTTGCATATTGAAGGCCATCGATCCGCATCAGCTGGGTGTCCCTGCGCTGATGTAGGCAGTTTTGACCGTCGTGTAGAACTCTGCCGCTGCGCGGCCTTGTTCGCGTGGCCCGTACGAGCTGTCGCCGCGCCCCCCGAATGGCACGTGGTAGTCCGTGCCGGCGGTTGGCAGGTTCACTGTGACAACACCGGTCCGCGCGTTGCGTCGGAAATGTGTGGCTCTGGCAAGATCGCGGGTGACAATCCCCGATGTCAGGCCGAAATTGGTATCGTTCAGTGTCGCAAGAGCCTCTTCGTAACTGTCCACCTTGATGACGGACGTCAGAGGCGCGAACATCTCTTCTCGGTTGATGCGCATCGCGTTGGTGGTTTGCAAAAACACGCCTGGGGACATGTAGAACCCGTCGTGGGGCATGTCCAACCGGGTGCCACCGCAGGCCAGCTCGGCGCCTTCGGATTTGCCAAGCTCGACATAGGCAAGGTTCGCGGCCAATTGGTCTGCGCTGACAACGGGGCCGATCTGCGTACCCTCGTGCAAGGCGTGCCC
>JAKVCP010000029.1:30471-38036 GCA_022448925.1 Paracoccaceae bacterium
CGTCACGAGCTTTTCAACAAAGGCATCATGCACGCGATCGTGTACGATCAGCCGGGATGAGGCGGTGCACTTTTGGCCGGTGCCGCCAAAGGCGCCACCCAGCGCGACTGCGACGGCAAGGTCCAGGTCGCCGTCGTCCATGACGGCCAAGGCATTCTTGGATCCCATCTCCATTTGAAGTTTGGTGAGGTTCTGGACCGCTGCGGCGGCAATACCTTTTCCAACGGGGACTGATCCGGTGAACGAAATGGCGTCGACCATCGGGCTGTCAACCAACCGTTGACCAATGCTAGAGCCGCCGCCCATGACCAGTGAAAACAACCCCTTTGGAATGTCCTGCCGCGCGATGATCTCGGTCAGAGCCACGGCCGAAGCGGGTGTGATATTTGCTGGCTTCCAGACCACGGCGTTGCCATAGCAAAGCGCCGGGGCGATTTTCCAAGAGGCCGTTGCAGTCGGGAAATTCCAAGGCGAGATGATCGCAACGGTGCCAACCGGCTCGCGTCGCACATCAATTTCCACACCCTCTCGCACGCTGTCGGCGTTCTCTCCGATTTGGCGCAGGCACTCGGCCGCGTAATACGTGAAAAATTGCCCTGCGCGATAGACTTCACCCTTGCCTTCGGTCAGCGGCTTGCCCTCTTCGCGGCTGAGCAGCATGCCTAGTTCAGGGGCGCGGGCCATCAACTCGGTGCCGATCGCCATGAGGACAGCCTGCTTGCGCTCCATCCCATAAGCGGCCCACTCTGCCTGCGCGCGCCGGGCCTGTGTCAGCGTGTCGTCAAGTTGCGAGGCGCTGGCCTGTGAATACAGCCCGATCAGGTCACTCTGATCAGATGGATTGCGGTTCTCGATCTCGCTTTCTCCGACGGTCCAGGTGCCCGAAATGAGATTGAGGTGAGTGTCGGACATGCTTGGCCCCGTTGTTTTTTGAGATGGCGCACTGTGGACATGTGCCGGCCTGTCAGTCAAATTCAAACTTGTTAATCAAGTTCAAGAAAAACTGAAGCGATGATCAAGGTTGAAACCCTGCGGTGTTTTGCAATTGTTGCTGCCACCGGCAATCTGGCCGAAGCGGCGGTGCGTTTGGGACGCACCCAGTCAGCCGTTTCCATGACGCTCAAGCGGCTGGAAGACCACCTTGGCCAGCGCCTGTTCGAGACCGAGCGCAAAAACCGCCTGACGCCTTTGGGACAGGATGTGTTTCGGCTCGCACAGCAGCAGTTGCGGCAGTACGATCAGGCCATTGACGCCATTGAAGTTGCGGCCCGTGCCCCGCATGGCGTGCTGCGCCTTGCATCGATCCCGTCCGCCTCGGCGTTGATTTTTCCATCCGCTCTCGAAACCCTGACGGCCAACTATCCTTTGGTGAACGTCGAGCTGCGCGACATGGACAGCGGCATGGTGATCGAAGCCATGATGCAAGGGCGGGCGGATCTTGGCGTTGTGTCGGGGACGCCGTCGCTGAACGGTCTGTCCCGGACTGCGCTGTTTCATGACCGGTACGGGGTTTTGTGTCGTTCTGATCATCCGCTTGCCTTGACAGGGCAGTCGCCCACAATCGACCAGGTGTTTGCCACCCGCTTTGTCCGCAATGCGTTGTGCGGTTTGATACAGGCGCCGCAGGTTCAAGAGGCCTTGCCGCAGACCAAGGTCACGGTTCACAATACGCATTCCTTGCTGGCAATGGTGCGGTCTGGACCGTGGACAACAATTCTGCCTGAAACAGTGGCGCGGGCGGCTGCCCAAGATCTGGCGTTCTTGCCGATCATGGGCCTTGATGACAGGCGCACAGCGTCGCTGCTGATCAGCACTCGGACGCGTATGCCAGACTTGGTGGAACACTTTTCAAGGATCCTGATCAGCGATGTGCGGACACGGTTTCCCGACCTTGCAGCCGGCCAAGGTGCGGCAGCCTGTGGCAGCTGAACTTTTGACCAGTCGCCCCGTGCTGTGGGAACTTATGCGCCGGGATATGGACTCTTGATCTGCAATCGACCAAGGTTTCGCAAAAGCGATCACATCAGGAAGGTCTACGATGTTCAAAACTCTTTCATTGACGCTCGCCTTTGCGCTGGTCTCGACCTCTGCCATGGCGGGTGGCCACTGTGCGGCTGGGAAGACGCTCACCGAGGGCAAACTGACTGTCGCCACTGGCAATCCGGCCTACTATCCTTGGGTGATGGACGATGCCCCCGAAAGCGGGCAGGGCTTTGAGGCCGCAGTTGCCTATGCGGTCGCGGGCGAGATGGGCTTTGCAGCAGAAGACGTGATCTGGGTGCGGTCGTCCTTTGATGAGGCGATCCAGCCGGGGGCCAAGAACTTTGACATCAACATGCAGCAATACTCGATCACGCCCGAGCGGGATGAAATCGTGGATTTCTCGGCCCCTTACTACACGGCGCCCATGGCGGTTCTGGTCGGGCCGGGCGCGGTTGACACCGAGGCCACGATGGCCGCGCTTAGGGGCTTGAAATGGGGGGCTGTTGGCTCAACCACGGCGGTTCCCAAGCTGCAAAATGTCATCCAGCCGGACAGTGACCTGCTGCTGTATGGTGACAATGCAGATGTCAACGCTGCGATTGGCGCCAACCAGATCGATGCGGCGCTTTTTGACCTGCCGACCGCCTTGTTTCTGAGCGCTGTGATGATCGAGGGCTCAAAAGTCATTGGCCAGTTTGCACCAGACAGCAGCGATAACCCGGACCAGTTCGGCATGTTGATGGAAGAGGGCAATGCTCTGAAGACCTGTATCGACGACGCCTTGGCGGCATTGTCCGAGCGCGGTGCGTTGGCAGAGATCGAGGCACAGTGGCTACAGGACACCACCGGTGTTCCCCTGATCAAGTAACATGGCGCGACACAAGACGACGTCAGCGGCGGGTATGACACGCCGCGAGCGTTACGATGCACAGCAGCGGCGGCGATCCCTGATCGTCGCCGCATCCAGTACGGCGATCGTGTTACTGGCGATTGTTCTCCTTGTGCCAATGGCACCGGGGTGGGAAAAGGTGCAAAAAAGCTTTTTCAATGGCGCTGTATTGGCGAAATCCTTTCCAAAGCTGCTGGATGCTTTCCTGATCAACGTGATGATTTTTGCCTGGTCTGCCCCCGCGATTGCGGTTCTGGGTCTGCTGATTGCGCTGGCACGTGACGCCACAGCGCCCGCGTTGTTTCCGCTGCGTATCTTTGGCGCCGCCTTTACGGATATTTTTCGCGGCGTCCCGGTCATTCTGACCGTCTACCTAATCGGGTTTGGCATCCCCGGGCTTGGACTGCCGCGCCCTTGGAATTCGCCTTATATCTGGGGGTCCCTGGCGCTGATCTTGACCTATTCCGCCTACGTTGCCGAGATTTTCCGATCGGGCATCGATTCGGTACACCACAGCCAGCGCGCGGCGGCACTGTCACTTGGGTTGTCAGATCGCCAGGTGATGCGCGATGTTGTCCTGCCTCAGGCCATCCGCAACGTGGTGCCCAGTCAGATGAACATGCTGATTGCGCTGCAAAAGGATGTGTCACTTCTTAGCTTTATTGGCCCGGTCGAGATTTTTCGGCAGGCGGGAGTTTTCAAGTCCCTGCTTGCCAATTTCACGCCCTACGTGGGCGCGGCGATCATCTTTTTGGCCGTCACCATTCCTGCCACGCGGTACGCCGATCATCTGCTGGCACGACAACGGAAAGAGCGACGCTGATGGCCAAGTTGGAACTGCGCGGCGTTGTAAAGCGCTTTGGGGATGTGACCGTTTGCAATGGTGTCGATCTGGACATAGAGGCCGGCCAGATGGTGTGTCTGATCGGCGCGTCAGGAGGTGGAAAATCAACGCTTTTGCGCTGTATCAATCTGCTGGAACCCATCGAGGATGGAGAGATCCGTCTTGATGGCGAAGATATCTCGGTTCCCGGTCTAGATCCCCAAGGCGTCCGGGCACGGATCGGCATGGTGTTTCAGAACTACAATCTTTTTCCCCATATGACGGCTTTGGAGAATGTGATGCTCGCGCCGCGTCGCGTTCATCGGACGCCTCGAGATCAGCTTCGACCCGCGGTGGAGACACTGTTTCGTCGCTTTGGTTTGGCGGAGCGGATGCACAACTATCCAGACCAGCTTTCGGGGGGACAGCAGCAGCGCGTAGCGATCGTGCGCGCCCTTGCGATGCGCCCTGAGGTCATGCTGTTTGATGAAATCACTTCAGCGCTTGATCCTCAATTGGTGGGGGAGGTGCTGGATGTGTTGTTGCAGCTTAAGCAAGAAGGCATGACCATGGTTCTGGCAACACATGAGATGGGATTTGCCCGCGAAGCCGCTGACAAGGTCTGTTTTCTGAAGGCCGGCAGAATTGTCGAACAAGGCCCCCCGGAACAGCTATTCGGAACGCCCGAACATCCCGAGACACAGGCCTTTTTGGCCCGGGCCTTGAAGTAGAACCGAAGGCGTTTAGATCCGCGCCGCTCCGCTGATCGATTTGATGTCCTGAAAGGCTCGGATGCCCCAGATTCCGGCCTCGCGCCCGTGGCCCGAGGCCTTGCGCCCGCCAAAAGGCGCGCCTTGCGTGCGGCTTGTGCCGTTGATCTGGATCATTCCCGCGTTCAGGCGCCGGGCCACCCTGTCCGCGCAATTTTTGTCAGAGGTCTGCACATAGGCCGCCAGACCATAGGCGGTTTGGTTTGCCAGTGCGATCGCGTCGTCTTCCGTGTCAAACGGTGTTATTGTCAGAACTGGTCCGAAGATCTCTTCTTGGAACAGGCAATTGTCCGGAGTGACGTCGGCAAAAACCGTTGGCGTAACGTAATAACCCCTGTCAAATCCCCGGGCTCGGCCTGGGCCGCCACTGACCAGCCGTGCCTGGGACGCGACGCCCTTCCGTAGGTAGGACTGCACGCGGTCATACTGCTGGCGATTGACCAAAGGACCCAAATGAGCTCCGTGCTGGTCAGGTGCCCCAAGGGCCGTCGCCTTGGCGATCTCTGCTGCGCGGTCAACGGCACGCTCGTAGATTGGCCGCTGGATCAACATACGTGAGGCGGCATTGCAGGACTGACCTGAATTTCGAAAGCAATGCGCCAGGCCTTGGGTCAGGGCCAGGTCCAGATCGCAGTCGGCAAATAGCAGGTTTGGCGACTTGCCGCCCAGTTCGAGCGTTGTGCGCGCCATGCGTGCGGCTGCCGCAGCAGCGATCTGCGATCCGGCCCGGGTCGAGCCGGTAAATGACACGATATCGATACCCTGATGCGCCACAAGGTCTGCGCCTGTCTGTCCGTCGCCGATCAGCAGGTTGAATACCCCAGCCGGCAGACCTGTCTCTGCCATCGTCTCAGCAAACAGCAGCGCCGTGCGCGTTGCGTATTCCGAGGGCTTCAACACCATGGAGCAGCCAGCGGCCAGCGCGGCACCGACTTTCAGAACCACCTGGTTCAATGGCCAATTCCACGGTGTGATCAAGGCGGCCGTTCCGACGGCTTCGTAGCGGATCCGATGCGTTGGGTCCAAGCCAAGGATCTGGTCGTTGCATGCACCGTCAAGTGCGGTCACTGTGGCCTCAAGATGCTGTATCGCCGCTGCGACCTGCTGTTGATGACAAAACTCTATCGGCGCCCCGATCTCTGTGCTGATCGTTTTGGCGAACAGGGTATGGCGGGCCGTGATACCGTCAATCAAAGATCTCAGAACCTTGAGACGCGTTTGCGTGTCTGAGCGCGACCAGTTCTCTGCTGCGGTTTGCGTGGCGCTTACGGCTGCCTCTACCAGCGAGCGGGGGGATGACAGCACTCTTCCGGATTGCACTTCCGTATCAGGATGAAGCAGATCACACGATCGACCCTGTGAAATCTTGTGCCAATCTCCGTTGATGAAAGCCATTGCCAGCTCTGCGTGCTGTGATGGGGGCTTGGCTGTCTGGCGGTTTTGGGATGGGCAAGTGGTCATGCGATGTCTCTTCACCGATACAGATGGGCTGGGTCCGGGCCGTGGCCTTTGATCAGCGCGTCAGATATGTCATGCTGCGGTGGAATGTAAAAGCGCATACAAAGCAATCTAGAAACTCAAGCCTTAACCATCGCTCCACAACTTGCGGGTGTTGCCCTTGGGCCGGTCACCCAATCATCAGCCTCACTTCTACCAAGGCCTTAAGGATAGGGCGTCGTCATGACAGAAGGCCCTCCGCGTCATGGAACCAAGTAAACGAAATCACTCGGTTGCAGGCAAACCCGCTGTGGGTCACTGTTCGGCATGAGAGACAGCTTTACAGGAGTTGCAGGGCCGTATCCGAGTGATCTTACAGCATTGGCTGTCAAGCAAGGCAGGCGTGTCACTTGGTATTTCTGATCATTTACCTAACGCAGTTGCCGCCCCAAACAATTGATCCACCAAACCGAAGACGTCATAGGAAAATAAGTATTATAATGCGCAAAAGTCGCTTAATGAGTGTTCCGGTTGAACTCAGATTACAGGAGGTGCTCCTATGAACAGAAGAACGCTCATTTCGGCCTGGATCGCTTTTTGTATTGGTGCCGTTGCTGCCCTTGTTGGGTCACAGACAAGCGCGCAGGAAAGTTCACTGCCGCTGCCGCAGGGCCCGGTTGTGCTTGAGATATCCGGGCGCATAATGGCTGGCGCGCCCGAGCAATATTTCGCTTTTGATATTGAGGGCCTGGAAAGCCTGGGAACAACAGAGCTTCGAACCGAGACGCCATGGACCACCGGAACGATAACCTTCACCGGAGTGCGGCTCAGTGACATCCTCAAGGCTGTTGGTGCTCAGGGCACTGTCGTATTGGCCACTGCTTTGAATGACTACTCAAGCTCAATCCCAAGAAAAGACACGGATCTTTACAATGTCGTCGTTGCAACCCGGCAAAACGGCCGCATTATGACCGTGCGGGATAGAGGCCCGCTTTGGGTGATTTACCCTTGGTCGGACCGGCCTGAGTTGCGCAACGAATTATACTACGCCAGGTCAATCTGGCAACTCATGTCATTGGAAGTTCTGGAATAGCAGGAGTACGGAATTGACCAAAACGAATAAGGTCATGCTCTTTTTTCAGGTGTTTGTGGCGATCGTGATTGTTGCGGCGTCGCTGACGATCATGATGTCGTCACTGAAAGAAATCCGCCAGATCAGGTTCGAGTTTCGAGGTAACCTCACATATTACGCCGCGCAGGTTGATTACGAACTTCTGCAGATTGTCGATCACATAAACCGGTATGTCGACGGCGATCCGAGCGTGATGCCGGAAACGCTGAGCGTCCGGCTTGACATTGCTTGGAGCCGACTTTCGCATGACACGCCAAGCCTGCGCGGCGATCTTTATCTCTCACTTCCTGGCGCCATCGAATTCGCAAGAGAGGCCCTTCAAACGATGGACGCCATCCAGCCGGAACTCGTCACGCTTGCAAGAGACGACGACGCGCGTGCCAATGCGATGATATCCAAACTCCGGCGGCTTGTGACCCTAAGCCATGCAGTGGCCATGCAAGCGATTGCTTATGACGCCGAAAATGACGCCATTCACTTGGATCAGATGGCGAGCCGAAACAGGTCCGTCATATTCTTGGTGCTCGCATT
>JAKVCP010000003.1:0-74300 GCA_022448925.1 Paracoccaceae bacterium
GTCCTACCCATCCCAAAAACCCTGCCTAAACGGAAGGGTAAATGCGGGTTGATTGGGCATGGGTGAGCCCGGGTCATTCCCGGGGCGCCACGCTGACGTCCGACATCGACCCGAAACCGGGTTACGCCTTGGAATGAAGAAAGCCAGATCCACGGTGATACATACCCCTTTGGTCAAGGGGTTCATCGGATTGGAAGCTTGAACAAGTTGCTGTTGTGGGGACAATCGTGTGCCGCACCGTGCCCGATCAGGCGTGATGGCTTTGGGATGCAGGCCGTTGTCTTGCCGGGTTATCTCCCAGGCCTTGAAACAGGGTCAAAGACGCTGGACGCCAGACAACCACCTTGCTTTCGGATTTGATAGGCCTGACCAAAAATGACAGTCGGGTCACCGGGTGTAACCCGCGCGGCCCGCGGCTAGGGTGTGGGTTGAGTCAAAAGCGTGCGGAACATGCCGGTAACATGCGCCTTTGCGCGTTCCCAACTGGCGTCATCGTCCGACGCCAAAATGTGCACCTGCGCCTCGAAGTCGGCATAGTGCTGGGTCATGGCCCAAATCGACATGACCAGATGCTCGGGATCCAGCACAGGCAGGTGCCCGGCATCGATCCACCCCTGAATTACAGCGCATTTCTGCATGAAAAGTGGCTTGAGATCGCTTTCCAGATGCGGCTTGATCCTTGGGGCTCCCTGAATGATTTCATTGGCGAACAACCGGCTTTGACGTGGAAATTCCCGGCTCATCTCCATTTTGCGCGTCACGTAGTTGAGGATCTCTGTCACGGGGTCCCCGTTGGCGTCCATGGCGTGTAGCGGCGCCAACCATTCGGTCATGAGGGCATTCAAAAGAGCGACGTGGATCGCTTCTTTGCCTTCGAAATAATACAGGATATTGGGCTTTGACATGCCTGAGGCCGCCGCGATCTGATCCAGTGTTGCGCCCCGGTACCCGTGCTGCGAAAACACATCGAGAGCGGCATCCAGAATGCGATGTCTGTTGCGTTGCTGGATGCGGCTCATCTTGCGTGTTTCGGGGTCTGGCATGGACGTCGATCTCCGTTGCGCAGCTCTTGTGCAATGCGCGTCAATCAGGCGCAAAGTTTTGAGGTCGGTTCTTGACAGCTGTGTCTCTCGTTGCAATCGTGTCTTTACCAAATGGTAAAAAACGTGCGGTTGCAATGACTATTGTCGATATATGCGCCGCAGACACGACAGGGTGATAACATGGCGGCACCAGGGGAAAACCTGCGCATCAACGGGGACCGGCTGTGGGACAGCCTCATGGAGATGTCCAAGATTGGTCCGGGCGTGGCTGGCGGCAACAATCGGCAGACGCTGACCGACGAAGACGCCGAGGGCCGCGAGGTGTTCAAAAGCTGGTGCGAAGCGGCCGGCTGCACGATGGGGCTTGATGAAATGGGCAATATGTTCGCCCTTCGGCCCGGCACCGATCCAGAGGCTTTGCCGGTTTATGTCGGATCTCATCTCGACACGCAGCCCACAGGGGGCAAATATGACGGTGTTCTGGGCGTGCTTGGCGGGCTTGAGGTGATCCGCACGCTGAACGATCTGGGGATCAAGACCCGGCATCCGATTGTTGTGACGAACTGGACCAACGAAGAGGGCACCCGCTTTGCACCGGCCATGCTTGCTTCGGGTGTCTTTGTCGGGCGTCACACGCAGGATTGGGCCTATGATCGCGTTGATGCCGAGGGCAAACGCTTTGGCGACGAGCTTGAGCGCATTGGCTGGAAAGGTGAGGAAAAGGTCGGCGACCGCAAGATGCATGCCTTTTTCGAACTGCACATTGAACAGGGGCCGATACTTGAAGCCGAAGGCAAGGACATTGGTGTGGTGACACACGGTCAGGGTCTGCGCTGGATCGAGTGCACGGTCACCGGCAAGGAAAGTCACACCGGGTCGACGCCGATGCACATGCGCAAGAACGCCGGGCGCGGTCTTGCTTTGATCACTGAGCTGGTCCACGAGATCGCGATGAAAAACCAGCCAAACGCCGTGGGCGCCATTGGCCATGTCGATGTCTACCCGAATTCCCGCAACATCATACCGGGCAAAGTGGTGTTTACCATTGATTTCAGAACGCCAGATCTGGAAAAACTGAACGGTATGGTTGACGAATTGATGGCACGGGCTCCTGCGCTTTGTGCGGATCTTGAAGTCAGCTTTGAGGCTGAGATAGTCGGCCAGTTCAATCCGCCGGCGTTTGATGAGAGCTGCGTTGCAGCGGTGCGTGATGCCGCAGAGCGCTTGGGATATAGTCATATGGATATCGTGTCGGGTGCAGGTCATGATGCCTGCTGGATCAATGATGTGGCGCCGACGGCGATGATCATGTGCCCCTGCGTCGATGGTCTGAGCCATAACGAAGCGGAAGAGATCTCTAAGGACTGGTCAACAGCCGGTGCTGACGTCTTGTTCCATGCGGTTGTCGAAACGGCGGGGATTGTCGAGTGACAGCCGGGGAAGTCGTGGCAAGACTCGACACACAGAGTGCCAAGACGCTCTGTTCAATGAAGCTTGCTTCCGGAGACAGATGCCATGTTTTGCAAAGACCTGTTGTTTTCGGGGTTCGCCATGGGGGCGATGGTGCTGGTCGGCGGCTGCATGGATGCCGGATCGGTGTCCGTCAGCGCTACGCGCCAGGCACCGATGCCTCAACCGCTGTCGAGCGTTGGCCGCGGCGGGTTTTACCAGGATGCAAACGGGTGTTTTGCGGTCGAGGACCCGAATGGGAACCTCAGACAGTGGACAGCGTCCAGCGGCAACCCGGTCTGCGAATAACAAGGTCGAATACAGGCCACACAGGGAGATGTGAACCATGACCAAGGTCATCAAGGGCGGCACGATTGTAACTGCCGATCGCCAGTATGTGGCGGATATTCTGATCGAGGGTGAAACGATCAAGGAAATTGGTCCGGATCTGAAAGGCGATGAATATGTCGACGCCGAGGGGGCCTATGTGATCCCAGGCGGGATCGACCCGCATACACATCTTGAGATGCCATTTATGGGCACCACAGCGGCTGAAACCTTCGAGTCGGGCACATGGGCCGCCGCCGCAGGCGGCACCACCATGTTGATCGACTTCTGTCTGCCGGGTGCTGACGGCTCTATCAAGAACGCCATCGAGGAATGGCACCGCAAGTCCGCGCCGCAAATCTGCTCTGACATCGGCTATCACATGGCGATCACCGGCTGGAACGAAAACATTTTTGCCGAGATGGAAGACGCGGTGAAGATGGGCGTCAACAGCTTCAAGCACTTCATGGCCTATAAGGGCGCGCTGATGGTCGAAGACGACGAGATGTTCGCCTCGTTCGCGCGCTGCAAGGAACTGGGCGCCCTGCCCATGGTGCACGCCGAAAACGGCGATGTGGTTGACCTTTTGCAGAAGGAAATGCTTGCCAAAGGCATCACCGGCCCCGAAGGCCACGCCTATTCGCGCCCGCCCGAGGTCGAAGGCGAAGCCGCGAACCGTGCGATCATGATCGCCGATGCCGTGGGCACGCCGCTGTACATCGTGCACGTCAGCTGCGAACAGGCGCACGAGGCCATCCGCCGCGCCCGTCAGAAAGGCCACCGCGTCTACGGCGAGCCTCTGGCGCAGTTCCTGTGCCTCGACGAAAGCGACTATTTTGAGAAGGACTGGGATTATGCCGCCCAACGCGTGATGTCGCCGCCTTTCCGCGGCAAGGAACATCAGGACGGGCTGTGGGCCGGTCTGGCCTCGGGCTCGCTGCAGGTGGTTGCAACCGACCACGCGGCGTTCACAACCGAGCAAAAGCGCATGGGGCGTGACAATTTCTGCATGATCCCGAACGGGACCGGTGGCCTCGAAGAACGCCTCGCCGTGCTCTGGTCGCTGGGGGTCGACACCGGCCGCCTGACGCCCGAGGAATTCGTCGCCGTGACCTCGACCAACATCGCCAAGATCCTGAACATCTACCCGCGCAAAGGCGCGCTGGTGCCCGGGGCGGATGCCGATATCGTGGTCTGGGATCCGAAACTGTCGAAAACACTGTCTGCCTCCAGCCAAAAGTCAGTGCTTGATTATTCTGTGTGGGAAGGCATGGAGGTCAGCGCTCAGCCGCGGTTTACGCTGTCCCGAGGTGACGTGATTTGGGCCTGGGGGCAGAACTCGCAACCCCAGCCTGGCCGAGGCAAATTTGTGCCTCGACCGGCCTTCAGTTCGGCGGCCACAGCCTTGTCGAAATGGAAGGACCTGAATTCGCCCCGCAAGGTCGAGCGTGATCCACTGAACATCCCGGCAGGCATCTAGGCAAAAATTCGCAAGCCAAATGCCAGCCGCCGATCTGTATATCAAAGCCACAGAGCTGTGCCTGTCCCGTCGTTATATCGTTGGGCAAGCCACGGTGCTGGTGGTTTGTTGTGTCCTTGCAGGGATGGTGGTTGCAGGGTTGCTTCAAATGAACACTGTTGTTTCGCATGCATCGGCACATATTTGGCTGTTCGCTGCCGCAGCCGTGGCTTTTTGTCATCTGCGCGCTGCAGCCATGCGCTGGGGCTTATTGAACGGGCGCTCAGTCGCGACCTTGGCTTTCAGGGCCACTGACCGATGTTCCGAATTGGCTGCCCGGTGCATCAAAGCGACGCGGTTGCGGTGTTCAGCCGGTGACTTTTGCAAGAATTTTGCTGCACCCTCTGTTGCTGGCGTTGCGATCGGCCGGACACATTCACCTATCAAACGACGATTTTCTGGAACACACACACGATGCTAACGACTGATGAAATCGACGACGTCACGGAACGTGATCCTTCTCCGGATGTTGTGATAGCCGCCGATGGTCTGTCTCTGACATTTCAGACCAATGATGGTGAAGTGCATGCGCTGAAAGATGTGTCGCTATCGATCGAGAGAGGTGATTTCGTCAGCTTCATCGGCCCCTCGGGCTGCGGCAAGACCACCTTTCTGCGCGTGTTGGCTGATCTTGAAAAGCCCACGGGCGGCGCGATCACCGTTAACGGCGTCAGCCCAGAAGAGGCCCGCAAGTCGCGCGCCTACGGATATGTGTTTCAGGCGGCAGGTCTCTACCCCTGGCGGACCATCGCGGGCAACGTGCGCCTTCCGCTTGAGATCATGGGATACTCCAAATCCGAGATGGCCGAACGGGTCTCCAAGGTCATGGAGTTGGTCGACCTGTCAGGCTTTGAGCAAAAGTTTCCGTGGCAGCTGTCGGGGGGGATGCAACAACGCGCATCGATTGCGCGGGCGCTGGCCTTTGATGCTGACATCCTGCTTATGGACGAACCATTTGGCGCGCTCGATGAAATTGTACGTGACCACCTGAATGAACAATTGCTCGCGCTTTGGGCTCGCACTGGCAAGACAATCGGCTTTGTTACCCATTCCATCCCCGAAGCGGTTTATCTATCGACCAAGATTGTCGTCATGTCTCCGCGCCCTGGGCGGATCACGGATGTGATCGACAGTTCCCTGCCGAAAGAGCGCCCCCTTGGCATCCGCGACACACCGGAATTCCTCGAAATCGCCCACCGTGTACGCGATGGACTACGCGCGGGGCATGCCTATGATTGAGGTATCAACGGCCCAAGGGGATTTGGGCGCCCGCATCCCCTCGGGTCCGTCCCGCTTGTTTTCAAAGGCTGCGGGTCCCTTCACCTTTCACGGTCATCGGCTCTCCAGCCTGTACCGTGACTTCAAAAGATCTCATAATCCTTTCATCTTTCCTAAAATACTCATCACTCTGTCTTCTATGGCTTTCGAGGCTTTTGAGTATTTGAAGAAAGATGAAAGACGTGCGGTGCACTTATGAAGTTGTCCTTTTTTCCTGTCTTGGGCGTGCTTGGTGCGATTGTTGTGCTTTGGTATTTGGCAGTGGCGCCGATGAACATTCGAGTGGCGCTGGATGTTGCGGAGCGTGCCGGGGCTGAGGTTGTACCAAAAGGCTCCGTTGTACGGCGGGACGTCTCGGTCTGGCGTTTGATGGCACAAAATTCTGGGCATGTTGCGCAGGGTTATGCACTTGATCGGCCAAGGTTGCCTACGCCGCAGCAAGTTGGACAAGAGCTATGGAAGACCACGGGCAAGATGGTGCAGCGGGGGAGAACGTGGTCCAAGAGGTCATTGATTTATCATGGTTGGATCACCCTGCAATCGACCTTTTGGGGATTTTTGTTGGGCACCAGTGTAGGAATTCTGGGTGCAGTTTTGATCACTCATTTGCGTGTGATGGAATTGAGCCTGATGCCCTGGGCGATCATAAGCCAGACCATTCCGATTGTCGCATTGGCTCCTATGATTATCGTGCTCAGCAGCCAGGTTGGGATCGAAGAGCGCGGGGTGCCAAAGGCGATCATATCGGCATATCTTTGCTACTTTCCTGTGCTTGTCGGTATGGTCAAAGGATTGCGGTCGCCAGCGCCTGCACAACTGGATCTGCTGAAAACATACAATGCCTCTCAGTTTCAAGTGTTCAGGCTTCTGAGGCTGCCTGCTTCGGTGCCTTACCTTTTCACAACCCTGAAAGTGGGCGTCGCAGCTGCGCTTGTTGGAACAATTGTTGGAGAGTTACCGACGGGGGCCATTTCGGGATTAGGCGCACGAATCCTGATTGGTGATCAGTTTGGAACGCCTTTGGCGATCTGGTCTGCATTGTTTGCGGCGGCAATCCTCGCAGGGGCTCTGGTCACATTGCTTGATGTGGCGCAACGCCTTGTACAGCGACGGATGGGAGGGCGGACATGATCTGGCTGGGCTTCGCCTTGATTTTCTGGTGTGCGGCGACGTTGGTCAATGTGCGGTTGGCTGGCTCTGCATACAACGACACGCGCTTGGTGCGCATCTTCGTGCCTCTGTTATTCGGGGCCACGCTGCTTGTGCTGTGGGAGGCATTGGTACGCCACTTTGATGTGTCGCCGGTGATCTTGCCGCCGCCCTCTCTGGTCGCACGTACTTTTGTGAGCTCGACGGAAACGCTGTGGATCGACTTTCAGCAAACCGTCGTCAAGGGAGCTTTGTCGGGATATGTGATCGGAATGGTTGCGGCCTTCCTAACTGCGATCGCCATTGATCGCAGCACGTTCCTGACACGGGGGCTTTTGCCGATTGGAAACTTTGTAGCAGCCCTTCCGATTGTGGGAATTGCGCCAATTCTTGTCAGCTGGTTTGGTTTTGACTGGCACTCCAAGGCCGCCGTCGTCGTTGTGATGGTCTTTTTCCCGATCCTTGTGAATTGCGTGCAAGGTTTGAAAGAAGCCGAGGCCATGCAACGTGACTTGATGCGGACATATGCGGCCAGTTATCTGCAAACTTTGTTTAAGCTGCGCTTGCCGGCAGCCATGCCCTTTGTATTCAATGGCCTCAAGATTGCGACCACATTGGCACTGATCGGCGCAATTGTGGCTGAGTACTTTGGCTCACCGACGCGTGGCATGGGGTTTCGCATCTCCACCGGGGTCGGCAGCTTGTCGATTGATCTCGTCTGGGCAGAGATCGCGGTGGCGGCACTTGTAGGGTCGGCGTTTTATGGCGCAGTGTCGCTGATGGAGCGATCGGTAACGTTTTGGCACCCCTCCCAGCGTGGAGGTCGATCATGAGCGGTATCACGCAGGCTGTGGCTGGGCGTTTTGGGCTTTTGGTTGGGGGGGGGTGTGTTGGGCGTCATGCATTGTGGATTTGACATGCTGAATGGGCTTCGCGGGAAAGAGGCTTCGAAAATTTCCTTTCCCATCTGTGGCAGGCCTGTGCCACGCTATGACCGTGGAGGACAGCGATCAGCAGGGTAGGCTGTATCGGCTTTAACCAGTATCCTGACCGGGAACCCGCCATTCGGCTTGATCGCGGCAGAGACATAAAAATAAACCAGACCAACAAGGAGTGTGTGAGAATGAAACACCTGACAAAACTCGCGGCTGGTGCCGCACTGAGCGCCTGGGCCGGCATTGCCGCTGCGGCGGATGATGTGACGTTGCAGCTTAAATGGGTCACGCAAGCGCAATTTGCCGGGTATTACGTTGCGCTGGATCAGGGCTTTTATGAAGCTGAGGATCTCAATGTAACGATCAAACCCGGTGGTCCGGACATCGCGCCAACGCAGGTGCTGGCCGGCGGCGGTGCAGACGTAACGGTTGAGTGGATGCCAGCAGCGCTTGCCGCCCGTGAAAAGGGCCTTGCGATGGTAAACATCGCGCAACCGTTCAAGAGTTCAGGCATGATGCTGACATGTCGCAAAGACGCGGGTGTGGCGACCACCGATGATTTCGCCGGAAAAACGCTGGGCGTCTGGTTCTTTGGAAATGAGTTCCCATTCCTGAGCTGGATGAGTCAACTGGGTCTTGGCACCGATGGCGGGGATGGCGTGACAGTCTTGAAGCAGGGATTCAACGTCGACCCAATCCTGCAAGGCCAGGCGGCCTGTGTTTCGACCATGGCCTACAACGAATACTGGCAGGTGATCGACGCGGGTCTGACTCCCGACGATCTGGTGGTGTTCAAGTATGAAGACCAAGGCGTCGCAACGCTTGAGGATGGTCTTTATGCTTTGGAAGAGAACCTCGCTGATCCGGCGTTTGCCGACAAGATGGTGCGTTTCGTCCGAGCTTCGATGAAGGGCTGGAAATGGGCCGAAGAGAACCCCGAAGATGCGGCAATGATCGTGTTGGATTTCGATGAAACGGGCGCACAGACAGAAAAGCACCAGGTTCGTATGATGGGCGAGATCGCCAAGCTGACAGCTGGCAGCAATGGGGCTTTGGATCCCGCTGACTATGAACGCACAGTCAACTCGCTGTTGTCGGGCGGATCGGATCCTGTGATTACCAAGGCGCCTGAGGGGGCCTGGACCCATGCGATCACTGACCTGGCACTGAACTGAGTTAGACGCACTCACCCTGTGAAAAGTGGCTGCCGGATCTTTTCGAACGGAGCCGTCCAGAGTTTGCGATAAACAGAGGCCCGAGAGGAAACACTCTCGGGCCTCTTGTTGTGTGAATTGTCAGCTATGTGGACAAAGCACGGTGCGCTGAGATCTGTCCAATCGCCTTTTATATAAACATTGGTCACAAATTTGGGGTCCCGATCGTCTTGTCTCTGAAATTGCAAATTTGGAGACATCATGCGACGACACATTTTGATCGGGGTCGGAGGCCTCTCAGTTCTGACTGCTGCCTATATGGGGTCAGCCACGCAGCACTGGTACCAGACGATACCGGGGGTAGCGCATACGGGGCCAATGAATTTTCATTTTGCCAAAGATGTCGCGCTTGCCTACCTGTCAAGCGGTGCGGCACTGATCTGGGCTGGTGTCAGGCAGGATAGATTGATCGGAATATGCGGCGCATCTTGGCTTGTCCTGCATGCTCTGTTTCATATTTTGATCTGGTTTCAGCGTGGCATGCCGGCCGACATGATTGCCCTCACCAACCTAATTGGAATTCAAACGCCCGCCTTTGCGGGCGTCATTTCGGTATTCGGCCTCAAGTCAGAAGGAACGAAATCTTGCTCCGCGCGCTTCAAAAAATAGGTTTTCAGCGGTTCGCATCGCGATACAACTACGATACGACCTACATGAGCTACACAGCCGATACTTCTGCATGGGCAGGGCTAGGGCTGGCGATCCTGCCGCTTTACAGTCAGTTTCGTGGCCCCAAAGCGGCCCAAGACGTTTGGGCTGGCGCCATGCTTGGATCAACGCTGGATGGTGACTGTGGACCATGTGTGCAATTGATCGTCGACATGGCAGTCGAGGCAGGGGCTTCGGTGGACCAGCTTATGCTTTGCCTTCAGGGTCATACCACGTCGGCGGGTGACATCGGCCTGGGTTTTCAGTTTTCTCAGGCGGCTATTGCGGACGCTCCGGAACTTGAAGATTTGCGGAGCGAAATCGAAACCCGTTTTGGCGCGCAAGCGGTTACCGCAGCCTCTTTTGCGGCATCAAGCGGACGCATATATCCAGTCTTGAAACGAGGCCTTGGCTTTGGCCAAATTTGTAGCCTTGTGAATATTGAAAGCACGTCTGTCGTGGTACGGCATCCAACATGAACATGGTCGCAGACATATTTGAAGCAGAGCGCCCCAAGCTTGTATCCTTGTGCTACCGAATGCTTGGTGAACGTGCTGGGGCAGAAGATGCAGTACAAGACACATGGTTGAAATGGTCAGCGGCCGACGTAACACAGATTGACAACCCGGCGGCCTGGCTGCGCCGGGTTGCCACAAACGTTGCTATTGACACTTTGCGTACCGCACATCGAAAACGCGAGGTCTATGTCGGCCCCTGGCTTCCTGAACCTCTTATTCCGAGCGAAGCTGAACAGCCTATGTCTCAGTTCGAACTGGCCCAAGAGTGCGAGCTGGCGTTGCTATGGGCCATGGAGAGGCTCACTGAACGTGAGCGCGCTGCATTCATTCTGCGCGAAGCATTCGACGCCAGCTATTCGGATATTGCTGGCACTCTTGGGGCGACCGAAGCCGCCTGTCGTCAACTTGTAAGCCGTTCGCAAAAGAAGTTGCAGGAGTCCGGTCCTCGTTTCGACGCCACTCCGGAAGAAGTGGCAGATTTGAGCCAGCGCTTTTTCATGGCGATTATGGCCGAAGATTTCGATGCGGCTTTGTCACTGCTGACGCCGAGGTCCGTTGCGCTGTCTGACGGTGGCGCACAAAGACGTGCTGCGCGGCGCCCATTGATAGGTGGCAGCGAAATTCTACAGGTATTCCGGAGTTTGTACGAAAAAACGCGTCATGAACCCGGTTGGACAACCCAGATTGCGTTGGTGAATAACAAACCTGCCTTCCTGCGTTATCAATTCGGACAGTTGGACTCTGTCACGACGCTTGCGCCAGATGAGACCGGAAAAATTGCTTGGCTCTATATCATGCGAAACCCAGATAAACTTGGGATAATCGAACAGTAGAGGCGTCGACCCGGACTGAAGGTTTGATAGCTGATTAAATTCGGCGTTGTCCTTGTTCGAATTTCTCCCACAGAGGGGTCTTGGAACAGTCGCAGGGAGTACACCATGCGCCTGCGACCAGTCGCTGGCGTTGGCCTTCTACAAAGGGCCATCGCGTCTCTCTCCAAAGATGAAGCGTTGCATGGGCCATCGGCCTCGCGCATCGCGATCAACATCCCATCTTTGTTTTCTGCAGGGTGTTGATCGTCCCCCGGAGTGGTTTGAATGAGCGGATCGGGGACCCGTTCAGCCACCATGCGCAAGACGATTGGTGTAAAAAAAGCCGGTGGATGAAGCATAGAAAGACAGCGAAAAAGACCACGGCCAGCAAAATCCAGGGCGACCTTATCCATATCAGTGAGACCATCTAAAAGCCGCGTTGCCTGCTTGGGCTGAATTTTAGGTGTGCAGGTGCAGACCGGGACCACGCGGAAGACGCCCGTTGATAGCAGCACCCGTCTTTAGGCCTTGAAAATGCACTGGATTGGGAAAGTGTTGTAGAAGCTGATGGCGTTTGGGTGAGAGACGCCACCTATCCTGGCGCGAATGACGCTCTGGGTTTTCATTGATCCGTTCGCTTGGTGTGGCCTACGTATTTGCGTGAACACAAGCGGGAACACTTAACAAGCGCAAGGGTCAATTGCCAGGAAATTGAAATCGCCGATCGCGTCGTTCAGCATTTGACACGGGATATGGTCAGGTGTCCGAAAGACAGTACCTGCGCAACCGTCGCGCGACGTCTGTGAGGACATCCAGCGATGCTGAAATTCAAACACGCGTACTTTGCGCTGCTGTCTGGGGTTGGCACCAAAGAAAGATAGGGCAAACAGAAACCGACGGATGCCTTTGAAACCAGTTGTTTTTCAGGTGCTGTCGATCGCGTTTTGAGTTGCCAGGTCAACATCAATCTCTTGCTGAGCACAATCTCAACAGTGACCGATTCTTGCGTCACCGATCCTGGGTTGTGTTACATACCTTTTGCACATCTGTCACAAAAACGTAGTCGTAGAAGCCTAAAGCGTGCGTCGTCCAACCACGAGGTGACCGCGTGCTGCGCATTGAAAACCTAACCAAAAGATTTGGTGAAAATACAGCTGTTGATGCTGCAAATCTGAAAGTCGACAGACCCATGATGATTGGCATCATTGGTCGGTCCGGTGCTGGCAAGTCCACATTGCTGCGCATGCTGAACCGACTGACGGACGTCACAGAGGGCAAGGTCTGGTATGGTGATCTGGATGTCACTGCGCTGCGGGGCGGTGACAAGCGCAGGTGGCAATCTGACTGCGCGATGATCTTTCAGCAGTTCAACCTTGTGCCCCGACTGGACGTTGTCAGCAACGTTTTGCACGGGACATTGAATGCGCGCTCAACGTTTGCAACGATGTTCAATTTGTTCCCAGCCGCAGATATCTACAAGGCGATCGAGATCCTTGATCGGTTGGGTATTGCAGAGCACGCGCCGAAGCGCGCCGAGGCTTTGTCGGGCGGTCAACAACAGCGCGTTGCGATTGCCCGCGCCCTGATGCAGGATCCCAAGATCATTCTGGCGGATGAACCCATCGCCTCGCTTGATCCGATGAATGCCCAGATCGTGATGCAGGCCTTGCGCCGCATCCACGAAGAGGACGGCCGGACGGTCATCGCCAATCTGCATACCCTGGACACCGCGCGTCGCTACTGCGACCGGGTGATCGGCATGCGTGCGGGTCGTATTGTCTTTGACGGAACGGCTGATCAGCTGACGACCGCAATGGCACGGGAAATCTATGGCGCAGATGCGCAGTTTTCCGAAAAGGCGACTTCGACCGAGATCGGGACGCTCGACAGACCTACCACACAACCAATCACAGCCTGAGTTTCATCATCGGAGTCCCATTCTGGGCCTCCGTTAATCTTTATGGAGACATCAACGATGAAAAACCTGACCGCCGCGATCCTGGCAACAACGGCCCTGGCCTCGGCTGCATTTGCCGATGGTCACGCTATTTCCGAGTTCCGCATCGGCCTGCTGGGCGGTGAGAATGCCCAGGATCGCCTGAACAACAATGAGTGCCTGCGGGCTTACACCGAAGACGCCCTTGGAGTGCAAACCAAGCTGTTCGCTCCGGCTGATTATGCCGGTGTGATCGAAGGTCTTGTTGGCGGGACCCTTGATATGGCGTGGCTGGGTGCGTCGTCCTATGCTGCGACCTACTTGCGCAACCCTGACGCCGTTGAGCCGGTATTGGTCAAAATCAATCTCGATGGGTCTTATGGCTATCATTCGATCGGGTTTGCCCGCAAAGACAGCGGAATTGCTTCGCTGGATGACATGGCCGGCAAGGTCTTTGGCTTTGGCGATCCGAACTCGACCTCCGGCTACCTGATCCCGTCGATCGAGATCCCCCAGTACAAAGACGGCATCACCATGGAAGCAGGTGACTACTTTGGCGATGTGAAATTCACCGGCGGCCACGAACAGACCATCGTTGCCGTGAACGCGGGCGACATCGACGGCGGCGTAACCTGGGCCGACGGCCAGGGCGACTGGGAAGACGGCTACAACTCGGGCGCACTGCGTCGTGCGGTTGACGCGGGTCTTGTGGACATGAACGATCTTGTTCAGATCTGGAAATCGGCGCCGATCCCGGAAGGCCCGGTGGTCCTGCGCAAGTCGCTGCCTGATGACGTCAAAGCGAAGATGGTCGCACTGGTCGACACCCTGTACGAAAACGACGCTGACTGCGCCTACGGCGTTGCGGCTGGCGATTCGCTGGGTTTTGATCCGATCACGCATGATGCCTACGTGTCGATCATCGAAGCACGTAAAGCGAAGTCGAACTGAGTGTGACAAATATTTTGGCGGGCCCCCGATCGGGGCCCGCTTTTTCGTATATACCCAAAGGCTCTCTCATGTCAGATAACACCGCAGGGTCCCTTCGCATAGGTGAGGTGCAGTCGTCCTATATGGCGCAGGCTCGTCGCCGCAGGCTGTATTCCGGCATCATGCTGGCGATATTTGTTCTGCTTATGGTTGCGGGATTCCAAACCGCCGAGGATCGCAACGGCGGCAGTTTTCTTGGCGGTATTGACAATGTTTTCGACTACCCCGCCGAGGTGATCGCAGAGGCCGCCAGCAAGGCCAGCGAGCTGCCCGGCCATCTGGTACACTTTTTCCCCGCGCTTATTGAGACAATCAACATCGCTGCGGTATCGACTTTGATTGGGGCGCTGGGGGCCATTTTGCTGTCGCTCCTGGCAACGCGGGGAATGGCGCGCTATCCGCGGTTAATCGGTGTGTTTCGCAGAGTCCTGGACATCATGCGCGCCGTGCCCGAGATCGTGATTGCGCTGGTTTTGATCTTTATCCTTGGTGGTGGCCCGGTGCCTGCGATGATCGCGATTGCCTTTCACACTGTGGGTGCATTGGGCAAATTGTTTTCCGAAGTGAATGAAAACGCTGATCTGAAGCCTTTGGACGGGCTGGCCTCGGTTGGGGCGAACTGGTCCCAACGCATGATCTTGGGTGTGGTTCCGCAAGTGGCACCGAATTGGCTGAGCTATGCGCTTCTGCGGTTTGAGATCAATATCCGTGCCTCCGCCATCCTCGGCTTTGTCGGGGCCGGTGGTTTGGGACACGAGCTCAAAGTCTCGATCCAATGGGGACAGGGAAAATATGACGAGGCCGCGGCCATGTTCATCCTGCTTTTCCTGACCATTGTCTTCTTTGATCAGCTGTCGAGTTATGCGCGCGACAAGCTGGTGCACGGATCCAACGCAGGGAGCCACTAAGCTATGACCATGATGGACTTGAATGCTGACCTTCGGGATCAGGCAAACCGGCTGTTTCGGCGGAAACGACTGCTGGCCTTTGGGATCCCCGGACTCGTTTTGCTGTATTTTGCCTATGTTGTCTTCGCGTTCGACATTCCGGGTTTGATCCAGCGCGCCAGCGCTGACAATGCCCGCGCGCTTGTGGCTGATGTCTACAGCCACAAGGTGCATATCACGCGCGACAATCGCAGTGGCGACGTTATCGCTGCGATCGAGGGTGAGAAAAAGGGTCGTTACCCGAACGGGGAAGCCCCGGCCTGGGTCACCTTGGGTGACACCACGGTCATTGATCTGGGCAAAGGCCACGTGATCACCTATTTGCCCACCGACAATGGTGTTACCTATGACGTGCCGGGCTATGGGGTGATGTCGTTCACGGTGTCGCGCAGCAAGGGCGTGGTACAGTCCTATCCATCCGATGAGATCCCGACATGGATCAACGCGTCCAAAAATCGCGTCGCCATAACCACCGACGCGGGGCGTTTGACCATCACCCGCAACCGCACTGAGGTGTTTCGGTATTTCACTGGCTGGGAGTTGTTTTTCTTCACGCTTGATAGCCCGTACCACGGGCTTGGATTTGGTGAGGTCGCAAGGCACTTTTTGGGCGGCGAGGCTGGAGCGATCCTGAGCGAGTTTTGGAACAACAAGATGTGGCTTCATAAGGATGTCTATTGGGCAATAGGCGAGACCGTCATGATGGCCTTTTTGGGTACATTTGGCGCTGCCATCATTTCATTGCCACTGGCGTTTTTGGCTGCCAAAAACTTTTCTCCCCTTGTGGCGGTGCGCTTTGGCACGCGGCGCGTCTTTGATTTCTTTCGTGGGGTTGATGCGTTGATCTGGACAATCATCCTGACCCGCGCTTTTGGTCTTGGGCCTTTGACTGGCGCGCTGGCGATCCTGATCACCGATACCGGGACCTTTGGCAAGCTGTTCTCTGAGGCGCTGGAGAATGTCGATGAAAAGCAAGTGGAGGGAATACGCTCGACTGGCGCGAAGCCTCTGCAGCGGTATCGTATCGGCGTTGTGCCGCAGATCACACCGGTTCTGCTGAGTCAGATACTGTACTATCTTGAATCGAACACCCGGTCTGCGACAATCATCGGAGCCATCACTGGTGGCGGTATCGGATTGTTGCTGACACAAGCAATGATCACCCAGAAAGACTGGGAAGAAGTCACGTATTACATCGTGCTCATTGTGCTGATGGTCATGGTGATGGACTGGATTTCAGGTGCGCTGCGTCGACGCTTGATCTCTGGCCATGATGGCAAAATCTAGCGGCATTCGAGGGAGCCATTTGAGTATTTCGAGAAAGATGAAGGGGGGCGATGTGACACGACTTTCGAGGGAAGCGCCGATGTTGCACGAAGGATGCCTGATCAACGACAGCAGTTTTGGAGGCTTTGTCGAAATTGGTCAGGGTAGCCGGATCGCACACTCAACCATCGGGGATTATTCATATTGCGACAGATATTGTGATATTGCCAACACCGAGATTGGGAAGTTCTCCAATATTGCCAGTTTCGTTCGGATCGGGGCGACTGATCATCCTTTGGATCGTGCCAGTCTGCACCACTTTCTATATCGATCGGCGTCCTATTGGCAGGATGCGGAAGATGATGCTGAATGGTTTGAACGACGTCGCGGTCGGCGTGGCCGTATTGGTCATGACACCTGGATTGGCCACAATGCGCAGGTGAAGCCGGGGGTGCGGGTTGGAGATGGGGCCGTTGTCGCCTCGGGCGCTGTGGTGACCAAGGAGGTGCCCGCCTATGCGATTGTGGCCGGTGTGCCGGCCAAGGTGATCCGCATGAGATTTTGTGCTGATACGGCTGATCGGCTGCAACGGCTTGCCTGGTGGGATTGGAGCCACGATACTTTGCGGGTCGCACTTGTAGATTTTCGTGCCTTGTCGGTGGCAGAGTTTCTTGCGCGCTATGAGTGACTGGGCTGCGGGATCCACGTAGCAGTGCCGGCATGTTGGGGGGTATAAGACTCGCCTTGCTGAGTATGGGCGTCGCGCTGGTTCGTTTGGCGTGAGCCAACGTCAGGCAACGAAAGTCGATGTGGTCGGTCGAGGCAAAGGCGTGTGGTGACAAGAGCTGCCCACCCTATCCTTGTGCTGTCGTCAGGCATCATGAACCGTGAGCGTGATGCGTTCTCCACAGAACCAGGTTCGACCATATTCGATCGGTTGGCCTGCGAGGTCGATATTGATCGCAATCGTGCGCAGGATTGGCGCGCCCTCGTCGATCATCAGGTGCAAGGCCTGTGTCGGGTTTGCCGTTTTGGCGTTCAAGCGGGTTTCGGACCTGGTGAAATCGGTCACGCCACAGTCTTTAAGTGCCTGTGTAATTGAAGAATGCCGGTTCAATGCAGCGGGCAGGCTGGGCAGGCGGTCGGCTGGAAAGACGCTTCGGTACAGGGCGACGGGCTGTCCATCCAGCAGGGACAAGCCTTCGCAGACATGCACGGCTGCCCCGATGTCCAAGGCCAGTGCTTCGGCCTCTTTTGCGCTGGCCTTACGGGTGACATTCGACAAGAGGCGCTTGCCGGGCAACCGGCCTGCAGCGGTCAGGTTGGCATGAAAGCGGGTTCGGCGCCCTATGGGATAGTCGGTTGGGGTCTGGGCCACAAACACACCCGAGCCGCGCCTCGAGTGCACAAGCCCAGCCTCGGACATGGATTGAAGCGCCCGACGCACGGTGTGGCGGTTGACACCGAACCGGGCTGAAAGTGTTGCTTCGGTCGGTAGTTTGTCTCCGGCACCATAGTGACCTGCAGCTATTTCACTGCGCAGCACGTCAGTAATTGTTTCCCAAATCGAGCTGCCTGCCATGTCACAAAACTTTCACTCGGATCTTGTTGCAAGGCTCATGGGAGCCGTATAGGTATTTGTCTAGTTGTATAGGAAAGCAGACAGGTCTTCAAGGTGCCCATATGACAGCGACATTTGATCGAAAAACCTGGATGGGCATTCTGGCCCAAGCCCCGGCACAGGATTTGTGTCGCCTGTGGTCAGATCTGGGCTTCAGCCCGAAATACACCTGGTTGCGGGCTCCCGAGATCGGCGCAGCCATGGTGCGCGGACGGGCGGGGGGAACGGGGGCGCCATTCAACCTTGGCGAAGTTACAGTCACGCGCTGTTCTTTGCAGTTGGAAGGCGGACAGGTAGGACACGCCTATGTTCAGGGTCGCGACAAGGCCAAAGCCATGCAAGCCGCACTTGTCGATGCCATGATGCAGACAGAAATGGCGGGGCCGCTGACTCAGTTATTGCTAGAGCCTTTGGCGGCGGATCGCATGGCCGCACAGCGGGCGCGGGCCTCGAAGGCGGCCGCGACCAAGGTAGATTTCTTTACCATGGCACGAGGAGAGGACTGATGCAGGAACAATCGCTGCAGGGGGGATTTTCGTGTGAACCGATCGAGGCAGCGCAGGCGTTTCGCGCGGCTATGTCTGCCATGGCTCGGCCCGGTCGGATCGAGGTCATGGCGGGGGCTCGTCCTCCGGCCCCAATGTCTGTTGCTGCGGGTGCCCTGATCCTGACGCTGTGCGACCCAGAAACACCAGTTTACTTGGCCGGTGCCTGGGCGTGTGCAGAGGTCCGTGACTGGATCACGTTTCACTGCGGTGCGCCGTTTGCTGATCGCGCGACCTGCACATTCGCCTTGGGGGACTGGGCGTCGCTATCGCCTCTGTCTGCCTATCCCATCGGAACCCCGGAATACCCGGACCGCTCAGCGACACTGATTGTTGAGGTGCCGGTGCTGGCTGAACAGGGGGCAACGCTGCGCGGCCCGGGGATCCGCGATACGGCGACTCTCTTGTTGCCCGAGGTTGCCGCCTTTCAGTCCAACTCAGCTCTGTTTCCGCTGGGCCTGGATTTCTTTTTGACATCCGGGGAATGCCTGGCGGCCGTGCCGCGCACCATCCAAGTTTCACAGTCGGAGGGCTGAGCGATGTATGTTGCAGTCAAAGGCGGAGAGCGTGCAATCGACAATGCGCATGCCTGGCTTGCCGAAGAGCGACGGGGGGATCCTAATGTCGCCGAACTTTCTGTTGCGCAAATTCGTGAGCAGCTCAAACTGGCGGTGAACAGGGTGATGGCCGAGGGATCATTGTGTGATCCTGATTTGGCCGCGCTGGCGATCAAACAGGCACGTGGTGACCTGATTGAGGCGATTTTCCTGATCCGCGCTTACCGCACGACGCTGCCACGGTTTGGCGCAACCGCGCCGGTGGACACTGCTCAGATGGCCTGTGATCGTCGAATCTCGGCCACCTTCAAGGACGCGCCGGGTGGGCAGGTCCTGGGGCCGACGTTTGACTACACCCATAGACTTCTGGATTTCCAGTTGGCAGCGGATGGTGAGGTGCCGGATGCGCCGGTTGCCCCCCCCCGCGAAGAGGCGACGCCCCACATCACCGGGTTCCTGAACCAGGAAGGGCTAATTCAGTCCGAGCCTGAGAGCGATGAAACCCCGCCGGATCTGACCCGTGAACCGCTGGAGTTGCCTGCCGGTCGCCCCTTGCGGCTACAGAACCTGACCCGCGGTGACGAGGGCTTTATTCTGGGCATGGCATACTCGACCCAGCGCGGCTATGCGCGCAATCACGCCTTTGTCGGCGAGTTGCGGATCGGTACCTGCGTGCTGGAACTGGAGCTTCCCGAACTGGGCTTCGCTGTTGAAATTGGTGAGGTCGAGTTGACGGAATGCGAGACGATGAACCAATTTGCTGGCTCCAAGACAGAGCCGCCGCAGTTCACCAGGGGGTATGGGCTGGTCTTCGGTCAGTCAGAGCGCAAGGCCATCTCTATGGCGCTGGTTGATCGGGCGTTGCGCTGGAAGGAATTGGGCGAAGATGACATGGGCGCGCCGGCACAGGACGAAGAGTTCGTGCTGTATCACTCTGACAATATTCAGGCGACGGGGTTCCTCGAACATATCAAACTGCCGCACTACGTTGATTTTCAGGCCGAACTCGAATTGGTGCGCCGTTTGCGGCGCGAGGCAATGAGCAGTGGACACCAAGAGGCCGCAGAATGATCCTGATGACCGATCCGATTGCCCTCGCCCACGGTGGCGGCGCGCATTCTCGGGCATGCGTACGCCTTTGGTGCCGTGACATGCAATTTCGCGCATCCGGCTGCGATGCGGGGCCTGGCCAGGATCACCACACGCAAGAGTGTTTGTCGTACCCAAGAGGGAAAGACCATGTCTGAGTACAATTTCGCATATCTGGACGAACAGACAAAACGGATGATCCGTCGCGCCATTCTAAAAGGGCTGGCTGTTCCGGGTTACCAGGTGCCCTTTGCCAGCCGCGAGATGCCGATGCCTTACGGTTGGGGAACCGGTGGCGTTCAGGTCACAGCTGCAACTCTTGTGCCGTCAGACACCTTGAAGGTGATTGACCAAGGGGCTGACGACACCACCAACGCCGTGTCGATCCGAAAATTCTTTGAGCGCACCGCAGGTGTGGAGACCACGGAAAAGACGGCACACGCCAGCATTATTCAGACCCGCCATCGCATTCCCGAAGAGTCTCTGACCGAGGATCAGGTGCTGGTTTTCCAAGTGCCAATCCCAGAGCCTTTGCGTTTCCTGGAGCCTTCGGAGGTCGAGACGCGCAAGATGCACAGCCTCGAAGAATACGGGCTTATGCATGTGAAACTTTACGAAGATATCAGCCGCCACGGCCATATCGCCACCTCCTACGCGTACCCGGTCAAGGTCGAGGGGCGCTATGTGATGGACCCGTCGCCCATCCCGAAATTCGACAATCCGAAACTGGGGGATATGGCGGCGATCCAGCTTTTTGGCGCCGGGCGCGAACAGCGCATCTATGCGCTGCCGCCCTATACGCAGGTGGTTAGCCTCGATTTTGAAGACCACCCGTTTGAGGCCAGCAAGGCCGACCATGCCTGCGCGCTTTGCGGGGCAGAGCATAGCTATCTCGACGAGGTCATCGTCGATGACAGCGGCAAACGGATGTTTGTCTGCTCGGACACGGATTTCTGCGAATCCCGCCGCGCCGCAGGCCATGTCGGAGAGCAGGCCGCATGACGGTGATCTTTCTCACCCATGCAGAGGGGGCGCGTGTCCGTGATGGTTCCGTTTCAGCCAGAGTGCTGGATGCGCAGCGTCTGGTTTGCGATCGGCCACGTGCTTCGGATGCGTCTCTGGCGCTGGCGCAGGCGCGGCGCCCAAATTGCCGTGACACTGCGGGGATCGAAATCACCCGCGACCAAGACCAAACAGGGGGCGGCGGCAACTGGTTTGCCTTTGCCCCGGATATGACCACTGCCCCAACCGAATGGAGGGCCATATGACACCCCTTTTGTCTGTTCAAGGCATCACCAAGACCTATGGCGCGCATATTGGCTGCGCGGATGTCAGCTTTGACCTTTACCCCGGTGAGGTGATGGGGATCGTTGGCGAAAGCGGGTCGGGTAAGTCGACACTGCTGAACTGCATGGCTGGTCATTTGGTGCCGGATGCGGGGCAGGTGGTGTTTGACACCCGCAGCGATGGGCCGCGCGACACCGTGACAATGTCTGAACCAGAGAGGCGGATGCTGGCGCGTACGGACTGGGCTTTTGTGCATCAACATGCGCGCGATGGGTTGCGGATGAACATCAGTGCCGGTGGCAACGTCGGGGAACGGCTGATGGCGGTTGGTGCACGGCATTATGGGCAGATCCGAGAGGTTGCGGCTGATTGGCTGGACCGTGTCGAAATTCACGAAGACCGTATGGATGACCGGCCCACGGCGTTTTCAGGTGGGATGCAACAGCGCTTGCAGATAGCGCGCAACCTGGTCACGGGGCCTCGGCTGGTGTTTATGGACGAGCCGACCGGAGGGCTTGATGTCTCGGTGCAGGCGCGTCTGCTGGATCTTTTGCGGGGTCTGGTGCGCAAGATGGGGCTTAGCGCCATTATCGTAACCCATGACCTGGCCGTTGTGCGCCTGTTGGCAGACCGCCTGATGGTGATGAAGGACGGGCATGTGATCGAAACGGGGCTGACTGACCAGGTTCTGGATGATCCGCAGCATGCCTACACGCAGCTTTTGGTATCAAGCGTTCTGCAAGTTTGAGGGATCTTACCGGTATCGTCCCGTGTGGACCTCTGGCGAATTATTGAGGCAAGAAGAACATGAATGCGATGATAGAAATTGCGGGTGTTGCCAAGACATTCACGTTGCACAATCAGGGCAGTGCCGTGATCCGGGTCATGGAAGGCGCCAACTTGACGGTGAACCGTGGCGAATGCGTCGCCCTTGTTGGGGCATCGGGGGCGGGCAAGTCCACCTTGATGCGGATGATTTATGGCAACTACCTGACAGCAAGTGGCTCTATCGTGGTGGGTGGCGTGAACGTTGCCAGGGCGGAACCGCGCGACATCCTGGCGCTGCGCCGCGACACGCTGGGCTACGTGAGCCAATTCCTGCGGGTGGTGCCCAGGGTTGCCACATTGGACGTTGTGGCCGAACCATTGCTGTCCGTCGGCGTGGACCCTGAAATTGCCAAATCCAAGGCGCAAGCGCTTTTGCAGCGCCTGCGTATCCCGCAACGACTGTGGGGCCTGTCGCCGACCACCTTTTCAGGCGGAGAGCAGCAACGCGTCAATATCGCACGCGGCTTCGCACATGGCTACCCCGCGCTGTTGCTGGACGAGCCGACGGCCTCGCTTGATGCGGAAAACCGTGAAACTGTGCTGACGCTGATCGAAGAGGCCAAAGCCCGCGGAGCTGCAATCATAGGCATCTTCCACGACGAAGCCGCACGTGACCGCGTTTGCGATCACGCGATCGACGTGACAGCTTTTGTGCCCGAGGCGCAGTGATGGCGGGCCGTTTTGTCGCCTTTGTCGGCCCGTCTGGCGTTGGCAAGGACACCGTGATGGAGGCAACCGCCGCCTCTTTGGACCATGCGGTGCTGGCACGCCGTGTGGTGACGCGGCCAGCAGATGCCGGCGGCGAGATCTTTGATGCGGTCAGCGACGCTGAATTTCGCCGGATGGCAGATGCGCGTGCCTTTGCGCTCAGTTGGTCTGCGCATGGATTACACTATGGCATCCCAACGTCAGTTGATGCGACTCTGGCCGCGGGCAAAACTGTTTTGGCCAACCTGTCGCGCTCTGTCCTGGTGCAGGCGCGGGACCGCTTTGCGCAGTTTCACGTGATCCTGTTGACCGCACCGCCCGCTGTACTTGCCGCGCGTTTGGCTGAGCGGGGGCGGGAAACGCAAGGGGACATCACAACGCGACTGTTACGCGCTGGTTTTGATATGCCCGACAACCTGCCCGTTACCGAAATCAGCAATGACAGGCCCCTGAAACAGACGGTTCAGCGCGTGCTGAGCATAGTTCAGGCTGAAAGCGCGTAGCGATGCACTTCATGGAACCGTCCTTCGCTGTCTTCGCCGCACAGCGTCAGTGCGTCGATCTGAAAGGGAGCCGGCAAGATCGGATCAAGACGCGTTTGCAGGATCGACAGCACCGCTGCGCTGACGTCTTGGTCAAGCCGACCACTCAGCGTCATGTGAAAACGAAAGTCCTCCATGACATAGGGATACCCCCAAGCGCGCAAAAGGTCGTCCTGGCGTTTTGTCAGGTTGGATTTGCGTCTGCGCGTCAGCTCGTCCTTTGTCAGGGCGGCGCGAAACTGGTCCAGCTCGCGGACGGTTGCGCCAGCAAGGTCGCACAGCGCGCTGGCATCGCCCTGTGGGGTCAAAGCCAGAAAGTGACCCAGGCGCGTGACGGCAAGCGCGTCCAACTCGACACTCGGGCGTGTGGCGCAGAATGCGGCCAAGGCCTTGGACAAGTCATCCGCTGTCGTGCCCTGGGCAAGGCGGAATGGCGGTTTGATGGTGCCGTGAAAACCATATTTGCGAGGGGTCTTTGTGATCCTCTCAATCGGAATCGGCAACTCGGGGATCTGCAGGTGCGTGCAAGGCGCGCCCTGCACGGCGTCCCAGCCCAGCCAGCTGGCCCCAAAATCTGCCAAGGGGCCGGGCAAACAAGTGAAATAGACAGCGTAACGGGAAAACATCATGGATACCTCGGTTCTTTCGAACCCTGTCGCAGAAAAAGATGACTGCGTGATGACACAAGAGATGTGCCTCGCCAATGTGCAACTGATCCTCCGGGATCGGGTGATGACGGGCTGGCTGCGGGTGGCAGATGGACAGATCGTTGAGGTGGGCGAAGGTGATCGTGTTCCACGCGGTGCAATTGATTGCAGCGGGGATTTCGTGGCGCCTGGTCTGATCGAATTGCACACCGACAACCTCGAGCGTCACATCCAGCCGCGCCCGGGCGTGGATTGGCCGTATGCTTCGGCCATCGTGGCGCATGACGCGGAGTTGGCAGCCACCGGAATCACGTCTGTCTTTGATGCCATGCGTGTCGGGTCGATTCCCTCTGGAAAGGGGGGCACTGAAAAATACGCCCGCGCCATGGCGACCGAACTCTTAAATCTACGCGCTGCGGACGCCTTGAAGATCAGCCATTTCTTGCACCTGCGTGCAGAGGTTTGCTCGGAAACACTGATCCAGGAATTGGAGGAGTTTGGCCCCAACGATCGTGTCGGCATCGTCAGCTTGATGGATCATACACCGGGGCAACGGCAATTTCGCGATGTTACCAAGATGAAGGCCTATGTGATGGGCAAACGCTCGATGAGCGAGGCCGAATTCGAAGAGCATGTGGTGCGTCTCGCGGGCCTTCAACGGCGATTTGGCGCCAAACATGAGGCCGCCACCGTCATGCAGGCGCGCCGGTTCGGAGCCGTGTTGGCCAGCCATGACGACACCACGGCGAGACATGTTGCGACATCTGCAGCGCATGGCGTCCGGTTGGCCGAGTTTCCCACCACACTCGAGGCGGCACAGGCCTGTCATGACCGGGGTGTGGCTGTCATGATGGGGGCGCCAAACCTGATCCGGGGTGGATCTCATTCTGGAAACGTGGCTGCACAAGAGTTGGCGGAACGCGGTCTTCTTGACGTGGTTTCATCCGACTATGTGCCGTCGGCGCTGTTGTCTGCGGCTGTGCATCTGGGGGTGTTGTGGAATGATATGGCCCGCGGAATGGCCACAGTCACGGCGACACCTGCCAGCGCGGTTGGACTGGCGGACAGGGGCTCTTTGCAGGTCGGTCTGCGTGCCGATGTGATCCGGTTTCGTTTGGCCGGCAGCGTGCCCTTGCTGCGTGGCGTTTGGTGCCGTGGCGCGCAGGTGGCTTAAGGTTCTATTAACGTTTCAGCGTGTCGCCATAAGTGATTGTCGGGGTCAGTTCGACGGTGCGCTCTATGTCTTGGGCCGGTGCATCGACTGACGCCGCCACGATTTCGGCTGCACGGCGCCCAATCTCGGCCCGGCATGCATCCATTGTGGCAAGCTGACGCGGCATTCCTTCCAGCAATTCGACCCCATTGAAGCCGGCCAGCCCAATTTGCCCGGGAATGTCGATGCCTTGCTCTAGCAGGTACAGCATTCCGCCGGCGCCGATCATGTCATTGGAGTAATACAAGAAGTCGAGATCAGGAGAGCGCTCAAGCATGGTCTGGGTCATTTCACGCCCCTTGGCAAGCGCGGAACCGCCTGAGTAGAACTCTTGATCGGTTACCTCGACACCGCCTTTGGCAAGCGCCTCGGTAAAGCCTTCAAAGCGCTTTCGTGCCCGGTGATCCAAAGGCATCTTCGTGCCCATGAAGCCAATTTTCTTGTATCCAGCCTTCAAGATGGCGCGCGCCATCTCGCGTCCGGCCCTTCGATGGGAAATGCCAACAACCGAGTCGATCGGCGTGCCGTCCACATCCATGATTTCCACGACAGGTATACCACTGGCCCGCAACATGGCACGGGCGGCATCTGACCGTTCCAGCCCGGCAATGATGACGCCGGACGGGCGCCATGACAACATTTCGTAGAGCACACGCTCTTCTTTTTCGGGCAGATAGTCGGTGACCCCAACCACTGGCTGCAACTCGGTTTTTTCAAGCACTGAACTGATGCCGTTCAGAACCTCTGGAAAAACCATGTTGCGCAATGATGGAATGACGACCGCCACAAGGTTGACCCGTTGGCTGGCCAATGCACCGGCGATCTTGTTGGGAACGTAGCCCAACGTCTTTGCCGCCTCCATCACCTTTTCGCGTGTGGCCGCGGATACGTCGCCACGGTTTCGCAACACGCGGCTGACCGTCATTTCCGAGACGCCCGAGGCTTCTGAGACATCGCGGAGGGTTAGGGGGCGGTTTTTGTCGTGGGCCACGGACAATGATCCTGTAGTTGTTTGCGAAACGTTACTGCGAATTTTTGTTGCGGCACAAGGTACTCAGTGCGTTTTCGCTTCAGCGCAACGGCCTTTGAGCGGTATTAGCTGTTGCATGTTCCCGCTTTGGCGAGACCAGTTCGCATCCTATTCACGGTCTGCCATCAAGTGGCCGGTGTGAGGCAGGCCATCCGGCAATGCCCGTGTTTCGGTGTCGTCACCCCGCTGTCCAACCGTCACAAAACTCTGCAGTGGGCGGGCCGCCGCGCCGGCGCAATCCTAAAGCCGAAGACGCGCTTGTCTTGGCGCGCTTCAGCTGGTGGTGGCCATGCGCCCAACTCGTGGTTATCTTTGGATCGCTGCCATCTTGGCCCAGCGACTGCGGTGCAAAGACCGTGCCACGGCACTCACTAGGGCGTTTATCGTTTCATGGAGCGCAACACCCTGCTGCTTTGATGATCCGGCTTTGAACAGCCTGAGCCAAACCATGATGGTAAGGTCCTCGTGATATGCTCATACCTGTGTGGGTGCTCGGACGAATTGGAGGTTCTCTTTTGACTTGGCGGAGCGGTCTGCCGGGGCTCCCTGATTTATGCTCATGATCGGAAAACACCCACAAAACGGCCTGAAATAGAAACCTCCTCCTGAGTTCACCAGAGCCAAGATCCAGAGTGCTTCGGTTTCCGGTTAAAGGGGGCAGGATCAGGACGCCGTCCTTTGCACCCAAATCTGGGACCGTTGTGTTGCGACCTGAAGGCGGTGAGGCGCAAAGTTCGACAGGCGAATCCGAAAAGGCGTTCTGAGGAAGATCAACTTGGTCTGGTTCTTGCCGTGGTCTGAAGCAGCGATTGTCAGCAGGAAGAGGCCCGCAGTGTCTCAGACATTTTCATCGGGTCCACAGGGATATGTGTTCAAAATGAGCAGCGCGCCCATCCCGCCAATGTGTTGCCGTCTGTGCGTAAAGTGGTCCGTACCCGACACAGGCCTTTATCAATGGGACCTGTCGCCAAAAGCTTTCCTGCGCTTTTTGAAGATTTTCTGACCGGCGTATAGGTCAAGTTTTGCAATCCTGATGATTGTATACAAATGTATGCTGTAGACGATTGGAAAGAAGTGCACTAAGGAGGGGGCAAATCAAGAAAGGTGTGCACCATGTCAGATCAGACCTCCCCCGATATCATCTACACCAAGGTTGACGAAGCGCCAGAGCTGGCCTCTGCGTCCTTCCTTCCAGTTATTCGAAAGTTCGCAGCGGCGGCGGGTGTCAGCATTGGCACCAAGGACATCTCGCTGGCCGGCCGCATTATTTCAGCCTTTCCAGAAAAGCTCTCAGACGCACAGCGTCAAGGCGACGACTTGGCTGAACTCGGCCGGCTGGTGAAAACACCAGAAGCCAATGTGATCAAGTTGCCCAATATTTCTGCCTCGGTCCCTCAGTTGGTGGCTGCCATCAAAGAATTGCAAACACAGGGCTACGATCTTCCTGACTATCCTGAAGAGCCCGCAACAGAGGCTGAGCGCGAAGCGCGCGCGCGCTATGACGCGATCAAAGGCTCGGCCGTGAACCCGGTTCTGCGTGAAGGCAACTCTGACCGCCGGGCAGCCAAAGCCGTCAAGTCCTATGCGCAAAACAATCCACATCGCATGGGCGATTGGGCTGCTGATAGCAAAACCCGGGTTGCTGCGATGGATGGGAACGATTTCCGCTCGAACGAAGTTTCGGCAACTCTCGGCCAACAGACCGGTGCAAAAATCGTGCTGGAGACAGACGCGGGTGAAACGATCTTGAAGGACGGGTTGACCTATCCAGCAGGTACGGTTGTTGACGCCACGTTCATGTCGGCTGCCGCTCTGGACGCGTTTCTTGCGGATGAGATTGAAAAGACCAAGGCCGAGGGCGTACTTTTCTCGTTGCACATGAAAGCCACCATGATGAAGGTGTCTGACCCAATCATCTTTGGCCATGCGGTCAAGGCTTGGCTGGCCCCTGTCTTCGAACAGTTTGGCGACAAGCTGGACGCTCTGGGGGTTACGGGCAATGCTGGCCTCGGGACATTGCTGGAAAAGGTGGCGGACGAGCCAGAGATCCTGGCCGCAATCGACGCCGTCACAGCAACCCGCCCGCCAATGTACATGGTCGACAGCGACAAAGGCATCACCAACCTGCACGTTCCGTCCGATGTTATCATCGACGCCTCAATGCCGGCTCTAATCCGCGGCGGTGGCAAAGGCTGGGGGCCTGACGGTCAAGAAGCGGACTGTGTTTGCGTGATCCCCGATAACAGCTATGCACCGGTCTATGACGAAGCAATCAACTTCTTCAAGGCCAACGGCAAACTCAACCCCGCCACAGCCGGCACCGTGCAAAACATCGGCCTGATGGCGCAGAAAGCTGAGGAATACGGCTCACACCCGACCACGTTCGAAATCGCCGAGGCAGGCACTGTCAAAATGGTCCTCGAAGACGGCACAGTTCTGCATTCACACGCGGTACAGGCAGGCGATATCTGGCGCTCGGCTTCGGCGCGTAAAGCACCAATCGAAGACTGGGTAAACCTGGCAATCGATCGCCAACAAGCCGAAGGCTGCGAAGCGGTATTCTGGCTGGATGCAACCCGCGCGCACGATGCAGAGCTGATCAAATATGTCACCCCGATCCTAGAGGCCAAGGGTGTATCCGACAAATTCCAGATCCTCGCCCCGCGCGAGGCAACCCGGCAAGCGCTTGAAACCATCACCAAGGGCGATAATCACATCGCGATCACCGGTAACGTTCTACGTGACTATCTTACGGATCTGTTCCCGATCCTTGAATTGGCCACCTCTGCAAAAATGCTGTCGATCGTGAAACTGATGCAAGGCGGGGGCCTGTTCGAAACTGGCGCGGGAGGCTCAGCGCCCAAGCACGTCCAGCAACTGCAGTCCGAAAACCATCTGCGCTGGGATTCGCTTGGCGAGTTCTGCGCCCTGGGCGAAAGCCTGCAGTTCCTTGCAGACGCGCGCGGCAACGAAAAAGCCCGCGTGCTGGGCCAAGCGGTTGATGCAGCGACCCAAGGCATCTTAGACAACAATCGCAGCCCCGAACGAAAAGTCGGCCAACCCGACAACCGTGACAGCCATTACTGGTTCGCCCGCTACTGGGCTGAGGCCCTTTCGGCACAAACCGATGATGCCGAGTTGGCGTCGCATTTTGCGCCCGTTGCCAAAGCATTGGCCGATGGTGAAGAGGCAATCTTGTCCGAATTGACAAACGCACAGGGCGGCACAGCTGACCTTGGCGGATATTATCACACCGATCCGGCCAAAACCGCCGCTGTGATGCGTCCTTCTGCGACCTTTAACGCCATTATCGGCTGACACAGGCGCATTGCATACTTTGCCCCCACCTGTGCATTATACAGGTGGGGGCTCATACTGTCTTTTATCTGTTTCTGGGAATTTTCATTAGATGCAGCGGCGCGCATAGCCAGTCTGGGCGCATTGTTTTGTATAAATGAATTCCACTTTTGGCTGTTCATGACGGCCTGAGGGGCAGCATCCCGTCTCGGCAATCAGAAAAATCCGGCCCGGCTGCATCATCAAACACCATATCACTGACGGTGGTGCGGGGCCGCGCTATTGGGAAGGGGATCTTATGAGCATAACGAACAATCCGCGCCCCGATCTTGATGGTTTGGTCTTGAATGCCAGGGAGTTAACGACAAAGCAGCGGAATCTCATAAATCTCCGATAGATCCTTCACCATTTTGGTTGAAAGGATGCCGAATGCCAAATGGGGGCCAGCTCTAAATCCTTGAAAACTTGGTACTTGGAGTTCAAATTGGGGCTGCCGCCGTTCAGTTCCATTTTGCACTAAAACTACACAGAATTGGACTGTTCTGTCGAACTGCGAAAACACTTCTTGCGTAAGCTATCTGGACAAGATTGAAGGATAAGCCAGTGCACGTTGATAGACTAGAAAGCCCGCGAAACCCAGAGATCCCGAAACCGGTCGAACCTAACCAGCCAGAACTATTCGATGCAAAAGCCTTTAACGCGAAGAATATTGCCTGCGTTGTATCCGAAGAGCAAACCTTCTTTAAAATTGTTCTCGGCCTTGAAAACTTAGGGTTTGAAGTTGCCTGCTCTGCCTCTCTCGAAACTACCTTCAAGGTCGTTTTGGAAGATCCCGAGGACTGGGCTATGATCATCGTAAGGTTGGATCAACCTCTGGACGAGGACAGACTTGAGGCACATATCCGACTACTGCGGATGATGGATGTGAAGATACCAGTTTTGGTTATGGCTTTGGCAAAAAACAGGAAATTTCAAAGCAATGTCAGCATTCCTAAGCTCTACGCAGACTGTGTTGAGAGCGAACCGACTACAAGGCTAGAGCTATCGACCGCGCTACAAACCGCTGTTGAAGCAAACATGAGGTGGGAAAACAAGTTTGATAATTTCCGCCGGGACTCCGTCAACGAACATTGCCAAAAGACAAGGAAATAACACAGCCAAACCGGCTCGCTAAGGCGCCACTCACGGAGCACCAGCACCCCTAGCGGCCGGAAAGACGCGGATTGATTGTTTTGTTTCAAGTCACTCCGCCTTTACTGGGGCATCTGCTCTGCGTTTCTGAGTGCAGGAGGTGCCCAATTTTTTCCCTTAAATCCCCAAAACTAAGTGGCTTATGTAAAACTGTTAACATCAGACAACTTTCTATTTCCTTACCGTTAATTTCAGCAAGGCCAGTCATGATAAATTTTCTCGGCGAATTGGAAAAAAGACTATCCGCGACCTTAAGGAAGTTGAGACCATTTATACGTGGCATGGCCAAGTCGACTATAACTATGTCATATTCTTTCTGAGCGTTTTCCAAAAACCCTAAACACTCTACAGGATTTGTAAATGCGTCCACTTCTCCACCGATTAAAGATATTGCTTCCGCAACTTCTTCGACAACGATCTTTTCATCATCTACGACTAAGGCCTTAAACCATGATGCTTGCATAAAGTATCACTCTCCGGATCAAGTAGAGATCTTTGGAAGTACTATTTCAATACATGCCCCGAGATCCACATCTAGCGCTTTGATGCATCCATGCATCTCGTCAATAACAGTTTTGCTCATATAAAGTCCAATACCGCTACCACTTTCAGCTCTTTTCGTTGAGAAAGCAGGGTCGAACACACGATTAATAAATTTCTTGGGGATGCCTGGACCTGTATCACGTATTAAGATAGTGACATTGCCTGATTGAACAGAAAATGAAATGTTTACAAAGCGCGTCGAAACGTCTTGGTGCGCCATTGCCTGCCTATCTTTGACAAGTAAATTGACCATCGTTTGTTCATACAGCATCGGTCGGCCCATAACGCTTATTTGAGCTGAAGGTTCAGAAATGTTTACCTCAACATTATCAAGGCGAAGCTGTTCGCTTATTAAATCGATAGCTGAGTATGTTCGCTACACGGGATCAAATGCACCACTTTCTTCATCACCAATTTTTAAAACGAAACTTCTAATTCCTTGAATGACCTTGCCGGCGCGAATGGCTTGTTGTTCAATGCGCTCGGCTTTGCTTATCAAGTAATCGATTGATACTGAGCCGTTTTTGGAGTTTTCCAATAAAGCTCCAGCTGACAAGGTTATAACATTCAAAGGCTGATTAAGTTCGTGTGCAAATGAACTTGCCATTTCTCCCAAGGCTGCAAGGCGTGAAGCGTGTATCAGCTTGGCCTGGGCCCTTTTCAATTCACTAAGATTCTGTGCAATAAAGTATAAGGTAGAATTCTCAATGTTTTCTGAAGCATAGTCGGCTTGATCAATTGGCGTTTCAGTTGTGCGAATAACGAGTTGACTCACAACGAGGTGGACAGATTCCCCACTTTTACTTTCGATATCGATCATAAAATCAGCAACTGGTTGTTCGCCCTGAACTTGAGAGGATGCTGTGGCATTATCAAACAGTTCAGAAATGGATCGGCCAACAACTTCATCTTCGGAATATCCAGTAAGATCTTGCAAAGCTGGGTTCCACACTACAATCTGACCTTTTTGGTTCGTTCCAAACACTGGTGTCGATGCCTTGAAAAGTAACATTCGAAAATTGCGCTGCGCAAGAAATCGACGCTGCTCTTCAGTTTCAACGGCCCGTGCAAATCTACTTAACCATCTTGTTATTTCGCGATCTTCCTTGAAATTTGGATCAATTGAATGCGTTGAGGGCATGCGATGAAGCAAGTAAGCCTCAGAAACTCTTGCAATTTTCTCAACCCATTTACGAAAAAGCATGTGAAGTATCTGTCCGACAATAATAATGAATGCTGCTAGAACAAAAAGTCTTTGAACGGCGGCCGACGTGTCTTGCTGTATCTGCGTTATTCTGTGACGTAGCGAATGACTCATTTCAATCATTCCGGGCATTAGAGATCGCTAATATGTCCGCGCTTGGACATGGGCATTTAACCAAGATTGAAGGACTGGAAAAGCCGTTGAATCGTCGCGTTTTACAATAACAGTCGTGCGCTTGAGAACTTCATCTGGATCCAAGACTGAGTCATGGATGCATAAAACTTGCAACTCTTCAGAGATATGTGAATACGATACTGATCTTGCAACGTCAGGTGACCAAACGAACGTAAATAATTGGGATTTTTCTCCGACGGTGTATAATGAAGCAAATTGATCATTCTTGCAGCCAGCCATAAATGCGTCATGTTCCTTGCTGTCTGGGAGGTCTTGGAAAGTTATGTCTCGTTTCCGCGTTGGCAATAACTCATTTCCATAGATGAACTCAGCGCTTCCATCACTAAACACTTGATAAATTTCTGAAGGGGCAGCTGAAGTATCTGCGCTGATTAGTTGTTGTATGCGGAGATCATTGTTGATTAAATCCATTCTGGCGTGACTATCTCCCCAGTAAAGCGTTTCTAGCTTAAGGAAGGCTTACACATTTTTCGCTTACCTAAGTAAATCTTCTTCTGATTGAGAAAGATCAGTTGCTACGCTTCGCTCAAAATTTCGCCGAAGGTCATAGACTTCAGACAATAATAGTGGTGCGAGAAACGCTATTCCAAGTATAGCTTGAAGCAAACCACTGTATGAGTTCGATTCCTTTAAGAATCTTGGAAGCTTTTAAGCTGAAAAAAGAATAGGATTGAGGATATTGTCAAAGCTGCGGTCATTGCGTTTACCAATCCATTTAGCGCTTGCTTTGAAGATACCAATAGAGAGGTTGACCAAGGAAGATCGAGGGCGTGGGAGAAAACAAGTAACCCTACAGGTACTCCTACAGTTACTCAATATCCCAGTACTTGGATTGTTAGTCGATTGACTGAGCTTATCTTGAAAAACATAGCAACGAAAGCTGCTTCTGATGTGTATATTATTACTGCATACCAATGGCTCAAAAGTTCGAAAGTTTGTAATGAGCCAACGAATGCTGACGTAATGGCCCAGAACGGGCCCAAAACGATCAAAGCCAACCAAACGAAGATGGATCCAAAAAGGAAGTTTGCGCCAAAAAACATATCGACGTCCAAAACGTTTCCCAAGTATGTAAGGATGCAAAAACATATCCCACACAGAATTTTTAACCTGCTTCTGTGAATTTCAATTTTTCAATCACTTTGGTTATTTGATAAATCGGTTTTTACAATTTTTCCGTTTCGACATTTTTAATGTTCAATTTTCACTTTGATAGCGGGTTGAAGTTAACGTCTGGTCAACCATAGTGCTTTAGGTTTTGTTTTTGTGATTTTGGGTCAACAAATTTGAATTTTGTGTGTAATTGTGCGTCATGATTGTGAAATTATCAGGCATTGCGTAGCGGAATTGCCTCGGGACGCTAAGGACTTCTTTGCAAGCGGAGCTGTACATGAACGCAATCGTGAGAGACCGTTAAATGAGACAGGCTAATATTTTAATTGTCGACGATGATATAGAACTATCTGAAGAGGTTGCGGAGGTTCTGCATGAGCAGGGTTTTTCAGCTCTTTTCGCACGAACACTTTTACAATTCGATCAACAGCTAAGAGATCATCACATTGACCGGTTTGTGGTGGATCTGTTGCTGCCTGACGGTCATGGACACAAAATAATCCGAAAGATTCGCCAATTCAGTTCAGCAGGTATCGTGGTACTTTCGGGAAAGTTGAACGAGGTAGACAAAGTTGTTTCTTTAGAACTTGGAGCAGACGACTATGTTGTGAAACCTTTTGCACGATCAGAGTTCATTGCACGCATCAAGAGTTTGCTGCGCCGAATTGAGCCTCAGCACTCGCGCATTACAGAAACTGATCTAGAGGGTTCAGAAATAAATTTCGCAGGTTGGCGTACGGAGCCAAACGCTCGCAGGATATTTTCTCCAGCCGATGAGCAAGTGCATCTCACCAAGTTGGAGTTTGATCTCTGGATCACCTTCTTGAAGGGCCTGGATCGGGTGCTGGCGCGAGATCAGCTTATTTATTCAATCAGGGGCCGCGACTGGGCGGGATATGACAGGTCCATCGATGGGTTGGTAAGCCGGTTACGAAAAAAACTAGCTATCGACCCAAACCTAGAGGAAAGTTTCTAGACAATCCGTGGTGTGGGGTATCTACTACGCAGCCCTCGGTAGAGCCTCAGTATGCAAATTGAAAATTAAGCCAAGAAGTGATTTCAGCATAACCGGTGGGGTGCATGAGCCTTTGGCCTAACACGAAATACAAGTGTTCAGACCTGCGGTTTGAATTGATCCGAGGGCTTGGCTACGTTGCACAAATCAGCAAAGGGTCACCGGAGCGGTCCCACCTAGATATTGCGGTTCACGTTCAGGGTTTTCTGGCGACGGCGGCGAAACCATTTCGGGATTAAACCAGATCGACAGCGATCTACGTCCCTTCAGACCATTTTTTTCAGCCGACCAGTTCGTGGCTTTGTACCTCGTGGGGGACCAGCTGCTCATGCCGCTCAACTATCATGCTGGTTTCGCAAGATGAATCCCCGACGGGATCCGCTCAACAATGGCCGTGGGCGTAACATGAGGCGCTGATAATCTAGGTTTTGTCTGCGATGGCCTAGGTGAGGCGTCTGATTGATGGACGGTAAAGACAGCAGCGCTCCAAAATTTCAAAAATTTAGACTTACGGAATTTTTAATGGTCTTGTGATATTCTGTTGAAGCAAACATCTGGAATCGAGCGCCTTTTGCGACACTTTGAGGCCTACTGGGTGAGCGATGGCGTATTGACCTGGTGACCCAGCCCTTTGATCCGGGCCGTTTGGATGGCGAACCCGTTTCTGTTCTTTGCTGTGTTTTTATTGCTGTCCAGGCCTGCTGAGCGGAGACTGTGCGTCGCTCAAGCCAAACAGGGGGGGCACGATAAAGAGTGGCGCACACGACTGGAGCCAGTCCGCCAAGTGATATGAATGGCGGTCGTTTGCTGTAATCAGTGCCCCAGTTTTTAATGATCTTGCCTGCTTCAGCAAGATTGCCGGAGATGTGTTCCTTCAGGCGTTCATCTCGCAATTTGCCTATGAAGCTTTCCACAAATGCGTTTTGTATTTGTTTGCCCGGCGCACTGTCTTGCCAGTTCACACCTCAGTCTTGACACCACTTCAAGACGGCATGCGATGTCATCTCTGTTTCATTATCAGAGACAACCATACCCGGGTGACCATGCCAGCGGATCAGATCGTCCAGTTCACGGAGCAATCGCTTCTCAGACAAGGAACGATCCACAACCTTTGCCAGTGCCTCACGGGCCCACTCATCCGAGAAACACAGCACTGGAACCTTTGGGCCTCTTCACAGGCATCAGAAACGAAGTCCAACGACCGTCGCTGATGCGCGCGATCCGGCATCAGAACAGGTCGGCGAGTGCTCAGAGCCCATTGACGTGGCCGTCTGCGGCGCACTGAATTACCGTCCTGTGTTTCATGTCAAAGCCCTCTCTGGTGAGCAGGATACCCAAACGGCGATAGCCGAACCAGCGATGTTCATTCGCCAGTTCGCGCAACCTCTTTCGCAGAGCATCATCGCCCTGTTCCTGCTTCTGATACTGAAAGACGGACCTGTGCAGGTCCAACAAATCACGCGCCCGACGCTCAGACACGCCGCGTCACATCAGGCGTCAGTCATTTTTGTCGCGCGATCCTCAAGCGCGGCATCAACCATTATCGCATCCGCCAACATGCGTTTCAGCTTGTTGTTCTCGTCTTCCAGAGCACGAAGTGTCCTGGCATCTGAGGCGTTCATGCCGCCAAACTTTGCTTTCTACTTACAGAAGGTCGCATCACTGATCCCAGAAAAGAAGCACAGCTCTTGGGCTTTAACACCCGTTTCATATTTATTTATCATTCCGATGATCTGTCCGTCTGAAATATGGTCCACCTTTCGTTTGGACGGTTTGTTTCCACCTCAGTGGCGAGATCTCAGGGGGCTGGGTCAATCTGCCGGGTGGATGCCCGCTTCATCCCATTCTTTCTTTGGCGCCGAGTTCTGTTTGTTCGCGTCCGCCTCTATCTGGCTGGCATCAATCGCCATCTGCTGGCCGTTGACCAAACTCTCCTCAATGCAACGGAAGACGGTCTTGTCGAACAGATGGCGCAGCAAGTCACCCCCGCGGAATCTGCGATGCTGGTTCTTGGAAACGGTAGAGTGTTCTGGCAGCCGGTCATTTAGATCAAGGCCGCAGAACCATCGGAGGGCGAGGTTTAGCCGCACCTCTTCGCAAAGCCGCCGCCAAGAACGGATGCCCAAGTAATATCTACCTTACAGCATACGGATCAGCAGCTCAGGGTATGTGAACGGGCGATTGGTGTGGCTTTAGCGCTCCGCAGGATGAGTCCGAATAGTGCCAAGATCTACGAACTGATCAATCGACCGCGACACATGATCTTGAGTTGAAACGGCACTTCATGCCTCGATCACGCAAGAGTTGTTCAGCGCAATACCCCAAAGCTGACATCTGAGCGTCCCGCAGCGAGGGCATTTTCAGCTCAATTAGACCGACTCCGCAGAAAAATCGAGTGTCAGCTTGGTTTAACTGATGACCATCGTCCGGTCTTAGAAACGTCCAAAGCTATAGGCTGGCAAACCAAAGCACAAAATGCCGATTAACCCGCCAATCAGCTGGAAATTTGATAGAAACAGCGCGCCGACAATAGAAATGGCCAGCAGTATGACACAGGTCGTCAGGCTGATGAACCAATGGGGAACATGCGTCCGAGGAACCTGAATCAGAATAGCCAACAGGATAAGTCCCAAAGCCGTTGAAAAGAATCCCATCAAAAGCGAGATGCCTTGGAAAAGGTCCCATGCCGAAACCGCGCTTCCTTGCAACGCGACCGGTCCGATCCCCAAAAAACGTGCCCTTAGGTCATCCCCGGCCAATTCCGCGAAGTGAACATAGGTATGCATGATACCAATGACGATGAAAGCGATGCTTCCCGCTGCGAATGTCCTTCTAGACAGTCTGATCATTCAACCCCTCCAACCATACACTAGTGTCTTGTAGTGGTCTTATTGGAGTAATTCAAGACACTAGTGTATGGTGGCAAAATGAAACGATTGACGAAAGATGACTGGGTCCAGTTCGGCCTGAAAGTTCTAAAGAACGAGGGATATTCGCAGCTGAAGGCCGGCACACTGGCCAAAAGGCTCAATGTATCGCGGGGGTCCTTTTATTGGCACTTTGAAGACTTGAATGCGTTTCACGCGGCGCTGATTGCTGAGTTCTGGTCAGTCAGCGAAAATATTGCATCCACGTTGGGATCAAACCATGGCCCACATCAAAAATTGCAATTTTTGATGCATGCAACCCAGCAAGCGGATTTTGAACTGGAGCGCGCCTTTCGCGCGTGGGGCCGCGTGCATCAGGACGTTGGTCTTCAGATTGAACGTTTGGATCAAATGCGGCTTGCTGTTGTGCACTCCATCGTCAAAGACGCGATTGAGGTACCAGAAAAGTCTGAAAGTTTGGCGAAATTTACTTATGCCGCTGCGATCGGTCTTATGACTTTAGGGAAAGAGAAAGTTGGTCTGACCGACACAGATTTGGCTGGCGTGATCGATGCGTTGCTTGGGTTGGAAAGCGCCTAGGTTCATCACATGCAGGCTCAAGTTGATCAGTATGTCGCTTATGTGTCGCAACACCATTCCAAGAGGAGACATTGGGACAATAGGGCCGAGAGTTCGCCTCGTCTCCCATGGCAGACCTAAGTGCAAAGCGCAGCGCATGACCACGTCTCACCCTGATTTGCGCCAGCGGCGTACAATACGAGCGGGAATGTAGTCATTATCTTGATGTATTCTGCGCAAAAACCGAGTGTCTTACATTTGGGGATTGTCACAGGGGCTGACCCTTTTGCGGTGGCGCGATGCGCATCATTGACAGGTTCCGGCGTGGCCAAAGTGTCCGATCCTGCGCTGCAGCAAGGAAACCGGCTGCATGACCAAGTGTCCAGTCATCACTTCCAACGCAGATCTATTGGCTCATTGAAAGCCGCTGACCTGTTTCACGTCGCTTTAGGCACCAAACAAGGCAGCCGGAAGATCAATCAGGCGTTTCACGTACAGAGTGAGAACGCCCCGCACTCGCGCTTGAAAGCGTTCCTTTGCCTCTTCAAAGGGGCTCCACAAAGTATGTGGATGGCAATGTAACTTGGCACTTTGTGAGCGAAGCCTCATGGGCAAAAGATGCGTTTGAGGGGCCCTTCGACACGCCTTGAAAGCATGCTTGTAAATTCTCTCCAAAGACACAGGTTCACCAGAGGCGCCACCGTCATATGAGCCCTCGGCCTGTCTTTCCTCCAGAGGAGTCTTTCGCGCTGCTAAAAGCAGCACAGCAAATTCCGCCTTGGCCGTATAGCCATCGCTCAGATCCACGCAGGCCGGAACAGTGATCGGCTCCCGGCCTGAGATCACGATTTCCTGCTCATGCGCGTCATGACGGAAGCACTGTTCATCCCAGCAGTTCCGACCTTTACGATTGACTTGACCCCAGTCGCCCTCAGATCCGGAAAATCTTGTGTTTGCAAATTTAGGTCGCCCAATATTGCTGCACAATCAGGACTGACCATTGTTTCAATGGCGCTACCAACACGGAATTCAGACATCGTCTTTTTATTTGATTCCTTGGGATCAGTCGCTAACCTTCCGCGAAACCAGTTTATTTCGAGATGTTTTTATGCTGTTTCGTTTGACCGTTCTTGGGTGTTTTTTGTCGAGTGCAAGTTCGGCTGCAACGCTGTCACTGGCCTATGATCCGGAACGGCTGGCACTGGCACAGGGAGTGTATTGCAAGCAAGAGACCGTTGATACTCTGGCAGCGCCCAATACTGAGGCTGGGGAAATCAATTTGTTCGAGCGCTCTCCCGACTTTCTTGCCGAAACCAATGTCATTCCGGCACTTCTTGGGATCGGCTTTGGTATCAAGGTCGAAACGCTTGACGGCGCATTTTATGATCCGGTCGAAGTCACCGTGACTCATCCACCATTCCAACACACCGGGACCACCACACAGCGCTACATGTCGACGATTGGCGGCACCGGCGGATCGATCGTCGCTTACAGCTTTGATATCCCGCGTGAATTGGCGGTCGGCACCTGGACTTTCACGGTCAGTACGATGGATGAAACTCTGTACACTGCCACCTTTGAAATCGTGGCGCCAGGCCAAGCGCCAAATTACGCGGCCCTGTGCGCAGGCGATCTGACCTCTTGATCGTCACGACATATATCCACGGCGGACCAGGTTCAGCCCGGCAAGCAAAAGCACCAAGAGCGTGACCCTGCGAAATCCCGCCTGGTCAATCCGGTCCTGCATTTGCCCTCCGATCCACATGCCCAGCACCGCCGGGGCCACCAGTGCCAATGAAAACAGCGCAGAGGTCCAATTGAAAATGCCCGACCAGATGTGCGCGACTGTCAACGCTACCGCGCCAAGACCATAGATGACCCCCTGAACTCTCATCTGCTCGGTCTTTTCAGTGCCGATAGCTGTCAAATAGGACACCGTCGGAGCCCCCCAGGACCCTGAGATCCCGCCAATCACACCAGCCAATCCGCCCACCAGAACCTCGGCGCGGGTCCCGCCCCCTTTGGACATCTTGGGCTTCCACCCCAACAACTGGACACTGGCCAGTCCCGTGACAACCAGACCGATGATCAGAAACATCACGGCCGAGGACATAACGGGCACCAATTGGGCGGCGGCCAGCAGAGTGACCAAACCAACGAGCAAGAATACACGAAATCGGCTGATCGAGTCTGCAGCGGCCGACCACCCCTGCCGCAGGGCCTGCATCCCATTTGTGACCAGAGTTGGCAGGATCAACCCGGCCAGTGCCAGCTCAGGTGCAATCAGGCTGCCCAAACCAGAGATCAGAATGGTCGGCATGGCAAAACCCACCACACCCTTCACCACGCCCGCAATCAGCGCCATCGCACAACAGCACGCAAACATAAGGGGGTCGATTATGTACACATTTACCATCTGTTTGTCCTCATAGCAGGTCTGACCCTGCCGCGCTGCAGAAATCAGCGCGTAATTTTAGAACCAATTGCTTTGTGTATTGGTATTTTTGTTGCGCTGCGGATGCAAAGTCGTTATGCCGGAGCGCAGCAAAAGGAGGATGTGATTCATGGCTCATGACGGACAGGATCTTACACCCCAGGTCGGTATCGTTCTGCCAGACCTTCTGACCCTTACCGGTGCGGCACTGGCCCCGGTTGCAACGGTTGTCGACACCGCTCGTGCGCGGGTTCGGTCGTTGGTTGAGTTGGACGGTCGGGTTGCAGCGCATCTGATTGAGGCCAATCAGACAGCGGCGCATGGCCTGGCTTGGCTCGCGACATATGCAGAGGCCCTGCAGCAGATGCAGGGCTGGGCAACCGCGCTGGATGAAACAGGCAAATTCGGTGAAATGGAACAGTTGCTGCTTCAGATCACATTTGGTGAATACCTTTGGCAGATCTACGGCGGCATCCCCATGAGCCAGGGCGAAATCCTGCGCTTGCAGGATCTTGGCCTAACCCAAGACGAGATGGGCGTGTTGATGACGCCATCGACGATGATCCTGACACAGACCGGCAACACAGAGGCCGCGCGATCGCGCTTGGTTGAATTGATGCGAGAGCGGTCAGCAGAGGGGACCGTCGGGGCAAGCGGTCTGGATGACGAGCTTGAAATGATTCGTGACCAATTCCGCCGCTATGCCGCGGAAAAGGTTGAGCCCTATGCGCATGAATGGCACTTGCAGGACGATCTGATCCCGATGGAAATCATCGAGGAGCTGGCGGATCTGGGCGTGTTCGGTCTGACAATCCCCGAAGAGTACGGCGGACTTGGCATGAGCAAGGCCTCAATGTGCGTCGTGTCAGAAGAACTGTCGCGCGGCTATATCGGCGTTGGATCGCTTGGGACGCGAACGGAAATCGCGGCAGAGCTTATCCTGGCCGGCGGGACGGAGGAACAGAAGGCAAAATGGCTTCCGGCACTCGCATCCGGTGAGAAGCTGCCAACCGCTGTTTTCACCGAACCAAACACGGGGTCAGACTTGGGCAGTCTGCGCACCCGCGCCGTCAAGGATGCAGACGGGACGTATTCGATCACCGGAAACAAGACCTGGATCACCCATGCGACCCGAACCCATGTGATGACGCTTTTGGCCCGAACGGACCCTGAAAGTTCCGACTACAAGGGGCTCAGCATGTTCCTGGCGGAGAAAACACCAGGCACGGACGACGTGCCATTTCCTACCGACGGCATGACCGGTGGCGAGATCGAAGTGCTGGGCTATCGCGGCATGAAGGAATACGAGCTTGGGTTCGACGACTTCAAGGTCAAGGGAGAGAATCTGCTTGGCGGTAAAGAGGGCCAAGGCTTCAAGCAACTCATGCAGACCTTTGAAAGCGCACGAATACAAACTGCCGCACGGGCAGTTGGCGTGGCCCAATCGGCACTTGATCTGTCCATGCAGTATGCCGAGGATCGCAAACAGTTTGGCAAGTCACTTATCAATTTCCCCCGCGTGTCGTCAAAACTGGCAATGATGGCTGTTGAAATTATGGTGGCGCGTCAGCTGACCTATTTCTCTGCTCGCGAAAAGGACAATGACCGCAGATGTGATCTCGAGGCCGGGATGGCCAAGCTGCTGGGTGCCCGCGTCGCGTGGGCAGCGGCCGACAACGGCTTGCAGATCCACGGTGGCAATGGCTTTGCGCTGGAATACAAGATCAGTCGTATCCTTTGCGACGCACGGATTTTGAACATATTCGAGGGCGCGGCTGAGATTCAGGCCCAGGTCATCGCGCGACGTTTGCTGGGCTAAGCTGCGGCGGCGCCGAACTGTCCGGCGCCAGCCATCAATATTACGTTCTCGCCCAGACCATAAGAGCAGGGATCAAAAGGAAACCGATCCACTGCGGCATCGGCCAGACCGACCCCAGATCGGCAATTCCAACCACCAAAAACAGCCCGGCCAAACCCAACTGGATGGCGATCATCATGATCTCCATCGGCCTGTTGGCGTGGCGGCTGACCCAAGCCAGCCCCAGTGCGAAAACGGTAAGCAACACGGTGACCGCATGCCAAGCAACCGTGCTCACAGAGCGTACGACCTCGTCCAGCGCGCTTGCGCGCACGGGCGCATTTATTTCGGGCCCGCCCATGAAGACATGGACCAGCGTTAGCAAAGCCATCAGACCGGCTGCCAGGGCCATTTTGGGGTTCAGCGTCAAAGTCATGTCGTTCTCCTGATTCCATACGGCAGCGTACGGATAGGCATGCCCCTTGATTTAATCAATACGGAACCGTATGGAGAGGCATGGTCAAATCGCCGCAACTTTCTGCCGAAGACTGGGTGCTTGCCGGGTTTCGTGCACTCACACACAAGGGCCCGCACGCCTTGCGAGCCGAACCCTTGGCGCGCGACCTCAAGGTCACCAAGGGGTCGTTCTACTGGCATTTCAAAGACGTCGCGGCATTTCACGACGCCATGCTTACCCTATGGGAAACACGTGCTTTCCATGACATCGCCGACGCGCTGAACCGCATCCCCGATCCCGCCAGCCGGCTGCGCATGCTGGCCGAAATATCGGCAACCCCCTCTGACGAGCAATATGGTGGGATTGGCGCGGAAACGGCCATTCGTGCCTGGGGACGATCCCATCAGGGTGTGGCAGAGGCCGTCCGACGTGTCGACGGGCAGCGCATTGCCTATGTACGTCGAATACTGGAAGACCTTGGACTGGCACCGGACCCTTGGGCACGACTTGTCTATGCCGCCTACGTCGGGCTTGAAGACCAGTCCACCCGCGACGCTGCCGACAACCTGCCCGCCATGCGCGGCATGGTCGAGATGATCCTGTCCCAAGCCCCCCGCTGACAGGTCTGGTTAGCCGTCCTTGCGGATGGTCTCATTCTTGGGATCATAAGGACTGTCACATGTCACGACGGCGTCAAACAGACGATCGAACATCTTGACCTGCAGCTTCGTTCCTTCGACAGCCAGATCGGGACGCACGTATCCCATTCCGATTGACTGACCAAAGGCCACTGAATACCCCCCCGAGGTCAGACGACCGACGCGCGCCTCACCCGCATACAGCGCCTCTCTGCCCCAGGGATCGGCATCCTCAGGCCCATCGATCAATAGCGTCACACATTTACTTCGGATGCCCTTGGCCTCCATCTCGGCCTTGCCGTGAAACTCTTTGGACAGATCGACGAACCGCGGCAGGTCTGCCTCAAGCGGAGTTGCATCCCGCCCCAGCTCTGTACCAAACGCGCGATAGCTTTTTTCCTGTCGCAACCAGTTTTGAGCCCGGGCGCCGACCAGCTTCATACCATGCGCTTGACCGGCCTGTTCCAGAAGGTCGAAAAGATAGGTCTGCATCTCGATCGGATGATGCAGTTCCCAGCCCAGTTCGCCGGTATAGGCCACTCGGATGGCGTTGACAGGGCACATACCAAGTTCAATCTGGCGCGCACTCAACCAGGGGAACCGCTTGTTCGACAGCGCCGTTGCGGGATCAGCATCTTTGATCACCGAGGCCAGAACTTCGCGTGACTTCGGACCGGCAATCGCAAAGACCCCCCACTGGGTGGTGACATCCTGGATCTCTATGTAGCCAAACTCCGCCATCTTGTCTTCGGCGGCTTTACGCAGAAAGTCAGCGTCGTATTCGGTCCAGGCACCGGCCGAGACCAGGTAATAGCTGTTTTCACCATTCCGGACGATGGTGTATTCGGTGCGCGTCGTCCCTGCTGCGGTCAAAGCGTAGGTCAGATTGATCCGCCCGACTTTCGGCAGCTTGTTACAGGTAAACCAGTCCAGGAACTGCGTCGCGCCCGGCCCTTTGACGACATGCTTGGTAAAGGCCGAGGCGTCGATCAGGCCGACTCCCTCACGGATCGCCTTTGCCTCGTCTACGGCGTGCTGCCACCATCCTCCGCGCCGGAACGAGCGTGCGTCGTGGTCAAAATTGTCCGCGGCATCAAGCGGGCCGAAATAATTCGGACGCTCCCATCCGTTGACTTGCCCAAATTGCGCCCCGCGGGCCTTTTGACGATCATAGACCGGGGTGGTGCGCAGCGGACGGCAGGCCTCGCGCTCTTCGTCCGGGTGGTGCAGAATATAGACGTGGCTGTAGCACTCTTCGTTTTTGCGTGCCGCATACTCGGTGGTCATCCAATTCTGACTGTAGCGTTTGGGGTCAAGGCTTGCCATGTCGATTTCGGCTTCGCCCTCGACCATCATCTGCGCCAGGTAATACCCTGTTCCACCAGCGGCGGTGATGCCAAAACTGAAGCCCTCTGCCAACCACATGTTGCGCAGGCCCGGCGCTGGACCAACCAGCGGATTGCCATCAGGAGTATAACAGATCGGACCATTGAAATCATCTTTCAGACCGGAGTCAGCGCATGATGGCACACGCTCGGTCATGGCCATGTACTGTTCGGCGATGCGGTCGAGATCTAGTGGGAAGAGATCCGCGCGGAAGCTGTCCGGAACACCATGTTCAAAACGGGCCGGGGCGCCCATTTCATAAATACCAAGGATCCACCCCCCGCGCTCTTCGCGAGCGTAGGACTGCCGGTCCGCATCGCGCACGACCGGATGCTCGGGGTTGCCAGCCGCGCGCCACTCTACCAGCGCGGGGTCCTTGTCCATGACGATGAACGTATGCTCAACCGGGATGGCTGGCATCTTGATGCCCAGCATTTTGGCGGTGCGTTGCGCGTGGTTGCCCGAAGCGGTGACAACATGTTCTGCCGTGATCACGATCTGCTCGTCAGAGGCGACGAGATTGCCGCCCTGCTCGACCATCTTTGTGCAGGTGACCTCCCAGTGCGAGCCGGTCCAGTGGAAGCCATCCGCCTGCCACTTGCGCTCAATCGTGACACCGCGCTGACGCGCACCCTTTGCCATGGCCTGGGTCACATCTGCGGGGTTAATATAGCCGTCCTCGGTATGGTAAATCGCCCCCTTGAGGTCCGAGGTTTCGATCAGCGGCCAGCGTTCCTTGATCTGCTCGGGGGTCAGCCATTCATAGGCCACGCCACATGTTTCAGCCGTAGACGCATAGAGCATGTATTCGTCCATGCGCTCCTGCGTTTGCGCCATCCGCAGGTTGCCAACCACCGCAAAGCCTGCGTTCAGTCCGGTTTCTTCTTCCAGTGTTTTGTAGAAATCCACCGAATACTGGTGAATGTGGGTTGTTGCATAGCTCATATTGAACAGTGGCAACAAACCTGCCGCATGCCATGTCGAACCGCTGGTCAATTCGTCGCGCTCTAGCAGCATCACGTCTGTCCAACCTGCCTTGGCCAGATGATAGGCAATCGAGGTTCCGACGGCACCGCCGCCGACAACAAGCGCTTTGACGTTGGTTTTCATGGGTTTGCGACTCCGGCATTACGTTTGGTCTTGATCTTGCAGATAACGCCCCCTGCTTCGCAACCCAGCCGACGCAAAAATGGACGAAACCGACCTTTCCGCCTCCGACATCGTTAGCGCCGCAACTGTTGCGGCGGTTTCGCGCTGATTTGACGCTGTGCACCTCTTTCGCAGGTGCGAAACGCCCCTTATAAGAGGCCGGGCCTGCGCTTATCTCGAGTCGCGGGCCAATCAATTATTTGAGGCACGACACGCAGATGTTGGGAATGGACAAACTTATGGGCATGCTCTCGTCAGACATGGCCATTGATCTGGGCACAGCGAACACGCTGGTCTATGTCAAAGGCCGGGGCGTGATCCTGTCGGAACCTTCGGTGGTGGCCTACCATGTTAAAGACGGCGTCAAAAAGGTGCTGGCGGTGGGCGAAGATGCCAAGCTAATGCTTGGACGCACTCCAGGCAGCATCGAGGCAATCCGCCCGATGCGTGAAGGCGTGATTGCAGACTTCGACGTGGCCGAAGAGATGATCAAGCACTTCATCCGCAAAGTGCACAAGCGGTCGACCTTTTCCAAACCAAAGATCATCGTCTGCGTCCCGCATGGTGCGACCCCTGTCGAAAAACGCGCGATCCGTCAATCTGTCCTCAGCGCGGGTGCGCGGCGGGCTGGTTTGATTGCGGAACCGATTGCCGCTGCGATTGGCGCCGGAATGCCCATCACCGATCCGACGGGCAACATGGTGGTCGACATTGGTGGCGGCACCACCGAGGTTGCGGTTCTGTCGCTCGGTGACATTGTATACGCCCGGTCTGTGCGCGTCGGGGGCGACCGCATGGACGAGGCGATCATCAGCTATTTGCGCCGCCAGCAAAACCTGTTGGTGGGGGAAAGCACCGCCGAACGGATCAAGACGTCAATCGGAACAGCGCGCATGCCCGACGACGGGCGTGGCAGCTCTATGCAGATCCGCGGCCGTGACCTTTTGAACGGAGTGCCAAAAGAGACAGAGATCAGCCAGGCCCAGGTGGCCGAGGCCCTGTCTGAGCCGGTTCAGGCCATTTGCGAAGCGGTGATGACCGCCCTGGAGGCAACCCCGCCTGATCTGGCGGCTGATATCGTGGACCGCGGTGTGATGCTGACCGGTGGAGGCGCTCTTTTGGGTGACCTGGATTTGGCACTGCGCGAACAGACCGGGCTGGCCGTCTCAATTGCTGATGAGGCGCTGAATTGTGTCGCCATGGGCACCGGCAAGGCGCTGGAGTATGAAAAACAGCTGCGCCACGCGATTGACTACGACAGCTGATCAGCCCACGGTCTGCGCCTAAAGGAGCAGGTTTGGCCAAGGAACGTACAAATAGCGAAACCTATTCGGGTCCGTTGCGGCGGCTTTTTCTAGGCGTGCTGGTGTTATGTCTGGTCCTGCTGTTTCTCGTCTGGAGGGTCGACAGCCCGCGGGTGGAAAGGTTTCGTGCTCAAGTCACCGATCGCGTGTTGCCCAGTTTCGATTGGGTGATGGCGCCTGTGACTGCCAGCGTTAAGATCCTGCGCGACTTCCAAAGCTATCGTCAAATTTACGAACAAAATCAGGAACTGCGGCGCGAATTGCGGCAGATGACTGCCTGGAAAGAAGCCGCTCTTCAACTTGAACAGGAAAACGCAAGGCTGCGCGATCTGAACAACGTGCAACTTGACCCAAAGCTGACCTATATCACCGGCGTTGTTCTGGCCGACAGCGGCTCACCGTTTCGCCAATCAGTCCTGATCAATGTGGGGTCTCGGGATGGTATTGTTGACGGATGGGCAACAGTGGACGGCATTGGCCTGGTGGGCCGCATCTCGGGCGTTGGCAACAATTCAAGTCGGGTGATCTTGCTGACAGACGTCACAAGCCGGATCCCAGCGGAAATTCAACCCTCTGGCCAGCGCGCGCTGGTCGTGGGCGACAATACTGTCGCGCCACCGATTGATTTCCTTGAAAATCCCGATCTTGTTCGCCCCGGGGACCGAATTGTCACAAGCGGAGATGGTGATGTGTTTCCCCCGGGGCTTCTGATCGGCCAAGTCGCGGCTGACCCTGGCGGGCGCCTGCGCGTCCTGCTTGCTGCGGACTACGAACGACTTGAGTTCCTGCGCGTCTTGCGAGACCACGGTGCACGGCGCGTGAACAATCCCAGCGCCCTGATTCTGCCCGAGGTCTTGCCCGGGCAGGACGATCCGCAACCGCGTGTGCCGGGCGACGACAATGGCTGATGGCAGGGCATCTTGGCTTTGGCTGATGCGCGGGCTCTATGTGCTGTTGGGCCTGATCATAATTTTCTTTCAACTGCTGCCGCTTGAAACGCTTCCACGCCGCTGGGCTGGCCCCGATCTCTTGATTGTCATGACATTCGCCTGGGCACTTCGGCGCCCTGACTATGTTCCCATGTACACCGTCGCCCCCGTGATGTTGCTGGCAGACCTGATGTTCCAAAGACCACCCGGGCTTTGGGCAGCCCTTGTGCTCATTGCCAACGAATGGCTGCGCGCCCGGGACAGGCGGCAGCGTGAAACCGCCTTTGCAGTGGAGTGGCTGACCGTTGCTCTGGTTCTGGTCGGGATTGTCATGTTAAATCGCATTATCCTCACACTCACCGTTGTGCCGACAAGCCCGTTGTTTCTGATCACCATGCAGACCCTGTTCACCATTGCGGTTTATCCTCTCGTTGTTCTGGTTTCGCGCCTCCTATTCGGCGTGCGCCGTATTGCACCGGGCGAATTGGATCCCGGACGGTGGCGCCCATGAGACGATCGCCAAAAGAAAGTGCTGAGAGTTTTCGCAAAATCTCGCGCCGCGGGGTGATCCTGTCCGGGGCGCAGCTGGCGATGGCCACCGCTTTGGGCCTCCGCATGCGTTACATGCAGGTCGATCAGGCCGATGAATTCCGACTGCTGGCCGAGGAAAACCGAGTCAACATTCGCCTGATCCCACCGACGCGCGGTCGGTTGTTCGACCGCAATGGCAAGGTGATCGCCGAAAACGAGCCAAGTTATCGGATCACGCTGGTGCGTGAAGATGCCGGCGACGTCGACGCTGTGATTGCCAAGCTGAGCATGCTGATCGAACTGGACGAAGACGACCTGAACCGCGCCATCGTCGAAATGCAACGCAGTGCACCGTTCTTGCCAGTCACCGTGGCCGACCGGGTCACCTGGCAGGATGTCAGTCGGGTCGAGGTGAACAAGCCCGCACTGCCGGGGGTCGAAGCGGATGTGGGTCTGTCGCGTGTATATCCCCTGGGACAGGATTTTGCACATGTCGCTGGCTATGTAGGCCCCGTCAGCGAGCGCGATCTGGCGCGCTATGAAGACCCAGAACCCGTCCTGCGCATCCCGCGCTTTCAGATCGGCAAGGTCGGTGTTGAGGCCAAGAACGAGGATTACTTGCGCGGGCGCGCCGGTACAAAACGGGTCGAAGTGAATGCTGTTGGGCGCGTGATGCGGGAATTGGACCGGCGTGAAGGCGACGCCGGGTCAGACATGCAATTGACTGTCGATGCCGATTTGCAAAACTATGTTCAAGCCCGGCTTGGGACGGAAAGCGCATCGGTTGTTGTGATGGACCTTGAAACGGGCGATCTGCGGGCCATTGCATCATCCCCAAGCTATGATCCAAACAAATTCGTCCGCGGCATCTCGGTCGCGGACTACAGCGTGTTGCGCGACAACGAACGTCGCCCTCTGGCGTCGAAAACCGTGCAGGACGCCTATCCGCCCGGCTCGACTTTCAAGATGGTGACCGTGCTTGCGGCCTTGGATGCCGATCTGATCACTCCCGAGGACACGGTTTGGTGCCCAGGACATCTAGACATCGCCGGCCGCCGCTTTCACTGCTGGAAGCGCGGGGGTCATGGTCATATGAACCTTGAACACGCGCTACGCGAAAGTTGTGATGTCTACTTCTACGACCTTGCCGTCAAAGTCGGAATTGAAAACATCGCAGCCATGGCGCGCAAGCTAGGGCTGGGCCAATCCTTTGATGTTCCGATGTCGGCAGTAACCAGCGGTTTGGCGCCCGACAAGGATTGGAAACGTCGCGAGCGCGGCGCCGAGTGGGTGGTCGGCGACACCGTCAACGCCTCTATCGGGCAGGGTTTTGTTCTGACGTCGCCTTTGCAGTTGGCTGTTATGACCGCTCGTCTGGCGACCGGACGCAGTGTATCGCCGCGTCTTGTCAAATCCATCGACGGGGTCGAAACTGCAGAGCGGGGCGGCGAAAGTCTGGGTCTGAACGAAAACCACCTGCGCCAGGTGCGCGCGGCCATGTATGAGGTCAGCAACAACAGGCGCGGTACGGCCTATGGATCGCGCATCATCGAAGATGCATTCCGCATGGCCGGCAAGACCGGCACAAGCCAGGTGCGCAACATCACCGAAGCAGAACGCGCGCAGGGGGTCACAAGCAACGAAGACCTGCCGTGGAACCGTCGTGACCACGCCTTGTTTGTCAACTTCGCCCCCTATGAAAATCCTGAAATAGCCGTTGCGGTTGTTGTGGAACACGGGGGCGGGGGCTCAACGGCGGCAGCGCCAATTGCGCGGGATGTGACACTCCAGGCGCTTTACGGGGATGACCCACCGCTTGAGGCCTATCCAGCCAAAGACCGTGATGCGATCGCACAACAGCAGGATCGTCTGCGCCGGGAACGTGACCGCACGCCGGGTCAAGGTCAAAGCCGCGCATGAGCTATCTTGAGTATACCGTCAAAACTGTGCCTTCGGGCTTGCGCAAGATCCTGTTCCTGAACTGGCCCTTGGTGATCCTGCTGACCGCTGTTTCCAGCGTGGGCTTTCTGATGCTTTACTCAGTGGCAGGCGGCTCCTTTGAACCCTGGGCCGATACACAGATGAAGCGCTTTGCCATGGGGCTTTGCGCCATGTTTATTGTGGCGATGATCCCAATATGGTTTTGGCGCAATATGGCCGTTGTCGCCTATGCAGGATCCATCTTGCTTCTTCTCGCTGTTGAGTTCTTTGGCGTTACCGGTATGGGCGCCCAGCGCTGGATCGACCTTGGTTTCATGCGGCTACAGCCCTCGGAGTTGACCAAGATCACCATGGTGATGCTGTTGGCGGCCTATTACGATTGGCTGCCCCTCAAGCGCACCTCGCATCCGCTTTGGGTGTTGTTGCCTGTCGTCATGATCGTGGTCCCGACGTTCCTTGTGCTGGTTCAACCAGACCTAGGCACCGCAATCCTTTTGGTTACCGCAGGCGGGTTGATGATGTTTCTTGCCGGCGTGCATTGGGCATATTTCGCAACCGTGATCGCCGCCGGAGGCGCGTTTGTGTTTGCGGTTTTCCAAAGCCGGAACACTGAATGGCAACTTCTCAAGGACTACCAATTTCGCCGGATTGACACCTTTCTTGACCCCGCATCGGATCCATTGGGCGCAGGCTATCATATCACCCAGGCCAAAATTGCAATGGGGTCAGGCGGTTGGACTGGCAGGGGGTTTATGCAAGGCACCCAGTCGCGGCTTAACTTTTTACCCGAAAAGCATACCGACTTCATCTTCAACACATTGGCAGAAGAATTCGGCTTTATAGGCGCATTTTCCCTTTTGGTACTTTATGTGTTGATCCTTGTATTCTGCGTTGTCTCGGCGCTGCAGAACAAAGACCGCTTTTCGTCTTTGTTGATCCTGGGAATCGGTCTGACGTTCTTTCTGTTCTTCGCGGTAAACATGTCGATGGTTATGGGGCTGGCACCGGTTGTCGGCGTGCCGCTGCCGCTGGTCAGCTATGGCGGCTCGGCAATGCTTGTGCTTATGGTGGCGTTTGGACTTGTCCAAAGCGCGCACATCCATCGCCCGAGGTAACTTATGCCGATCAATATCCTTTTTGCCGCCCTGCCCAAACGCTGGACCGAATATGAAGCGCCCTTGCGGGCAGCACTGGATAAACATGGGCTCGACTACATCCTTGAGACCGACTTGCCGCCTCAGGATGTTGATTACATCGTCTACGCCCCCAACAGTGCCGTGCAGGATTTCACGCCCTACACACGCCTGAAGGCCGTTCTGAACATCTGGGCCGGGGTCGAGGCGATCGTCGGCAATCCGACACTGAAAGTGCCCCTGACCCGAATGGTGGACAGCGAAGGCCTGACCCGTGGCATGGTCGAATGGGTAACAGGGCATGTGTTGCGCCATCACCTGGGGATGGATCGACATATTGTTAATCCAGATCATGACTGGGATCCGGCCATTCCCCCGCTCGCGCCAGAGCGTCCCGTCGCGATCCTGGGATTTGGTGCCTTGGGGCAGGCCTGTGCCCGGTCCCTGCAGGGTCTTGGGTTTGCGGTTTGTGGCTGGAGCCGATCTGCAAAAGCAATAGAGGGCCTGACCTGCGATCACGGACAAGATGGATTGAAACGCGTGCTGACGCATGCAGGCATTGTCGTACTGCTTTTGCCCGATACGCCTGAAACCGAGAACACCCTGAACGCCCAGACCCTGTCATGGCTGCCCAAGGGGGCCTTTGTGATCAATCCCGGCCGCGGCCCACTTATCGACGATGACGCTTTGATAGCTGCTTTGGACAGAGGGCAGATCGCACACGCCACGCTTGACGTGTTCAGGACCGAACCCCTCCCCAAAGGCCACCCTTTCTGGTCCCACCCAAAGATCACCGTGACGCCACATATCGCAGCAGACACGCGGCCTGCCTCGGCCGCACAGGTCCTGGCCGAAAATATCCGGCGCAGTGAAGCGGACGAGGCATTGCTTTACACTGTTGACCGCAGTGCCGGGTATTGATCGACCCAAGAGACCAAGGGCACGGGCCCACGTACCTTGCGACATCGTGGGAATGGAGCATACAGGAGCATCGGCCAGTCCCATGCCATCAGTTTCAAATCACTAGAAGGGGCCGCAGGCGCAAGCGCCTTGGACCAAGAAGGAGTTTCCAATGACAGATACCATGACCCGTATCGCGCTGGCCCGCCGCCCGGTAGGCATGCCAGTGCCCGAAGACTTTTTGCTGACAACCGCGCCGTTGGCCGCACCGGATCAAGGCGAAGTGCAGATTGCTGTCAGCCATATGTCCCTGGATCCCTACATGCGCGGCCGCATGGATGATGTGAAAAGCTATGCGCCCTCGGTCGAGATCGGCGGGACGATGACAGGCCAGGGCGTTGGCAGGGTCACCGCCTCTGGAGATGATCGGTTCAGCGTTGGCGACCAGGTGACCGGCATGACTGGATGGGCCAGCCATGCGGTGCTGCCTGCAACAGAGGTTACCAAGCTGAACAATGATCTGCCGGCGTCAACTGCTCTTGGTGTATTGGGCATGCCTGGTCTGACTGCTTGGGTGGGTTTGCAAGAGTACGGGCGTCCAAAAGCCGGCGAAACCCTTGTTGTGGCTGCGGCCACCGGTCCGGTTGGATCGTTGGTTGGCCAATTGGCCAAGGCCGCGGGCCTCAGAACCATTGCAATTGCCGGAGGGGCGGAAAAATGCCGCATCGCAACAGAGACTTTCGGCTTCGATGCCGCCATCGATCACCGCGCACATGACGATGCAAGCAGCCTGCGCAAGGCCATCGCGGCTGCCGCACCAGATGGTGTTGACATTTATTGGGAAAATGTTGGCGGCAAGGTTCTGGACGCCGTTCTGCCGCTGATGAATGTTCATGGACGCATACCGGTCATCGGCACCATCGCCTGGTACAGCGGCCTGGAAGACGTGCCCGACCGATTGCCGGCGCTCTGGCGCTCGGTTCTGGTCAAGCGGCTTCAAGTCAGCGGCATGATCATCTTTGACCATTGGCACCTTATGCCCGATTTCCTCGCCGAGGTGACGCCAATGGTGGCCGCAGGAAAAATTGCCTATCTCGAAGATGTCGCCGAGGGACTGCACACCGCCCCAGATGCCTTCATCTCGATGCTGAACGGAGGAAACACCGGCAAGCAGATCGTGCAGATTTAGCCCCGGCCGATATAGGGCATTTTGGTGGCCATAACGGTCATGAACTGAACATTGGCCGACGGCGGCATCTGCGCCATGTGCAAGACAGAGTTCGCCGCCTCGGCCACATCCATCATGGGCAATGGCTGCAGGCCTTCAGCGACACGGCGGGTGTTCAGATCCTCAACCAGATCGGTCATTGCATTCCCGATGTCGATTTGGCCGCAGGCAATATCAAAGGCCCGGCCGTCAAGCGACAGCGTGCGGGTCAGGCCCGTCACAGCATGTTTTGACATGGTGTAACTCACAGATCCTTCGCGGGGCACGTAGGCCGAAAGAGAACCGTTGTTGATAATTCGGCCTCCTTGCGGGACCTGATGACGCATTCTTGCAAAGGCTGCGCGTGCGCAAAGAAACATGCCGTTGATGTTGGTGTGCATCACCTGCAACCAACTGTCGATCGGAACCGTATCGATGGTCCCGGATTGCCCGAAAAGGCCAGCGTTGTTGAACAACACATCCATGCGGCCAAAGCGTTCCATGAAGATATCAAAAGCGGCGTCGACCGCCTTTGGATCCGTCACGTCACATTGCAACGGCAGAACTGCGTCATGACCCGCAGCAAGGTCCTGCAGTTTGTCCCAGCGTCGCGCAAGTGCACCAACGGCCCACCCGGCGTCGAGGAACACCTCGGCAGTGGCGCGACCGATGCCGGAGCTCGCGCCCGTGATCAGAATGGTCTTCATAACAATGGTTCTGACTCCTCAGAGGGCTGTAACGCCAAAACCGGCGCAGTGGTCACACGCAGGTCATCGATCGCCAACGGGGATGCGGGCCGGGACAGGCGGTTCCGCACAACCCATATCAGCCGGTCCTGCGCCCGTGTAATCGCCACATAGGCCAGGCGTTTCCATAAGGGTTGGCTGGCCTCAACCCGCCCCATACGTGCAGCAACATACAGGTCAGGCGCAAAGACCTGAACCGTATCCCATTGACTGCCTTGTGCCTTGTGGATCGTCACCGCAGCACCGTGCAGGAATGTCGCGCCCATCCTTGCAGCAAAAGGAATGAACGGTTCTTCCTCGTCCGGTTTTTCAATCTTTACGATCGACGCGGCCGAGACCTGCGGGTCTTCGGCTCCCATCACGTGAAGACGCGAAAAGCCCGGCCTCCGCCCCGGTCCCAGGTAGACAACCTGTGCGCCCTTGATCAGGCCGCGCGCCTCTAGATCGAGGCGTTTTTTACGGTGTTTGAGCGGCAATTCGAGGCCATCGCAGATCAGCGGCTCTCCGGCCAGAAGCTCGGTTTCGGGGGCATCATAGACAGATCGGAAAGCGTTGATAAGCCGAATGCGTGTGGCATTGCGCCAGACAAGCACCGGCGAGCGCGCCATCAAATCCACCTCGACCCGCTGTCCCCAGATCACCCGCTCATCGCGCTTGGCAGTCTCTTCAACCATACGCTCAAAGTCGTGAAATTCCAGCGCAGGATCTGCAAGCGCATGGGCCAGATCAAGAATAGGGTTTCCAGCATCCTGCCTGTGAATGCGACTCAGTTCCATCTTCTGGCTGCTCTCAAGAGCATCAAAGACCATCGCCCCAGACTGGTTTACTGGTGCCAACTGCGCGGGATCGCCAAAAAGCAGCAGGTTTGGAAAGATCTCTTGCAGATCCTCGAACTGCCGATTGTCCAGCATCGATGCCTCGTCGACAAAGCCCACATCCAGCGGATCGTCACGCCGCTTCCAACCTGTTATGAAGTCCGATCCTCGCAACCCAGCCGCTGCAAGTGCGGCGGGAATGGATTGGTGACCCTCGTAACTGGTCCTGGCGCGTTCCAGCGCGTCATCGGTCAGCGCTTCAATATCGGGTTTTTCGCCATTGCCTGTCAGCCACTCTGCGATGCGTTCATATTCGGGATCATAGACTGGTGTGTAAAGAATGCGATGGATCGTTGTTGCGGGCACCCCCCGCATGCGCAGGACGCTGGCCGCCTTGTTTGTCGGGGCGAGCACTGCGAGGGTGCGCCGCTCTTTTCTCCGCCGAGGTTCGTAGTCTCCTGAAACAACCTCAACCCCGGCGCTCTGCAGAGCTTTGCACAGCTCAGACAAAAGCAGAGTCTTTCCAGATCCCGCCTTGCCCATCAGTGCCATGACGCGGGTTTTGCCCTCTCGTGCAGGCAGAACTATGCCTTGGTCTAGGTCGATGCCCACATCGCGCAGCATCTCAGCAACACGATCGTGGGCTTCGGCCTGATCCTCAGAGAAGGTGAGTGCTGGCAAAGTCATGCGCGGACACTATCGGCCCACCTGAGAAAGTGCCAGCGTCAAGCAGCGCGCGAGACCCCCTGTTTTGGTACGTCACCAAAGGCTTGCTGAAACCAGCCTTTGGACTGTGCCTCGGAAATGCCCGACCCGTGCGACAAACGCGCGCGTGTCTCTGTTGAAAATTCCCAAAGCCCAACGCAAAGCTTGGCACGCCCTTCACCCTTGGTGCCCAGCACATCGGGTGTTGCGCCGATCCGGCGATAAACACGCTGCATCAATCCGTCAAAGACGCCAACAAAGTGCTTCACACCGAAACCGGTCATTATTTCGCCCCCCGCCAACATGAGCGCCGCAGCCGTACGCGGCTCTGGTCGTGGGGCGAGGCAAAACCGGGTGCATTCCCAGATAAAGGGGCTTTCGATACGCACCCCATCGGCCAAATCCATAAAGTGGTCGTTCACCATCGTCTGCCCGGTCGTTGGCAGGAACCTCATCGAGCCACCATGTCGCCCTGCGCCGTCTTCCCAGATGACGTAAAGCGGGTTGATGGCATCATAGGCATCCCGCTCTTCGCCGCGGGCATCAACGCTGACGGCCCAGCCCAATCGATCATGAAACTGTGTTGCCCTGTCCTGGAACATGCTGCGCGCCAGTGTCGGCCAGTTGTGCAAATCGTTACCATAGATGTATCGGATCATTTCTCACCTCCGCTGCAGATGGCAACCAAGGTGCAAAGAGCGTGTTAACGATTACGATATCCAGCGTGCGCTCAGATCACGATCAAGCCGCGCGACAAAGCACGGGCAACGGCGTGAATGGTATTCAACGCCCCAAGTTTATGACGCGCACTTTCAATATAGACCCTAAGTGTGTGTTCGGAAATGGACAGGCTGTTGGCAACCTGTGCGCGGCTGTAACCCAACGCCAGCAGCGTCATCGCGTCGACTTCGCGCGGTGAAAGAGCCTGTGCTGTTTCCTGTGCCCGCCCCGGTTCCAGCTCCAAGGCGCGCTGGTTGAAGGCATGCGCAGCCATGATAAGGTCCCGATGATGGGAAGCGGTGAAATCCGCCCACGTATCGTCATCACTGTTATGACTGAGCGAAAACAAGGCATATTGCCCGTTGGGGCCTCGGATCGGAACGGAGAAACCCTGGTTCCCGACACCATGCTCAATAGCATCCGCCAAAAAGTTGCGCGCCGCTTTTCCCGACCAATCCAGCCGCTTCCAGTCCACTGGATGAAACCTTTGGTAGCAGCCCAACACCACCGGATCTATCCGTAGGTAATTTTTTTCTAGATATCGTTCCACCCAAGTCATTGGGTAGGTTCCACAGCCGTACTGCTCTCCGTCCGATGACACCCAATGATAGACAATGTGATCCACACCGAAATGATCGCGCAGGCGTTCAATCTCCTGCTGCATATCGGTCAGTGTGTCAGCGCGTGCGACACGCTCCAATATTGAATTGAGAGACGTTGTCTCTGCCACTAAAACCACGCGTCGCGGTCTCCCCTAAAGACGTGATTTCCGCCCTGGCGATCCTTCGGGTTTCCTCAAGTTGCCGTTCCAAATCAGGCAAATCGTTGGAAGCTGCAAAGGTTTTCAAGTCGGTCAGTACGTCCAAAATCCACTCTTTTCCCATCTCTACTTCCTCTTCTAATGCCTAACAAAAGGTTAACAGAAGTATATCTCAAGCGAGCAAGACCCGATATTCGCGTTTTTGCACTCCCCATAAATAGCGGGTTTTGCGTTAACGAATCATGACGGGGCATCGCTTCCGACCCAAAAGGCCACCCAATTGGTAGCCGTAAAGTGGTCGCAACACTCTGAATGACCGTCAAAGTCTGTGCTGAAAAACAAGGCGACCATCAGGCGCTGCAAGGTCGCCCGATTCGCCGCACTGACCGATGATCCAACCACTCCGGTAGGGCATACCTGACATATCGAGCCATAGAGGCAATTTTTCGTTCACACAAGCCAGGTTTGTCACGAGACACCTTTGCTCACAGTCGCGTGGACTTTGCATATGAAAACGAGAAGACTGCATCAGGCAGGGTGCAAAATGAAAGGCTTCAAACTGCAAAAAGCACTGCGATGAATAACGGTCAAAATGATGTCGCTCTGCCCGTTGGCACCAGGGTACGTCTTGATAGCCATAATGAAACCGGGCAAAACCCATCAGAATACGGTGTTGTGATCCACTGTTGGCGAGATACAGAACTACAAATCTACGATTGCCTAATCGCCTTTTTCGGGTCTGAGTTTCCAGATGGACGACCATAAGAAAAGCCGTACATTCTTCGATACGCCAGTATGAATCTGGTGGTGGTTGATTGATCCGTTTAAGCCATTCGACCCGCGCTGGGCTTCCAAAAGATCCCAAAAAGCGGATGGATGCGTTCCTGCACTTTCGTTCAATTCGGATCAGCCTGGCGGTCACGCGCAATATGGAAACGCGCACAATTCGTGATCAGATCACAAGCCAGCTGCGGCACCCCGTTGTCGTGAAAATTTTGGCACGACAGCCCTGTCAGTTGGGCGACATATCTGCTGTCCTAAGCTTGATGTTTCACGATTGCGAAAACAGCTTTTGAGAAATGGCTCTCTTCGTTTAAAAGCTGTCGCGGCGATGCCCTTTGGGGCCTGCCTCATGACGCCGCCCTAGTCTCACTGTCTGCCGCAGAGCGTTTCGCCTTGGTCAAAAGCGCTACCGCACCGGGTGACGCGATCTGTGCGCGATCTACTGACGCGAACCTTCGTATAAGAGCGGTCGTGTGCCATAGACATGGTTTGCGGGTGCAGGCAGTCACAGAGCACGGGAGTATCATAAGGCAAAGTCCGCCTCAAAGACGCAACCCATGGCAACACAACGCGTGACGTGCGCTGCCGGCGTCGAAGACATCGCCCTGATCGTTGACGCCAGGAACCATACCTTTGGCAAGCTTCGGCCCAACAGCAAGCCCAATTGTTTGAAAGGGAAACGGAGCTTGCAGTCGGCATGCCTGTCGACGAAGACCCCCACCTTATCGCTATCGGCGGGGCTGACCGCGCCGTGATTTTCCATGCCCTACACCACGGTGAACCCCGCGAAAAATTTGGGGAATCTGCAGCGGTGAAAGACACATCCCCCGCAGTTCACAGGGTCAGCCCAAATCCACGCCCCACCTGCTCCCCCCAATGACGCATAAGGCCCCGGCCCGTGTTCCCAAAATCACAGGCCACTTTCCATGTGACAGGGCTCAAGCATAGGCTGGTTAGGCGCAGTGGAATGGCACCCCAAAAATGCAGCAAGACCCGCAGAGCGCTGCGGGTCTTGTCTTTTCCTTCTGCCGGCCTTTAACGAGCTGCAAGCGCCTCTTCGACAGTGCGCAACCCTGGTTTGGGGCTTTGGACAAGAACCGACATATTGCCGGGCAAATGTTCGTTGTGCATCATTTTCATGTGCGCCTCGGGGATTTCTTGCCAGGGAAACACCTCGGACATACACGGGTCAAGACGCCGCTCAATCATAAGGTTGTTGGCAGCAGAGGCCTGCTTCAGATGCGCAAAGTGGCTGCCTTGCAAGCGTTTCTGATGCATCCACATATACCGCACGTCGAAGGTGGTGTTGAACCCTGACGTTCCAGCACAAATCACGACCATACCACCCTTTTTCACAACCAATGTCGAAACCGGGAAGGTGGCCTCGCCTGGATGTTCAAAGACCATATCGACGTTTACACCTTTCCCGGTGATTTCCCAGATGGCTTTGCCGAACTTCCGCGCCTCTTTGAGCCACTCGTTATATTCAGGCGAGTTCACTACAGGCAGTTGACCCCAACAATTGAAATCCTTGCGGTTAATGACGCCTTTTGCCCCCTGATCCAGCACGAACTGTCGTTTGCTTTCGTCCGAGATGACGCCGATCGCGTTCGCCCCAACGGTGTTCGCCAACTGGATCGCATAAGACCCCAGTCCACCAGAGGCCCCCCATACCAGCACATTTTGCCCTGGCTTGAGTTCATGCGGGTGATGACCAAAGAGCATTCTGTAAGCCGTCGCGAGCGTCAACGTGTAACAGGCCGCTTCTTCCCATGTCAGATGCTTTGGCCGCGGCATAAGTTGCTGTGCCTGCACGTTGGTGAATTGCGCGAACGATCCGTCAGGGGTTTCATACCCCCAAATCCTTTGGCTTGGCGAAAACATTGGGTCGCCACCGTTGCACTCTTCGTCGTCTCCATCATCCTGGTTGCAATGAATGACCACCTCATCGCCGACTTTCCAGTTTTTTACCTTCGACCCAACTGCCCAAACGATGCCCGAGGCATCCGAGCCCGCGATGTGGAATGGCGCCTTGTGAACGTCGAAAGGGCTGATCGGCTCACCACGCCCGGCCCAGACACCGTTGTAATTCACGCCTGCTGCCATCACCAGAACCAGAACTTCATGGCTGTCCAACTTCGGAACATCCACCACTTCAACTTGGAAAGACTTGTCCGGTGGACCGTGACGTTCGCGCCGAATGGTCCAAGCATACATCTGTTTGGGAACATAACCGAGCGGTGGCATTTCACCGATGTCATAAAGGTCTTTTTCAGGGGCGTCATAGGGCGCGATACCCGTTTGCGTGTCCAAGGCCATGGCAGGCTCCCTCAGTGTTGGTCGTTCTCAGTATTGAACGTTGTGTTTGTCGTTTGCCGCAGTGCAGAATCACAGGGTCTCTTTGGTGAAATAGACCCTGGAAGGTAATATTGCAATTCATTTTGATACATTTTTGAAATTTTATAACCGAGCAGTTGCAGAAACTCGGGAAATCTACTGCAAACAAGCCTCTGCCCCCGCAGAGCGGGGACCCCAACAAAGACATCCCCAGCCGATCCGGATCCAAACTGAATGAGATACTACAGGATGAGATCCGGGCGCGTCGCAGACAAATGCATCCAGCACATGCCCCCAATGAAGCACCCGGGGTGTGCATCGTCCTTGAAACGATAGAGCGCGTCGCAGACATCCGTGGCACTGGACGTCATGCGATCCTGATAAGAGGACCTCAGGCCAGATCCGTCAGGAAACAGTCAACACTAGTCTACCAGCTCGCTTTGGGATCTGGTCTGACTTTCTGGCGCGTTGTTCTTTGAGTGATTTGGCTCAGACAAAAGTGACGCGGCATAATAGGACAGAATATCGCCGGCACCGTCAGAAACCGAAATGGCCTGCGCATTCTGAGTTATCAAATCACGCTCAGACAGGACGCTCAGTCCGCCCTGCATGATATCGTCCACTGATCCCTCGACGGGCTTTCCGGCGGCAACCGTTTGATCAATTTTTTGCTGCAAAGCAGTGCGCAGCTCGTCTCGATCCCACGCACGCTTTTCCTTCAGAACAGAGGCGATCAGAGGAACCGGCAAGGCAGGAACAGCTGAAACGATGCGCGTCATCAAGTCCTGCGCCAACGCATCGACGTTTGCGCCCTTATCTTGCCGCGACCGAAGACTGATCGGTTCCGCAAAACGAACCGCTGCCTTGCCATAGCGATGGGTTTTCCCCCGAAGCCGCAGCCAAAGATGACGGAGGACAAACCGCGCAACGACACCATTGTTGGCCCGGAAGCGACGAACCCCTGTTTTGCCGGCATTAACGAGAATGCGGTCCTCGAACACACGATCGTAATTCAGCGCCACCGGCACAAACACAACATCGCGTTTATCCAGGTCCACACCCGTGACGATATATTTCAGCAACCCGACCTTGGCGGGCGCAATTGCCCCATCCAAACTTAGCCCACCCTCGGGAAACATGGCCTGTGTTACACCCGCAGCACTGGAGATTTGGACATAGCGCGCCAGAACTTTGCGAAACAGCGGATTTTGCGACCTCCGCCGGATAAAATACGCCCCCATCGCCCGGATCAACCGTGACAAAGGCCAGACCTGAGCCCACTCTCCGACAGCATAGGACAGCGCCGAGCGGTTTCCGGCAAGATATGTCACGAGAACATAATCCATATTTGAGCGATGGTTCATAACAAAAACAATCGTGGCATCAGAATCAATGGTGCTTAGGACCTCGCTGTCAGTGCCCAAGGGAGCCACCTCGTACAGCGTATTTGACAAGGCACGCGCCGCCCGAATGGCAAACCCGAAATAGGCCATGGTTGAGAAAGATGGCACGATTTCACGTGCGTAGCGGTTCGCCGTCTGAAACGCGACGTCTTCACGCAGATCATTTGCGCGGGCGTAAGCGACAATCTCTTCTGTCACGTCCGGCGCATAGACCAAACGTTGGATCATGTCGTGACGACGGGCTAATTTGAAAGGCTGGATTGGCACCGCTAGGCGCCGGTTGAGACGTGCCACCGCGCGCTCCATCCGACGCCGGAAAAACCACCGGACCGACGGCAGCAGAAAATGCGATGAAAACGTGACCACAGCAAAAAGCAGGATCAGCACAAAAAGCCAAACAGGCAGGGTCACAGTTGCAGTCATCGCAAGACCGTGGCAGCGCATGCGCCTCTAGGCAACCCCCTTAGACCCACCCGCGGGCCAATATGGTCCGAAAAATAGGGTTGGCACTTACGCGTAACGGCAAACCACGTTTTGCGACCGACAGCAGATCCTGCGTCCTAGGCGCCTCATCAAGCGAAAAACAGCTTACAGCCCAGAGCTGTTCCACGGAGTTTTGGAACCGTTCGAAGCAAAAACCGCTGGCGCGACAGGCCAGCGTGTTCATAAACCCATAATACCATTGCGGTGTGAATGTTGCCCGCCGTTGTATTCTGCCAATCGGAGCCAATATCCAGTTGCTGCGACGCAGCGAATTGACAAAGCCATATTATTTCCAATAGATACTAAAAAAAGAAATATAATTTCGCAACCATGATTCCCGAGGGCCCCATGACCGAGACCCAACAGACCCGCGACCGCCCATGGCTTATCCGCACCTATGCGGGCCACTCAACCGCTGCAGCCTCAAATGCGCTGTATCGCTCGAACCTGGCCAAGGGACAAACCGGTCTGTCAGTGGCATTCGATCTGCCAACGCAAACCGGCTATGACAGCGATCATATTCTTGCCCGTGGCGAAGTCGGAAAGGTTGGGGTGCCCGTCTGCCATTTGGGCGACATGCGAACACTGTTTGATAACATCCCACTCGACCAGATGAACACCTCCATGACGATCAACGCCACAGCGCCTTGGCTTTTGGCACTTTATATTGCGACCGCCGAGGAACAGGGCGCGGACATCAGCCAACTACAGGGCACCGTCCAGAACGATTTGATAAAGGAGTATTTAAGCCGGGGAACGTATATCTGTCCTCCCAAGCCTTCGCTCAAAATGATCGGGGACGTCGCTGAATATTGCTACACGCACGTACCCAAATGGAACCCGATGAACGTGTGCTCCTATCACCTGCAAGAGGCGGGTGCGACGCCGGAACAGGAATTGGCTTTCGCATTGGCAACCGCAATTGCCGTCTTGGACGAGTTGCAGCCACGTGTCCCCAAGGACGACTTCCCAGCGCTTGCAGGGCGCATCTCATTCTTTGTGAATGCAGGCATCCGTTTTGTCACGGAGATGTGCAAAATGCGCGCCTTCGTCGATCTGTGGGATGAAATACTGACGACCAGGTACAGGGTCGAAAACCCCAAATTCCGTCGCTTTCGTTATGGCGTGCAGGTCAATTCGTTGGGGCTGACAGAGCAACAGCCGGAAAACAACGTCTATCGCATCCTGATTGAAATGCTTGCTGTGACACTGTCGAAAAAGGCGCGTGCCCGCGCCGTGCAACTGCCTGCCTGGAACGAAGCGCTTGGACTGCCGCGCCCTTGGGATCAGCAGTGGTCAATGCGCATGCAGCAGATCCTCGCCTATGAAACTGATCTGTTGGAGTTCGACGACCTGTTCGAAGGAAATCCGTCTGTAGACCGCAAAGTGGAAGCACTGAAGCAGGGGGCACGCGCCGAACTGGCGCAACTTGACAGCATGGGGGGCGCAATCGGGGCCATTGAATATATGAAGAGCCGTCTTGTCGACAGCAATGCCGACCGGCTTAATCGCATCGAGCGAAACGAAACCACTGTGGTCGGCGTAAACCGCTGGACTGAAGGTGAGGTCAGCCCTCTGCAAACCGAAGACGGAGGCATTATGGTGGTGGACCCAAAAGTGGAAGCTGACCAAATCTCACGGCTTCAACGGTGGCGCTCCGAGCGGGACAATCAAGCAGTGCAGCGCGCCCTTGCTGATCTGCGTGACGCAGCAACGCGGGGCATGAACATCATGCCTGCGTCCATCGCTGCAGCCAAGGTCGGCGTGACTACTGGCGAATGGGCCGAAGAAATGCGTGCGGTTCACGGACTGTATCGCGGCCCAACAGGTGTTTCGAAATCTGTGAGCAACAAAACAGAAGGACTTGACGAAATTAGGGGAGCCGTTGATCGTGTCAGTGACAAACTGGGTCGACGCTTATCCCTTCTCATTGGAAAGCCGGGTCTTGACGGTCATTCGAATGGAGCTGAACAAATCGCCTTTCGTGCCCGGGACTGCGGGATGCATATAGACTACGAAGGAATTAGATTAACTCCGGATGAAATCGTAAAGGCTGCTGAAGAAAATCAACCGCACGTCGTGGGACTATCTATCCTGAGTGGCAGCCATATCCCGCTTGTCCGGGATTTGTTGGAACGCATGCGAGACAAGGATTTGGGACATATACCAGTAATTGTGGGCGGCATCATTCCAGATGAGGACGCATCTCAGCTTTTGGCTATGGGCGTATCTAAAGTCTACACGCCAAAAGACTTTGAGCTGAACACGATCATGCAGGATATCGTTTTCCTTGCCGACAACATATCGTTGGTGGCTGAATAGATCACCTTTATGTTGCATTATTGCATCAAGGAGGCCTATAGGTTGATCTATGTGCCGTTTTTCTTCCAAAACCAACCTTGACACAAAATTAGCTCTTGCTCGTTAAAGATCATTTTGGGTACGCCAAAGAATGAAAAACGGGAGATGAAAATGGATATCAACCTGGATACCTTATCGAAAGATGAGCTTATAAAACTCAGGAGTGATGTCGATAAGGCGCTGAAAACCATCGACGCTCGTCGCAAAGCAGATGCGAAAAAAGCAGCAGAACAGGCTGCCAAAGAATATGGCTTTTCACTAGATGACTTACTGGGAGGAAAAGGCGGCAAGGGAATGCCAAAGTATCGTAATCCTGCTGACCACTCCCAGACGTGGACTGGTCGAGGGCGCAAGCCTAACTGGGTTGTGACAGCCCTTAAAGCCGGTCACGATATAGACGATTTAAAAATCTAAAAGGGCATAAATGACGATCCATATCGGGGCAAGTCCTGACCAAATAGCCGAAACGGTTTTGATGCCCGGAGACCCTTTGCGTGCAAAATGGGCGGCGGAGACGTTTCTCGACGGGACTGAACAGGTAAACAATGTTCGCGGAATGTTGGGCTTTACTGGGAGATACAAGGGAAATCGCGTCACGATTCAAGGATCTGGGATGGGCATGCCTTCTCTCTCGATCTATGCAAACGAACTCATCCGAGACTACGGAGCAAAAACCTTGATCCGAATCGGATCATGTGGCGGCATGCAAGATCATGTTGCAATTCGTGATGTAATTGTGGCAATGACCGCAAGTTCTGTGACGACGCCCTCTAGCACCATATTTCGGGAAATCAATTTTGCGCCTTGCGCCGATTGGTCTCTTTTGCATGGTGCCGTGAACGCTTCCAAAGCCCGAAATGTGAAAACACACGTAGGTGGGATCTATTCTTCGGATGTGTTTTATGACGAGCGTCCAGATCTTAGCGAACAAATGACACGCCACGGTATTTTGGGCGTCGAGATGGAAGCAGCAGAACTATACAATCTTGCGGCGAGGCATCAGGTTCGCGCTTTGGCCATTCTTACTGTAAGCGACCACCTACTGACCGGCGAAGCCTTGCCGGCTGCAGATCGAGAAAGAAGTTTTGGCGACATGGTTGAAATCGCTTTGGAGGCAGCCTTTGCTTGAAATTTCAAAGGTTTAAAATCTAATTCGGATCAGGCTGCACCTCGTTGTGCAGCCTTTTTCAATAGGAGAAATTGGTATGAAAACCCGACGATTGGGGGCCAACGGCCCTGAGGTCAGTGCCCTAGGATTTGGCGCCATGAGTTTTGCAGGCTTTTTTGGAGACACGGACGAAGAGACCAGCATGGCCTGCCTCGATGCTGTCACTGAGGCCGGCATAACCTTTTGGGATACCGCCAATATTTATGGCACGGGCTTGTCAGAAACAATTATCGGAAAGTACCTTGCAGCCAAACCAACCAAGGTTGTCCTGGCCACAAAGGCTGGGATCGTGCGCGGCGAACAACGCGTTTTCAACAATGATCGCGACTATCTAAAAGCTGAGTTAGAACAGTCCCTTAAACGCCTGGGCCGTGACAAAGTTGAGCTTTTCTATGTTCATAGGCGGCAGCCAGAGATCCAAGTGGAACAGTTGGTCGAGGGCCTCGTTGGCTTCATCGATGAAGGTTTGATCGACGGTTACGGTCTGTCCGAGGTTGCCCCCTCAACTGTAAGGCGCGCCTGTTCAGTTCATCCTTGCACCGCCGTTCAAAACGAATATTCCCTGTGGTCGCGATCGCCGGAACTCGGACTAATCCAGACTTGCGCCGAATTGGGTGTGGCCTTTGTACCTTTTTCACCACTCGCCCGTGGTTTTTTCAGTGATAGTTCCATTTCGCCACCACAGATGAAAGATACCGATTTTCGACGCCAAATTCCGCGCTTCACCTATCCGAATTTCACTTTTAACGAAACCTACTTACAAGCCTTCAGGGCGTGGTGCCACGATAAGGGTCACACAGTATCCGAAATGGCGTTGGCGTGGATTTTTGATCAGGGTGAACACTTAATACCTATTCCAGGTACGCGCACTGCTTCGCATTTCGCGGAATGGTCCAATTCTGTCGAAATCGTGTTGTCCGCGGCCGACCGCGCAGAAATTGACCGCATCTTACCTTTGGGTTTCGCAAACGGAGACCGCTATAGCGACTGGCAAATGATCGGAACAGAGCGCTACTTTTAGCCTTTGTCGATTGCTCATTCGCGGAACGTCAAAACTCTAACTGAGGTGCCCCTAGTTTCCTAGACACCTGCCTTTTCCAGTTTGAGCTGTCGTTCTTAAAAGACAATGCGCGACAGCATGCCGTTGTTCGTATGTTTGCGCTTTGGGTTATAGAACAGTTCAATGTATTCAAAGACATCACGCCGCGCTTCTTCGCGCGTTCGATATTTCCGCCGCCTGACCTTTTGGCGCTTCAAGAGCTGAAAGAAGCTCTCATCCACTGCGTTGTCATGGCAATTGCCCCTGCGGCTCATCGAGTGTTCCAGACTGTGCTTGCGCAGAAACGCCGGCCATTCACGGCTAGCAGTTTGTGGACCTGTCACGGAATTGTTCTGCTCCTTTGACTTGGTATTTTGCCACAAAGGAGAAACATCATGGCATCGAACCTAACCCCAGAATTCCGCGCGGAGGCAGTGCGTGTCGCCTTAACAAGCGGTCTGCCCCGTAAACAGGTAGCAGCCGATTTTGGCGTCGGCTTCTCGACGCTGAGCCGTTGGATCCAGTAGGATCGGCGCAACCCATAGGAGCCTTCTGCTCAATCTGATCTTGAACGCGAGGTTGCGGAGCTGCGCAAAGAGAACCGCATGCTTCGAAAGGAGAGGGAGGTGTTAAAAAAGGCCACCCAGTTCTTTGCGGAGCGAAGCAAATGAGGTTTGCTTTCATTGCAAAGAACGCGGACATAATCCCTGTCGAGCGGCTGTGCCGGATCATGGATGTTGGCCCACGAGGGTATCGCGCCTACCGCAATCGTCCACTCAGCCAGAGCCAGCGAAACGATATGGTGGTCCTTGCGCACATCCGCGAACAGTTCGCCCTGTCTTTGGGCAGTTATGGCCGCCCCCGCATGACAGAGGAACTGAAGGATTTGGGCCATGAGGTGGGGCACCGCCGGATCGGCAGGCTGATGAGCGAGAATGGTATTGAGGTAAAGCGGAACAAGAAGTTCAAAGCGACCACGGACAGCAACCACGCTTTCAACATCGCGCCGAACCTGCTGAAGCGGGACTTCCATGCAGATGCGCCCAATCAGAAATGGGCTGGCGATATCAGCTATGTGTGGACCCGCGAAGGCTGGCTCGACCTGGCCGTCATTCTGGACCTGCATTCACGCCGCGTGATCGGTTGGGCGGTGTCGAACCGAATGAAACGCGATCTGGCCATCCGGGCACTGAACATGGCGATTGCATTGCGGCGGCCACCGAAGGGCTGCATTCACCATACCGATCGCGGCAGCCAATACTGCTCTCACGACTACCAGAAAATCCTGCGCCAGCATGGGTTCCAGGCATCAATGAGTGGGACTGGCAATTGCTACAACAACGCAGCGGTGGAAACCTTCTTCAAGACGATCAAAGCTGAGTTGCTGTGGCAGCGATCTTGGAGAACGCGCAGGGACGCCGAGATTGCAATCTTTGAATACATCAACGGCTTCTACAATCCACGACGCCGACACTCAGCATTGGGATTGAAAAGCCCCTTGGCCTTCGAAGCAAAGGCTGCATACGTGAGCAATCGGAGCGGCACGAAAGCCTGACAGGTCCAAAATCTGGACATCAGAACCAGATCGATTCATCCTAAGTCCGATCCAACAGATGCCGGGACAGAACAACTAACCACGTCAGAAATGGCAATAAGATCGAAGCGAATGTCCGGCGCTGCGGTGGCATCTGTCTCGTCTAACTCTCGTTCAGCCGCCTCTCGGTGTCTTTCGCTAGTTTCCAGCTTGTCTCTGACCCCGCCTGTAGCGTCGCGTAATTCTGTTCCTCGCGCAGCCAGTGTGCCAATGTCGTGACGGATGTGAGATGTGATTTCATCAATAGCGCCACGCAATGCGCCAAGCCATTCATCTTGCTTTCGATCCTGCTGGTCGAACGATTCTCCAAGGCGTGCAATTCTTGGGCCAAGTTCTCGTAGGCCGTCACCAACCGTTCGACGGATGCGAGCAATTCGCGCTTCAATGCTGTCAGGGGTTTTGTCGGAGGGTTGGGCATCTAAGGCTCCTTTATCTCGATGCAGATGATCGGCGTTTGTGCCATCGTGCAGGTTTTCAATTCGGTCCGTTTGGGGTCCCGCGTCACCCATGTTTGTCCGCTCTGCTCGATCCGGCTCAGACCCAACTCCCTCAGCTCTAAGTGCGCGATCAAACCCGTCCAAAACCAACTCGCGATCAGCACGGTCACCATCCAGGCCGAAACCATCCCCACGATCACCCAAGGTGAGATCGTCAGCAAGCGCTGGATTGTCTCGCTCCGCCTCTCCAACTCGCTCTTGCTGTCGCTGAGAAAGAACCTGATATCTGTCTCGATTTCATGCCGCGCGCTGGTCGTAATGCTACTGAAATCGCTCCTGAAGCTCTCCAGCTGAGACGCCATCAAGGCGGCGTGGTCGTTCCGGATCGTCTCCAGGCCCGCGTTCAATTTCTCGGCGAGGCGGTTCGGCTTGCCAATCGTCATGGCAAATCTCTCCTTTCAATCGCCAGCGTTCGCCGGTGTCTTGGTCTTTGGCGGTGATGTAATTCTTGCTGGCCCGGGGGATCTCGAAGCCCGCGTCTGTGAGCGCGTCGATCATGCTGGCGCGGTTGGTGATGGTTTCGACGCTGATCTGATTGAGGATCCAATCGTGCAGCGCTTCGCGATCTTGCGCGCGCGTCGGCGCGTCACTCGTCGCCCTCACTTCACGGGCGCGCTCTGGGTTCAAAGGGTCTGCCCCATCGAGCGTCTTGTTAAACAAATCGCGGGGGCTGGAAAAGGCGCTCTCATGTTCTGGTGGCGCGATGTTCAGCGCCGTGCCGGTGTTGAGCTCAAGGCGTGGCGCGCAGAAGTGCAGCTCGACGTTGCCTTCGTGCGAGTGGCGCACCCAGAGGCAATCGAATTGATCCCTGTCCAGCCCAGCAAAGGCCAGAGCTTCAAATAGTTCAATGGCCTCTTACTGGGCGTCGGGGCTGGGATCATCGCTCTCGGCAAAGCTGATCACGCCTGCCGTATAGCTCCACTTGTTGGGGCTTGCATCGATCAAATCACAAGCCTGATCGGGATTGCCGTGCAGCACCTCGGGCAGCGGGTAGCGTACCTTGGTTGGCGGCTGCTCGGTGTCATCACGAAGCAGATTGCGGTTCTCGTCATAGGCCAGAACTTCGCGCGCAATCAAGTAGCCGACGGGGGCCGCACCGCCGTCTGTGCCAGTGGAAAAGAACGAAATGATCATTCTTCACTGTCTGTGTGTGCCGTTATAATCTGCGCCAATTGCCGCTCTATGACTACCAACTGCGTCGCGACATTGAGCGCGTCAATCTGGCTCGCACGGCCGGATTTGACCGCGCCGTTGATCCAGGGTGACTGCTTATTTAGGTTGGCTTGGTTCTTTTCGATCCAGAACATGATGTTTTGGAAAATCACCGCCGCGTTCAGACCAACACGTCCCGCGATTTCGGGATCAAAGCTATGGCGACCTCTGATTGCCCACCGAAATACGCACAAGCTTGTGATTTTTGTACCGATTTTGTACTAGAAACCAGCCGTTTCAGCCGGTTTCGCGGCGAAAGTGCACGGGACTTTTTGCAGGCTTCCGCACAACGTCCTGTAAATAAGCCATATTTTTCAGGTGGTTTTGGCGACCCCGGCAGGATTCGAACCTGCAACCTGCCCCTTAGGAGGGGGCTGCTCTATCCAGTTGAGCCACGGGGCCATTGATATTATCAAGCCAAGCCACAGAGTGTTAGCACCGCTCTTTCAATTCAACGACCCCATAAATAAAAATAATTTCAACCTGTCCGGCTATCGCACCATGGTCCTGCTCCCGTTTACCCGGCCACCTAAGCGGTTTCGTTCTGGCTTTGGTAAACTTGCGAGACGATTGCCCTGTCAGGCCACTATGTGGAGGCGTTTCGGTACAGTCTTCGATCCGGTCTCCTATCAATGACGGCGGGATTCCGGCATCGGGCAACGAGTTCACGCGAACGTAATCGCGTTTCAGCTGTTTCACAAATGTCAGTGTTGTACCTATCGTTGGGGTGAGGGCGGCTCACCGGGATGACGCAGGACTTCAGGCCTCGGTGTTGCATGAACATGCGTGTGTCTTGGCTGGATAGGCGCTGGCGGTGTCAAAGAGAACGTCGATCTGGTCCGGCGCACGGTGGGAGCCAAGCCTGCCGTCATAAGCTTCGAGCAGTATGTCGCGCAGATCCGGGTCGCTCATCCTTCCGTGCGCTACGGCCTGCCACGAGATAATCCCGTGGTCGTAGACATTGGTGAGGGATAACAGGCGAACGACATCCCTGCTCATCAGGCGACCTTCAGCCCGCCGCTGTACAACCGCAAGTTTCAGCGCATCATGCAGACTTTGCCGTCATGGTTTCGCGCAGGTTGGTCAAAGCCGGATCTCTGGTAAAACACGTCGTTGCGCTGCATGATCCGGTAGGCGCGTTGGTGATCGACTACAGCAGGGCCCGAAGACCACAGTTGCCGGGTCAGAATGGCTGTAATTCGGCGATATCTGTCATCGCTGGCCAGGTCGGCGATGACATTAGTGCGCGAGCCCTGCTGAGCAGCTGACCAAAGGTCGACTGGCTGCTCAGGAAGCGCGGATGTGCCGTTGACTGTCTAAAATAAGTAAAAGAATCAATGATATAAGGGCTTCCGCTCGTCTCCAACAGCAACGCAAGTAGCAAGTCAAATATCACAAGCGGCGCTACAAACACCGAAACCGAATTGAAATTATATCCGGCAGGCTGAAAGAAGGGCCGCGTGATGCTACCCGATAAGACAGGTGTCCCAAGGCATTCCTGTCAGCAATCGCAGTGATCGGTCTTGTCATCCTTTGACTTTGAAACTCAATAAGTGCTGACCTTTGGTATCGACATAAGGCATTTCATTTGGAACCACCTTCTACGACTACCAGTCTTCGATCTAGTCCCAGGTGCTCTTGACAGACTCCAGGTCTTGAAAGTCCTGTTCGATCAAGATGTCCAGCCGTGCGGCTTTTGCCATTACTGCCATTTTCGACGCAACTCCTAGCCGTTCACATACCTCCCGCCGGATGCGTGTTACGTACTGCTGCGACCGTTGCCAATTGTGCGCAATGGCCTTTATTTCATGACCACGGGCCGACTGCCTTAGAAAGTCTAAATGCCGCTCTGACAAATCATAGCTTTCTGCTTCTTCACGGAACATGAACTCTTTGTATACCAAGTGTGCTTGCAAGGACGCGACGCTGAGTGTCCAGCCATGTTCCTTAACAAAATCGAAAAAATCCTGCTTGTTCATGCCACCGGCAATAGTCATGCCGCCATACTCCGCGCGCCTGACCGTCCGCAGTGGGATCAAGAGACCGCTTTTCCATCCAATGGCTGCCGATCGATCGAGAAACTCTTTGAACTCGGGCGATAGGTTCCCAGCACGGGCATAGTCATCCAGAAACTCGATGCCAACGGCTGTCAGTCCAAGCCTGTTCTTGTACGGTATCTCGCGTTCGTCTCCACCAAACTTGGAGGCAAGCCAAGTTTTCCATTCATCAGGTGCATTCGATCGAAAATTGAACTCAAGGGTGCTATAGTTTGTTACTTTGGTAAACGCATAGGACACATAGCGCTGGCCCAAATCAGTGGACAGCTCAACCAACAAGGACCAAACGTCGCCTTTGTTTTCTGCGGCACTCAGGTCTGCTAAGAAAGTCTGCAAGCGATCTGGCGCCGGCATGTTGGTTTGAACGAGGCCATGCAAAGTGTGTTTCGAAGTTTGGTCAAAGTGATTTCCAAAAACGGGCATATTTTAAATCAGGATCCATTCGGTCGGTAGTTAATGATAGGCAATGGAATTGGCCAATTGTACGTTCAATTTGAAACAAGCTCATGATTGCCAGCGGCCGTTTAGAAAATTTTTATTTGCCAGCTGGGTAAGCCAAGGAGTGCCGTTGTTGACGAGACGTATGTTTGAAGTATGAGGCGTTTTCGGCCCTTGGATTCAGAGTGAAGATCACGTAAAATATTGAAATAAAATGGAAAAACTTCCTTCTTTTGTGTTTGAGGTGGTTTCAGGTGCTTCTTTGAAATCATGTGAACCTCATTTTTCATGCGAGCCTTTTCTTTTTGTCTTTTAGTAAAGATCTTGGTGCGCGGCGGGTCTACTATTGTTACCTTTAAGTTGTTCAGGGCCTTTTGCGTAAAAAACTTCTATTTTACCAAGCGTCAAATTCTGTTTTGTCGCGATATAAAGCAGTTGCATCAACAAAAATTTTATCACCAAAAAGGGTATCCAGTGATGTGCCAAGCGGGTATCGGCCGGTGTAAAGACTGATACTGGACAACCGGTGCGAATAAAACTCAAAATTCGCGTATCCACTTTGGGTTGAATTGTATACAAGTTTCGCGGAGATTTTAGATGGCGGTATCGGTTTTGTGACTGTTGATTGAATATTTCTGGTTACGGTCTAAAATTCTACCTTGAATATAATTATGATACTGTCATTCACTCAATAGTTGATCGCGACAGCTTAAGCTCACGACCCTTCGATTCTTAGCAGTAACCTGAAGGATTGTAACAAAGAGCTAACGAAGCTTTTCCGGTAGGTAGCATTTCGAAACCTTTGTTTGCCAATTTCGCGCATAATCAATCAAATTTTCATAATGATACCTTTCAGGGTTGCGCTTTGCGCATCATAAATGAATCCTACTTCGGTTGTTTGCGTTCATAAATATTTTTTAAAAGATTGGACCCAAGGGGATGACACACCACACATTTTCTATGACCGAAAGTCCGTTTTCGGACTTTGGTTTTCCACAAAAGCTTGAATTTTTCAAAACCCGCCTGGCTGCCACCCAAACAGCATCAGAATCCTGGGAGGTCTTTCGTGACTTTGCGGCAAGCCAAGGCTTTGACCATGTCGTGTTTGCACACGAGGCCACTGATGATGGCGCAGACAGGATTCATCGATTCAAATGGTCCAGTGTAACGCCCCGACAAAAGGTTGCGGCCAATGTACGACCGCCTTTCGATCCTGTAAAGCTTCTCAAATCAGATTTGAAAACGCCGTCATATTTTGGCGCTTCGTTTTTCC
>JAKVCP010000003.1:74310-93698 GCA_022448925.1 Paracoccaceae bacterium
CACGGATCGATTTTTTGTGCAGATGATGAGGCACGTATACATTACGCTGCCAATTCTGGCTGGAACTCGGTTTTGGCTTTGCCGATTGAAACACATGTTCGTGACCGACCGTCTTTGGTTGTCTTTGCCAGTGCCGTCAGCAAGCATGATTTTCTTGCGTTGATCCGAGAACGAGGCTGGCTGATTCATGTGTTGAGCATGGACTTTGCTCGCATATACTTGTCAAATCTGCGTCGTGACGCTGTCCAAAGAATTGGGCTTACAGCACGTCAACGCGAGCTCTTGTATTTGACGGCTCAGGGGTACTCGACAAAGCAAATTGCGCATGCGACCGGGGTAACCGAACAAGCAGTTTCGAAAACGATGCGAAAAATTTCAGGGCATTTTGGCACGGCAACACGGGTGGGAATTGTGGCGCGAGCCGCGCAGTTGGGGATGTTTGATACGCCTGAGTTGAACGTGGAAGATTGACTAGCCATTTAGGGTTTGGCCAAGTTTCCTAGGCGGTAGATCACGGGCGTTGCCTGCGCAATTGCGGACAACAAGGCTTTGGGGCGGCGGTCATAGTGGGGTGTCACACCCGGCCAGTCTTTTGGCACACCGAACATGTTATCGCATTGCTGCGCGGTAGTGGCATGCAAACCAAGGTCGCGAGAGGAGCGGTCGCTACGTTTGTGTCGGAGCGTATCGCGTTTCACAGTTGTCTTGCGCGGCTTGAGACAGGGGATACAGGCGTGTATCCCCTTGTCTTTCAATACGTTGTCTTTCAATGCATCTCGGAACCAATCAGGATCTTAGCCGCGATCTCAGAGCAGCCAATCGACCCTTCGCACGCCACGGGGCAACGCTTGTGTGCCGATGTAGTCAATGACTTGTCCCGCGGTGGCGAATAGGTCAAGCGGGCGTCCAAGCTTCCCTTTTTTCACGCCCATGCTCATCGCTGTTCGGAAGGCTTTGAGGTAGGTCGCATCGATCATCACGGTCTTGCGTCCACCGTGGTCAGCGGCAAGGCAGATCATCATTTGCGCGAAAACGCCCTTACTTCAGCGACGGCCATAACCGTTCGACAACGATGTTATCAAGGAAGCGGTTTCAGACACCGCGTACGGCAGCAGGCCGTTGCCTCGCTGGTGAGTGGATCGGAAGATCGCGCCGCACTTTCCGGCCTTTGACAAGGCAGGCCAATCCGATGGAACGTGGTCCCGTGCGGACTTTGAATCGGACGCTGAGACCGGCCAATATATCCGCCCCAAGGGTCATGCAGCTTTAGAACCGAAACAGGCCCGGCCTGAAGGTCAGTCAGGCCGAATTCGGCTTTATAAAACCTGTTCGTGTTCGTCGATCAACGCTTGCTGTCGTTCGCAGTCGCTATAGAAGGCACGCAGGGTCTCTTCCAGGCTGTCTGATTTGGCGATGCCCAGAGCTGCGTTCAATGATTTCAAATCCGGCAGCGCATCGTGGGCCAGCTTTAGCAAGTCTGCTGAGCCAGTTATGAAGCCCGGACCGGTTGAACATGTCTCGTCCAAGGACGCGCCCATTTGACGTTCCATCCATTCTAGATCGTCGACGTAGAATGTCTGCCCAGCCTCGCGATATGATTTGTCAAACCGAAGTTTGCGCGTTCCGATCGCCTCGATGCGTTTCAAGAACAGCCTGTCTGCCCTTTGTGCCCGTGTGCCTGCCGGTGGTTCTGGGTTCACCAGTTTGCGGTATGCGTAGATTAACGCAACGGCTTCGGCTGACATGCTGGCGTTGACTTCGGAATCAACATCTTTGGGACGCGGCAAACCCACACGGGATGAGAAATCGTCGATGATGTTTCCGTTCAACAGGCCTTGGCGTTCAAATTTGAGAAATGTGTTCCTGTCCGAACCAAACGCGTCAATCACGCATTCAAGACGTCTTTGATAGCGCGGCCAAAGCCCGATTGGGTCAGGTTCGACCAGTTGGTGTTTCAGCCGTTCCTGAAACGCGCTTTCCATGTAGGCACAGGGCGGACGAATATAGGTGAGCACGCTTATATCGTCTGAATAGCCTCTTAGAAATTCCGCGAACCGTTTGATCGAACGCGGATTGTAGCCCGAGATATCCTCTCCTGAAATCACAAGTGTTGGTTTGTCGGTGGTCGCAATCTGGTTGCTGATGTTTTCAAACATCGCGGCCTTTTTCGCGCGCAGGTCGTCCAGACTGATTTGTGATATGCGATGGTACAGGTGGTCCTGGAGCTTCGCCTCATCTTCGAACATGAGGTAGAGCGACATCGAGAAGTTGGCCTCTGACCCAAGAAGATAGTGATATTGATCTGAATTGTGGTTCGCAAAGGCCACTTGCAAAGACGTGCTGCCCGTTTTGTGCATGCCTGCATGTACGATGATCCGCAAATCAGGTTTCGAAGGTTTCGCAGTTCGCTTTGCTGCCAACGATATGAGGTTTGCGTCGGCCGTTGCCTTCGTATTTGACACGCTTGCACCGCGCGATTGAATCGATGGCACAGCCGCAAACCACTTGTTCACTGACAACTGCATATGCGCTTGAAGTTCGGCCAGGTCATCCAGAAGCGACCCCGTGGATCTGACGCCAATTTGATCGAACGCGCCTCGCAGTGACTGATGCGCGTCCTCGGCCCCTTGAAGCAGATCTGAGTCCGTCGCAAAAGTCCTCTCAACCGGTTCCCGGTCTTCCTTGAGAGGCGCTTGCAGCGCCCGCTCCATCCAGTCGATCTGTCTTTGAATACGGTCCTTGTTCGTCTCCAAGACATCGTGTGACAATTGAAATTGCGGGCCGGTGATCCTGCGAAAGAACTCTGTCACCTTGCGATCCGCCAGCAACTCTGGCCGCGTTGAAGGGAGCTCGTTCTGGATGTGTTTTCGGTAGAGGTACTGCAAGCAGACCGCAGGTGCTGACAGCTGCGGCTGCCCGACGGGTCCCACCGTGTCAGGTACGGGCAAACCAGTCCGCTGGGCGAAATCTACAACCAGATTGGAGCCTGACAGCATTGTGGCGTCGCACAGTACGAAGTCACATTTTTGCCGCTGGAAATTCTGCAAAAGACCCGCCAGCCGGTTGCGATAATATGGAAACATCACCTCTGGATTCAAATCGACCAAGCGATTTTTGATCTGTGATTGAAACCACAATTCCATATGAGGCAAAGGTGCCCGAACGTAAGAGATGACTTGATGATCGTCAGAATGCTGCGCCAGCCAGGATGCAATGTTCTTCTGCCGGTCTCCTGCGTTGCTTGCCAGTGCGGTGCTTGAAACCAGCATAACGGGCAGGTCGCAGGCATCCATTTGCGCTTCTAGGTTTTCCAAAATTGAAAGGCGTTCTGCGTCAGCTTCACGTGGGTGCCTAATCTGTGTGTTTTTGTCGTTGGTGTCATTGGTAAAGGCCACCGTCAGGGCACGCGACAGGTTCGGTTCATTGTGATCCAAGCAGGCGTATGCCTCGCCAGAAGCCTTTAGAAACGCCGTGCGCAGTGCGTCACATCCAGTATTGTGCATGCCAGTATGGACGATAATCTTCATCAAAATCTTTCCGGTGTCCTTCGGATAACGCCGCGTTTCACGGCCTAGGTTTCGGGGTTGTTGCGGCGATCCAACATTGTTGCCAGCGCAGGCTTCAGCCGTTGCCCAAGACTGCGTGCACAAACCTGATACATCAGGTTGTCATTGGTTGCCATATACGGTTCCCAGACCTTTGGCTGTTCGGTCAAAGTGTGGCCATCGTGTTGATAAAACAGCATGTCAGCTTGGGGGGCATCGGGCGCATCAAGCCCGATAGCGCCAGACACATCGCGACCTGCACGCAACGAGTTGTCGAACAGATTGCGCACAATCTTGGTGGCAGCGGTTTGATACAGATCAACAGATGTGAGTGTAATTTGTGGCACGGGCGATGATATTCAGATCGGGTCGTACAAGGCGGTCAGGATCCAACAGTTGTGTCGGTGCTAGAGGGGCATTCAGCGCCGTCGCCAGCACATCGGCGCTTGGGATCCCGGCGGCATGCAGAAACGCGGGTCATGTAAAGGCACCAATTATTCCAAGAACCACCACAATACATTGATATCTATGCACTAATCCGTAAATTTGATAAGAACTTTGGAACAACGCATCTGTATTTTATGTCGCAACAGACGACTTGGTTGATGAAGAGCAACAGCAAAGATGTTTCGGTCGTGAACTGAGTGTCAAACCTGATCTTCAGGTACCTTAGCCTTCAAAGAGACACCAACGACCACCTATCTTCCAAACGCGGGCAGCAATTGAATGCAATGGATTTTGAATGGGATCCTCTCACTACTGATAGGGAAGAGCGTTTCAGGCTCAGGGATGTCAGACGGGTTTAGCCGCTTTTGACGCTGGTGAGTATGCTACCGCTTTGCTTTAGTCGCGGCCTTTGGCTGAACAGGGCAGTTCTCTCGCTCAATAGTGAGCGTCCGATTAATCCGACCTAACGCGTTCTGCTAGAGACGGCTAGGTTTCCACCATCGATAGTGGACACGTGGCGGCACTTGATGAACTGGCGTAAGAAGCGGTTTTGGGCAGATGAACAGACGCGTGAGAGTTGCGCACAGGCGAAGATGCCTGAGATGTCTGTCGCGCAGATGGCAAGGCGCTACCTCATTCTTGATCGCCCTCATCCCTTGTCATGCGTTGCTAAGTAGACGCAATTCCAGCGTTGGTTCGGCTACAACGTCCTTCAGATCGCAGGAGTCACGGTGCAGGTCTTCGATCGCGTCGGTCGTGGGGCCACGGGCGGTTTCGCCAGCCAAACGCTGCTTGCCAGCTTCCATGAGGTCCATTGACCGTTTGTAGGAAACGCCCTCAGGGCGGCAAAGGCCTGCAATACTGTATTCGCCACCCGGGCCGGCCAAGATGATCCGGACGTTTTCTTCCGAAGACTGAAGCATACTGTTTGCGGGGCGCCCGCCTTATGTCTGCGAGGATCCTCACGCCGGGGCTTTTGGTTGCCGGTCTCATCGTCTGGCCCTTGATGGACGCGATGAGCAAAAAGCCCTCTGTCGGAAAACAACCCCATTGGAACCCATAAGCGCTGAGGTCAGACACTCCCATAGGTGCCGCAGCAGCGCTCGGAAAAGCAACGGCCTGAAACAGCAGGCTGTCCAGGAATGTCCCCTAGGTCGGCAGTGGTGCGTCACTTTTGAACTGGTCCATAACGATCTGGCTATGAACGCGGGATACGGCTTCATGTGTTAACAGGGTTTGATGGATCAAGCGGTTCAAGGCGGCAAGGTCAGAGCAGTATACACGCAACAGGTAATCTGCATCGCCTGTCATCGTCCATGCACTTGTGACCTCGGGATGGGTATTGACCATGCGTACAAAACTGCCGGCTTGGTCAGGGTTGTGCGTCGCCATCTGGACCTGAACAAAGGCCTGCACATGCAAGCCCAGTTTGGCGGCATCCAGTCGCGCTGTGTAGCCTGCAATCAGGCCTTCCTGTTCAAGGCGTTGTCGCCGCCGCCCCGCTTGGCTTGGCGACAGGCCAAGCTGGTCGCCAAGGTGTTGCGCGGTCAGATGGGCATTTTTTTGAATCGCCGCCAAAAGTCGTTTGTCGATATCATCAATCATGCGCAAAACATGCACGAGAACGGCATTTGATGCGAGTAATTTCTAAAACTTGGCACATTAACCCCTGATAATGCGCGGAATTAGAGGTGAACTGCGCGTATGTTGAGCTTGATCCATACACTTGATCCATAAAACGGCACCCCTACCAAAAGGAGAGCGCATCATGGGACCTTTCCCGCACGACGCCCCGAAATCTACGATCACGGATGAAAATCCGGCTGGCACCGATGGTTTCGAATTTGTCGAATTTGCGCATCCCGAACCTGACAAGCTGCGCAGTCTTTTCGCGTCGATGGGCTACATGCATGTTGCCAACCACAAGACCAAAAAGATCGAGCTGTGGCAGCAGGGTGACATCACCTATGTGTTGAACGATGAGCCAAACAGCTTTGCGGCACGCTTTGTAGATCTTCACGGTCCCTGTGCCTCGGCCATGGCCTGGAGGGTCGTCGACGCGCGCCATGCGTTTGATCATGCTGTGTCAAACGGCGCTCAGCCCTATGTGGGCAATGACAAGACCATGGATGTCCCAGCCATCATTGGCATCGGGGGCTCCTTGATCTACTTCATCGATCAGTACTACGACACGTCGCCTTACAACGAAGAGTTCGATTGGATCTCTCACTCCAAGCCCAAAGGAGTAGGGTTCTTCTATCTGGATCACCTGACCCACAATGTGTTCAAAGGGAACATGGACGTTTGGTTCCGGTTCTACGGCGAGCTTTTCAATTTCCGCGAGATCCGCTTTTTTGACATCGAGGGCAAGTTTACCGGCCTCTTCAGCCGCGCGTTGACATCGCCCTGTGGTCGTATTCGAATCCCGATCAACGAGGACCGGGGCGAAAAGGGCCAGATTGTTGCCTATCTCAAGCGCTACAATGGCGAAGGTATTCAGCATATCGCGGTTGGCAGTGATGACATCTACTCTGCGACTGATCAGATCGCAGAAATGGGTGTCACGTTCATGCCGGGTCCACCGGATGCCTATTACGACATGAGTCACAACCGTGGGGTCGGCCATGAAGAGCCAATAGAGCACATGAAAACACATGGCATATTGATCGATGGCGAAGGCGTTCTTCACGGTGGAGAAACAAAGATCCTGTTGCAGATCTTTTCAAAGACGGTGATCGGGCCGATCTTTTTTGAGTTCATCCAGCGCAAGGGAGATGACGGTTTCGGTGAGGGCAACTTCAAGGCGCTTTTTGAATCGATCGAGCGTGAGCAGATCGAAAACGGTGAACTGACCGATGAAGATGCCTGACAAGGCCAATGGCTGTCGGGGCCCTGTTGGGTCCCGGGTCAGCCGTTTGGCATCTCAAGAACCAGGTTGCGCCCTCGTTTGACATAACGCAATTCTGTTTCGCCGATGGCGGCCACTTGTCCACCGTCAAGCTTGTCCCCGACCTGGACCTTTTTGTACTTGCCGTTTGACAGACGGACAAGCGCCCGACGGCTTTCCGGCTTGCCATACACGCCGATCAGGTTGATGCGGCTCAGCGCAATTGCGTTTGTCACGGTCGCCTGTTTGGAAACAGAGGCCGAAGAGGGAATCCTTGGCTGAACCGGGACCTGCAATGCTGCGACTTTCACGCCTTCGGCTGCTTCAACCACTGCAGCAAAGTTCTTGGGGCGGGTGAGGGGCTTCAGTGACCGACCGACAGCAAGGCGGGTTGCGTCTAGGCTGGCCTCGTCCTCGAGGCGCTCGGTCTCGCTAACTGGGCGGGCAAGGGGGCGGCGGTTCGAAAGCTCGATGCGTGACAGGCCGCCAAAGGCAACCCGTTCCGAGGCCTCCAACAAGGCCTGCGGTCGCAGTCGCGGGCGAACCTCTTCCAGTCGCGCAAGCGCCAAGGCCTGCTCAACGGCCGCGGGTGTGACGCTTTGGGTGGTGTCGCGCAATGGGGGAACGACAGGCGGCAGGCCGGCATAGATACGCACGCCATCGGGGTTGACAGCGCCTTCCAGCGTGGCGCGAACCAGGCCACGCTCGTCCAGGTCAAACACGGTTCCAAACGCCACCGGGGACGCCTGCTTGCCGATGCTGGCGTCGGGAATCAAGACGCTGACCTGCGGTAGAGCCACCGCATCGACCTGCAGCACTTCCCCATCGATCGAGGCTTCGTCGAACCCGACGCGGCTTTCCAGACGCGGTGCCGAGGGCGCGTCAGGGGCCATGGACCATATTCCCGTTGCCGCATAGGTTGCTTCCGCCTCAGCTTGGCTGATCTGCTGTGGCGCCGGTGCTTCGACAACGGGTGTCAGCGCATCGGTGATGGGGGCGTCGTCCAGATCGGGATCCAGAGCAGCCACCTCAACCGGCTCATCTGTGATGTCGACGGGGCTTTCGGTGTCAATACTTGGCACGGCGGGCAGCCCGGCAATGGCAGTTTCTTCCCGCGCTCCGGGGAAAAACCGCGACAACCCCTGGTCAAGGTAGACCGACGCCCATGCGGCCACACCGGCCAGTGCCAGCAGCAAGGCGGTTGTCAGGATCAAACCAAGGAAACGGGGTTTGCCCCCGATGCGGGCGGCCTGCGCCTCTCGCGTTCCAAAGAGCGCCATGCGATGCCGTTCTTCGTTGGATTGTGTCAGCGTCGCGGCCTGACCTAGGGCCGGGGCAGCCATAGGCTGGGCCGGGTCTTCTGCCGGCGCGGCGGCTGTGGCGGATTGCAAGCGGGCGGCCACAAGGGGTGCCACCGGGGCTTCTCGCTTGGTGGCGACGCCGGCGGATGTCTTGCTCCGAGGGTTTTCCGCCTTTTTACGGCGTGCACCGAACAACCCCGCCCGCCTTTCGGCCTTGGCGGCTTTGGCCTTGCGCTTAGGCACATCCTTGGGCAATTCAGCTGCGGTGACGCCCTCTATCTTCGGGCGCGGCATGTCGCGTTTCGGCTTGTCCCGGAATTCAGCAGGCCTTGGGGCATCCGAACGCATGTCCGGGACAGATATCTTTCCTAATCTGTGACGCGCAGACGCTCCGCCGCTTTGGCGGCCTTCGTTCACGACATCAGCCCCGTTGTCACCGCCTTGATCACCGCCGCGCTGGTCGCGCACGACCGTCGATTGTTTGCCACGTCTGCTGGAAAAGGTGGGTGCTGGTTTGGGGTCTATCGGCGCGGCTGCCACATCATCCAAGCGTTGAGACTGCGGTTGGTCGCTCACCTCGGGCTCTGCGGGTGCGGTGCTGATCCCATCGGGTTCCGCTTCACGGGCCTCTGATTGGACATCGCCTGACAGGGCTTCTGCGTCCATGTCGCTGGACAGGTCTTGGTGGTGTGTTTCCGCGGCCACCGGGGCATCGACAAGGTGGACGGCCATGTCGTCCCGCACCGGGGCCGGGCCGCCGCGTTTGATCCAGGCTTCGGCTGCACCAAAAAACACTTCACCGTCAAACGATCCGTCTGAAACGGCAGCCACGAAGCAGACCGGATCAAAGTGATGCGAAGTGGTGAATTCTTCTGCCTCCGCGAGGGTTTCCAATGCCACGGCTGCAATCTGTATTTGCCCGTCCAACGGTGACCAATCATAGGCGAGGTCCGCGACGGCATACGGTGTTGCACCTTCCAGGGCGTGTTTCACTGCCGCTTCGCGCGTGTCGTGATCCTGCGACGGATCCGGGATCGTCAGGACTTTTATTTGTTCATTGGGCAGAACAATTTTGACCATCCCTCCGTCAGGGGCAATCGTGTCTGCCGTTGCGCGCAGGGCGGACATTTCACCGCTCAGGTCTGCCGAGTCGAGGGCCACATCCTGCACGTGGACCCACCCGGTTGGCACCCGTTGCAGCAACGAGATACCGTCAAACGACAAAGACAGGGCAAAGTTTGGTTTCATGAGCACCTTTTAACATGCACGCTGAAGGGTTTGGAGTCGTCGCCGACGCATCAAATTACTACAGCAGGAACCCGCTCAATCAAAGACTAGGCATTGCCCCAAGGCCTGAAAATCAGGCAAAAATTAACAAAGAGCTGCTTTTTGACGGAGGTTGCAATGCGCCTGATCCTGTTTTTGATCTCGATTGTTTCCATTTGTGCGCCGGCTTGGGCCGATACACATGCAGCCAGTCCACGAATTTCCGTGGTTGGTGAGGGACGCGCTGCGGCCATACCCGACATGGCCAGCATATCCTTCGGCGTTGCGACCCGGGCCAAGGATGCCGGGGCCGCCATGTCTGCGACATCCGCGAAAATCGAAGCTGTGATCGTGACATTGCAGGGCTACGGCCTGGAGCGCCGCGATGTTCAGACCAGTTCGCTGTCGGTTACGACCGTCTACGAGACGCGGCCGAGTGGTCAAGCACAACCGGCAATAGCCGGGTATGAGGCGCGCAATACTTTGACCGTACGTGTGCGTGACCTCGACATTCTCGGTGACGTTTTGGATGCCGTGCTGTCGGCTGGTGTGAACGAGATGTACGGCCTGCAGTTTGGTCTGCAAGACCCAGAACCGGTTCTGGAAAAGGCGCGCCGCAATGCGGTGGCCGATGCACAGCGTCGGGCATCGGCTTTTGCCGATGCGGCGGGTTTGACCCTTGGCGCGGTCTTGACGATGACCGAAGCGGGGGCCTCTTCGCCACGCTTCGAGGTCGCCGCCATGAGCGCGCGCGCGTCGTCAGTTCCTGTGGCCGAGGGCGAGGCCGAGATGATCGCCAGGATCACCATAGTCTATGACCTGACGCCATGATCCCGGGTCGCCTACGGCGCGGCGCGGGCTAAAATCGCCACACCGGGCATGGACACTTTGTTCGGCGCGTATCAAACAGGATACGTCGCGCACCAAGGGGGTGACACATGCCGGGACCTGATATCGTGTTCGTGTTTTTCACGGCAGCTGTGGCGTTAAGCCTGGCGCCCGGACCAGACAATATCTTTGTGCTGACACAGTCAGCGCTCTACGGGAGGATCTCCGGCCTTGTGGTGACCTTGGGTCTTTGTACAGGTCTGATGGTGCATACCGTGGCCGTGGCGTTTGGGCTCGCCGCAGTGTTCGCGGCATCGGAAACGGCCTTTACCGCGGTCAAACTGATCGGGGCGGGCTATCTGCTTTACCTTGCATGGCAGTCGCTCAGGGCTGGTCAAACGGGTTTGACCGGCGAAACGCCTGACCAGCCAGGCTTGGCACAGCTGTATCGGCGGGGCGTGATCATGAACATCACCAACCCCAAGGTGGCCATCTTCTTTCTGGCTTTCCTGCCGCAGTTCGCTGATCCCGGTTTTGGTGCGCTGGCGCCACAGATGTTGGGATTGGGTCTTGTCTTTATCCTGGCTGCGCTCTTGGTGTTTGGCGGCGTGTCTTGGGGGGCTGGATATCTGGGCACCTGGCTGCGCACCACGCCCAAGGCGCAGATCGTGCTGAACAGGGTGGCGGCCGTAGTCTTTATTGGCCTTGCGGTTCGCTTGCTTATCTCGCAACGCTGAAGGGCGTAGTTCGATGATTTCGATTTTTTGCACAATGGCTTGGCGCAGACCGCGCGGGACCTATCTGCCGATATCACTTGCATAAAACGCAATGTGGCGATTAGCCTTATCAAAACCTGCGAGCCGGAGAGCCAATGACCTATTTGACGACCACAGGAGGCCAAAAAGAGCTTCCACGGTATTTCGCGCAGATCTTTGACGCTGCCAAGAACATGAACCGTGGACGGTTGGACTTTATCATGCCGGATGGCCGCATATTCCGTGCAGAGGCCAAAAACCCCGGCCCTGTGGCACAGATAAAGATTGAGAACGGCGACGTGTTCTCGCGCCTCATGCGTGAAGGCGATCTGGGTTTTTGCGAAGCGTATCTGGACGGCTGGTGGTCCACGCCCGACCTGCAAGCATTCATGGATCTGGTGCATGCCGAAAACGACGAGATTTATGACGGGTTTCCCGGGATGGGTCTGTTGCGCGCCTACGAAAGGATGCGGTTCTGGCTGCAGTCGAACTCAAAACGTCAGGCGCGCAAGAACATCAGCTATCATTATGATCTGGGTAACGACTTTTACGGGCTTTGGCTGGATGACACGATGACATATTCGTCGGCGCTGTTCGAAACCGGTCAGGAAAGCATGGAGAAGGCGCAGACCGCAAAATATGCAAGCATGATTGACCAGATGGGCGCAAAGTCCGGCGATCACATCCTTGAGATCGGATGTGGCTGGGGTGGGTTTGCGGAATATGCCGCCAAAGAACGCGGTCTGCGTGTCACAGGTCTGACGATCAGCGAAGAACAATTGAAATACGCGCAGGCACGGATGGAGCGCGCTGGTCTGACGGATAAGGTTGAGTTGAAGCTGCAGGACTACCGCGACGAAACCGGGGTGTATGATGGTATTGCCAGCATAGAAATGTTTGAAGCCGTTGGCGAAAAATACTGGCCCGCCTATTTCGACACCGTACGCGACCGGTTGAAGCCCGGTGGCAATGCGACCCTTCAAATCATCACGGTTCAGGACCGTAGGTGGGACATTTATCGCAGGGGTGTAGATTTCATCCAGAAGTACATCTTTCCGGGCGGCATGTTGCCAAGCCCAACAGTCCTGCGGGCCGAGGTGGAACGCGCCGGGCTCAAGGTCTCTAAGTCGATCGAGTTCGGTCAAAGCTATAGTCAGACCTTGCGGCGCTGGCATGATACGTTCAACGGGCGTTGGGATGAGGTGGCTGCCATGGGATTTGACGACCGGTTCCGCCGGATGTGGAATTTCTATCTGACCTCCTGCGCATCGTCTTTCCATTTCGGGAACTGTGACGTGACGCAAATCACCGTCAACAAGCAGGCCTGAATATGCCCACTGCAGCCAGACTGATTGCCGCACTTTGCCTTGCGGTCCTGGGCTTTGTCGTTTCTGAGATGATCAAGCCCCTGATGCCGGAAGGCACGAGTTTCGGAGTGTTTTTAAATTTGAATACAGCCATAGGACTGGTCTGTGGCTGGAGTGTTGTTGGCAGCCGGGCAGGCCGAGGCTTTGCATCTGGAATTGGCAATGGTCTGACCGGAACAGCGGCGTTGGTGTTTTGGGCGCTGTTTGCGCAAGGCGTCTACAAGATGGTCGGTGATGCGATGCGTAACCGCTATGACGGCCCCGTCGAAGCATTCGCTGCGATCTTTGAAATCATTGGCGGGTATCTCCGGATCATGAATGATGTGACTGTCATTGCCACGCTTGTGATCGGGGCGCTTCTAACAGGCCTTCTCACCGAACTTGCCGGACGCGCTTGGAGATAACGCATCATGTCAGCCCTGTTTTTTTACGGTACGCTGCGGCATCTGCCGTTGCTTGAGGTGGTTCTGGGGCGCAGTCTGAGGCCAGAGACGGTCCACATCGGGTCTTTGGCCGACCATGTTGTGCGTTGGGTCAAGGATGAACCGTTTCCGATGATTCAGACTTCGGCAGGATTGACTGCCGAGGGGCTTGTCGTGACTGAGTTGTCAGATTTGGATGTGGCGCGGATTGACTATTACGAGGGGGGCTTTGCCTACACGCTGACACCGGTTGAAGTGGACACTGCCGCCGGTCGTTTGGCGGCGCGCGTGTACCTTCCGGATGCCGGTCGATGGACTGCCGGAGAGGCCTGGTCGCTGACGCAGTGGGAAGCGACATGGGCCGCGCTTAGCGTCGATACGGCGGGGGATGTCATGCGGCGGTTTGGCGATATGCCGGTCGAAGAGCTGCAGCCACTCTTGCCGTTCCTGCGTGCCCGGGCCTGGGCGCGGCATCTGGCAAAAACGCCTGCGCCGTGCACGCTGCGCAGTGACATGGGCCATGACGACATCGAGATACATCACAACCGTGGCGGCTTTGACGGTTTTTTCTCCTTGCAGGCCTTCAACCTGCGTCATCGAAAATTCAACGGTGACTGGACCCGGGTCGTCGGCCGCGAAAGCTTTGTAGCTTTTGATGCCGCGTTGATCCTGCCGTATGATCCGGTGACTGATCGTGTCCTGTTGATCGAACAGATGCGGTATGGCCCGATTCATCGCCAAGATCCGCACCCCTGGGTTTTCGAACCGATTGCGGGCCTTGTCGATGCTGGCGAAGACCCGATCGAGACAGCCCGTCGCGAGGCCGTGGAAGAGGCACAACTGACTTTCGATGAGATACGTCCAATGTCAAAGGTCTATCCGTCGCCGGGATACTCAAGTGAGTTTTTTCATTGTTTTCTGGGCCTATGCGACCTGAGCGCTCGGTCTGGCGGTCTGGCGGGCCTGGCCTCCGAGAACGAGGACATCAGAAGCCACGTTCTGCCGTTTGGCACAGCGCTTGATCTGGTGGACAGTGGCGAAATCAATGCCGCGCCTCTTGTGATGATGCTGTTTTGGCTCTTGCGCCAACGCGATGCACTGCGTGCAGAGGCTTGAGTTCGGGCACTGGCCGTCCTACACCCGAATTTTGCAATGATTGATCAAGAGGCGCGCACATGCGGACCGCGAAGACCCTTGCCGAGGCTATCGGCAAAACGCCCCTCATCCGGTTGAACCGCGCGAGCGAGCAAACCGGATGTGAGATCCTGGGCAAGGCAGAATTCATGAATCCAGGCCAATCCGTCAAGGATCGTGCCGCGCTTTTCATCATCAAGGACGCTGTTGAAAAAGGCCTGTTGAAACCGGGCGGAACGATCGTGGAAGGGACCGCTGGCAACACTGGGATCGGTCTTGCTTTGGTGGGGGCCTCGATGGGCTTCAGGACGGTGATCGTCATCCCCGAAACGCAAAGTCAGGAAAAGAAGGACATGATCCGCCTGGCCGGTGCAGAGTTGGTGCAGGTGCCCGCAGCGCCCTATAAGAACCCCAACAACTATGTGCGCTATTCTGGCCGACTTGCCGAGGAACTCGCCAAATCTGAGCCCAACGGCGCAATCTGGGCCAACCAGTTTGACAACACCGCCAACCGCCGTGCCCATGTCGAAACCACGGGGCCTGAGATCTGGGAGCAAACCGACGGGAAGGTAGATGGCTTTATCTGCGCTGTGGGGTCGGGTGGGACATTGGCGGGCGTCGGGCAGGTGTTGCAGCCCAAGGGTGTAAAGGTGGGGCTGTCTGATCCGATGGGATCTGGTTTGTTCAGCCTTTACGAAACGGGCGCCTCGCAGCCCGAAGGCGGGTCGATCACCGAAGGTATAGGCCAGGGGCGTATCACGGCCAATCTTGACGGGTTTACCCCGGACTTCAAATGCCAGGTCCCCGATGCCGAAGCGCTGCCGATTGTTTTTGACCTGATGCAGCACGAAGGCCTCTGTCTTGGCGGCTCATCCGGGATCAACATCGCCGGTGCGATCAGAATGGCCAAGCACATGGGTCCGGGCCATACGATCGTGACGATCCTGTGCGATTACGGCACCCGCTATCAATCAAAACTGTTCAATATTGACTTTCTCAAGGAAAAGGGGCTGCCCTTGCCGCCCTGGATGGATCGTGCACCGGCCAGCATCCCTGGCGTGTTTCAAGACTGATGCCCGGTATCTTGCGCCTGATCTCGGCGATGTTGCTGGCTGCGTTGATGGCGTTGCCGTTGTCGGCACAAGACAGACAACAGGCGCTTGATTACGAGACCTGGAATGCGGTCGCCCTGCGTGCCGAAACGGCTGTTGAAAACGCCCGTGCCTCTTCTGCGGTCCTGGAGGTGCTGCGCATTGAAATCGCTGATTGGCGTGCGCGGTTTCTAAAAGAGCAGTTGAAGGATCAGGAACGAATCGCCACCTTGAGGTCACAGCTTGAGGTCCTTGGTCCAGTTCCCGAAGATGGCATTGAAGCCGAAGAGATCGCAGCCCGACGCGTCGAATTGCAGGAACAACTGTCCCGCCTCAGAGCGCCTATCCTGCGCGCAGAAGAGGCCTATAAGCGAGCCAACGGGATCGTGGGCGAAATCGATGGCATCATCCGTGAGCGCCAAACCGATGCGCTTTTGGCCCTGGGGCCGTCACCTTTGGATCCGACGCGCTGGCCGTCGGCCATAGACGCGCTTGTGTCGTCGGCACGGTCCGTCTGGAAAGAGGTCGTCACCAACTGGAATTCGAACTCGCACCGGACCACATTCCGCCAGAACTTGCCGCTTGTCCTGTTTCTCTTGGCGCTGGCGGCCTTTCTGGTCATCAGGGGGCGCACCTGGGTTCTGGGCTTTGTGCGAGCCATGCGCGGCGCAACCCGACCCGGCACGGGGGTTTGGACGTTTTTCCTGTCGCTGGGGCAGATCGTTCTGCCACTGGGTGGGCTGATCGCGTTGAGCGCGGCAATCGAGGCCACTGCGCTGTTGGGCCTGCGCGGGCAACTTTTGCTGGACAAGTTGCCGTTCTGGGGAGCGCAAATCATCGTGCTGCGGTGGCTGGCAGATCAGATTTTCGCGCGCAGTGACGACTTTGCCCTGGTGCAACTGGATGCCACGCGGCGCACAGAAGCCAAGTTCTATGTCAATATTCTGGCGGTGATTGTGGTCGCCCGATCGGTCATCGAAGAACTCATGAGCTTTGGGCGGGCCACCGATCCGGCGATGCCTGTGCTGCAATTCCCCCTGTTTGCGTTGGCCGGTCTATTGCTGTTCCGTATCGGGCAGATGTTGCTGACCAGTTCTGTTATCGACACCCCGTCCACAGAGGAGAGGCCCCAACAAAGCGATGGCCGTGTTTTTCGGCTGGGACTCATCCGGCTGCTGTCGCGCATTCTGATTCTTCTGGCGATTGTCGGCCCAGTCATGGCTGCAATTGGCTATGCTGGCGCCGGCAGTGCGCTGATCATTCCGGCAATTTGGACGATGGCTCTTTGCGGGGTCATGGTGATTTTGCTAAGGTTTATCAGCGACCTCTACTATCTGATCACGCGTGAACGGGCCTCAGAAGGCGACAGCCTGATCCCGGTCTTACTGGGCTTTGTGGTGATCATTGCCGCTCTTCCTGTGCTTGGGTTGATCTGGGGGGCACGAGTCGCTGATCTGACAGAGCTTTGGAGCCGTTTCTTGAATGGATTCCAGCTGGGCGAGACGCGGATTTCACCTACTGATTTTTTGACCTTCACTGCGGTTTTCGTGATTGGCTATTCTGTCACACGGTTGCTGCAAGGCGGTCTGCGCAGTTCGGTCCTGCCACGCACAAAGATTGACTCTGGCGGACAGACGGCCATCGTTGCGGGAGCTGGCTATGTTGGTATCTTCCTCTCGGCCTTGATTGCGGTGTCGTCTGCCGGTCTTGACCTGTCCTCGGTTGCGATCGTTGCCGGTGCGCTATCGGTGGGGATCGGGTTCGGTTTGCAAACAATTGTGTCGAATTTTGTGTCTGGCATTATTTTGTTGATTGAGCGTCCGATTTCAGAAGGTGACTGGATTGAGGTCAACGGCACTCATGGCACGGTCCGCGATATCTCTGTCCGTTCGACACGGATTGAAACCTTTGACCGATACGACGTCATCATCCCGAATGCTGATCTGGTGTCCGGGACGGTTTCAAACTACACGCGGGGCAACGTCACAGGGCGGATCGTCATCCCGGTCGGAGTCGCCTATGGGTCTGACACGCGCAAAGTCGAACGCATTCTGCGCAATATCGCCCGCTCGCACGACATGATCATGTCAAATCCTGAACCGGCGGTCGACTTTGTCGGGTTTGGTGCGGATTCCCTCGATTTCAGAATTCGTGCGGTGCTTTGGGATATCGGAAATGGTCTGAGCGTGCGTACCGAGTTGCGCCACCAGATCGTTGAGCGGTTCGCCGAAGAAGGTATTGAAATCCCCTTTGCACAGCGCGACGTCTGGCTGCGAAACCCCGAGGCGCTGCGCTCCCCGTCTGCCCCCTCTGAGGAGACATGATGACCAAGCTATTGTTTCTGGACGATCCCTATCTTCAAAGTGCCGAGGCACAGGTAATCGGACATACCTCCGAAGGTGGGATCTTGTTGGACAGGTCCCTGTTCTATCCGACCGGCGGCGGTCAGCCCGGTGACAGTGGCCAACTCAGCTGGGATGACAAAACGCTGTCGATTGCAACCTGCGTAAAGTCAGAGGATGGCACGCCGGCGTTGGTCCCGTCAGAACCGCAGTCCCTGCCGCCCGTGGGGGCGCAGGTCAGCTGTGCGCTTGATTGGGCGCGCCGCCATCGTCACATGCGCATCCACACGGCGCTGCATCTGTTGTCCGTGGTCATTCCCCTGCCGGTGACCGGAGGCGCAATCAGCGCCGAAAAAGGCCGTCTTGATTTCAATATGGCCGAACCGCCCAGCGACCGTGACGCCCTGGAGGCGGATCTGCAAACCTTGGTAGATCGCGATCTGGAAGTGACTATGGACTGGATCACGGATGCCCAGCTTGCCGCCAATCCGGGTTTGGTCAAGACCATGTCTGTTGCGCCCCCGACGGGGGCTGGTCGCGTCCGTCTTGTCCGGATCGGACTTGGCGATCAAGAGGTCGACCTACAACCCTGTGGTGGGACACATGTCGCTCGGACCGGTGAAATTGGTCGGTTGCGCCTTGGCAAGATTGAAAAGAAAGGTCGTCAAAACCGCCGCGTCCATCTGCATCTTGAAGAGGCATGAAGCACGGTGCGTTTCCCTGGGCTGACGGGGTTTTGCTGCATGTTTTCAGGCTATAAGATGCTGCTGGTTCCTCAACCCAAGGGCAAAGGCTTCACCACGGTGACGCCCGGTTGGAGGGCAAATTGAAGCCAGGCGACGCTGACAGCCCGGGCGTGCGCTTGCTTGATGGGCAGACCCTGTGTCTGCACTTACCCGGTGGATCATTACTGGCGGGGATCGCACTTTAGAGGATTTTGCAGAACAATCGTGTCGCCACGCGGGTGCTGCCGGATGATGCCTGTTTGTCCGCCCGTGCGCTTGAGTTGATGACCGACGCGTCGCGCGTGATGTCGGACTTGGAAAAGGACGCGTCAAGGCCAAACCGTGCGATTGATCCTGGTGCGAAACTGGGCTTTCATGCCGCTCGAATTGCACCTGACGAAGGCTCTGTTTCTCGGTGTCGCAAAGCACATTTGAATGCAACCTGGCAAGCAAGGCCACTGCCGCACTGAACGCCATGCGCGCCGACTGATACCGCTCTGGTTACTGGGGTAAAAACGTAGACCGGTTCCCGGATTTCCTGCTTCATGTGATCCTCGCGAGACCTCTGTCCGAGATGTATATCATCGATCCCGTCGGACGAGCCCGCCTGGCCAGTATCGATCTCTACGAAACGTAGCCGTTGCCAATGCGCGACCTTGGTCCTTTGGCGGCCGAGCGGATCTGCCATTGGGGCTATGTCAAGCGGTGGATGCTGAACCGTGGCGTGACGATCTAGGCGTCGGAGTTGTCTGGAGTTCTGGGGGCAAAAAACCGGCCTCTCTGGACTAAGGTGACCCGGACCATCATCGTCCGCGGCCCAGAGCCCAATGCCCGAGAAGACAGCGCAGCAACGGGACGGGGGCAGCAAGCCTTATCCCACAGAGAAGCTCGCATAGCATATCTTTGACGTCGGAGTTGAGCGAGCGGTTTGGTCGAATGACGGGTATCCGTTCGAACCGTCCTTGCCTCTGCCAGTTCTCTTTGTGGATGTCGCTGCGGTGTAAGCGTTGCGCTGTCCCCACACTTTCGAGCTGAGGCCTGATCTGCGATTCAGAGGCCTTTTGGATTTGTGGGGAGTTTCTCGATGGGAGCTACAAGCGAGTTTCTGGCAAGAGCGCTGCGCCGTGCGGATGGGATGCGAAATTGGCCGCCGGAGTTGAAGGCTCGGATTGTAGCGGAGACATTGATTGAAGGCGAGACGGTCAACGCGGTTGCGAAGCGGTATGATTTGATCCCCAGCACGGTGTCTGATTGGCGACGGCTGGCGCGGCAGGGCAA
>JAKVCP010000030.1:0-21491 GCA_022448925.1 Paracoccaceae bacterium
ATCAGTACCCGCGCAGCCGATTGCAGCAATGCCAGCATGAGCGGATGTGACGTGTGATCCAAGCCCCACACCAGCTTGAACACTTCCATAGTGTCCTGAGCAGCCCGTGAGCGCTGCTTCTCGGGTAGCAGGGCAAACGGGTTATACCCGACCACTTTGTTGGTGTGCTGCGGCTGAAACAGGTAGGTATCATTGAGGCGTTCTGACGGCACCAGATCCAGCAAGCGTTTGGCGTAGCGTCCGTTCGGATCAAGCTCCGCCACCCCTGCCCCGCTGGCAATAGCCTGGGCCATCGCGTTCAACAGCAAGCCGCGCTTGCTGGCACCCTCGGCCCCCACCACTAAAACGTGCCCCGGCCAGTCATCGGGCCGCAGACACCATGGTTTCGGATCATGGATCGCTGTTTCCTCAGCGAGCGTGAAAAATGTATCTGCCATACCTGTAGGCCACCTTCCGGCCAGGACGTCCTGGAGCGCCTTGTGAACTCTGGCGAGGTTCGGTGCTCGTATGGCTCCCCCTCCCAAATCAAAAGAACTGGAGGCATGAGCGACAGCATGGTTAGCATCGCTACGTGAGGTGGTGATCTCAACCGGGTACGAAAGGTGGCCTAGAACTATCGAGCGTCAACCGTGAGGTGGTGGGTGTTAGACGTCTAACACCCCTGCTCCACCAATCCGGCCCGAAAGAACCAAAGCACTCCAGTATACACCGTCAAGTACCGCGATACGATGAAATAAATATAATGAATTCGGATAGTTACCAACGATAACGACGGAGATTACCATGCCCCGCACCGGACTACTCGACTTCACCAAGATCAGAGACGCGATCCACTTTCAGACCGTGCTTGATCACTATGACCTGAAGCCGGAGAAACCCGGTACCAAGCAGGTCAAAATCAACTGCCCGTTCCATGACGACAGCACCCCATCCCTCTCAATCAACCTCGAAAAAGGCATCTACAATTGCTTCGGCTGTCCGGCTGAAGGCAACGTGTTGGACTTCATTGCTGAGATGGAAGGATTCACCGAAAACCGGATCTACCAAGCCGCCAAGTATGGCCTGGAGCTGATCGGTGAAGATCCGCAGGACTTCAGAAAGGATAACCATCACCCGTAAATCACTAGAGCCGCGAAAGTCGTGGCTGATGGGGCGACCTTGGGACAACAATCGTAGCGTGTTGCCACCCGCTGCCACTCTTTGGGGCTGCCAAACATGATCTTCATGCGGTTTCGCCGCAGGTCTCTGCGTCTGTCGTATTTTACATGCGTCTGGCGTTGCTTTCGGCTCGGGATGCGGGCCCGTATTTCTTTCCTCTCCCGAGATACTGCGATTGGACTGTCCGTCACTTAGCCTGTCGGGAAAACCGGCGTTTGATGGATCAGCCCTTGGGGTCATACCCGAGCAAATCAAAATCACGTCCATAAAGGCGCTGGATAATCTGCCGGTCTTCGTCACTGACGTCATTCTTGCGCACGACCACCCATCCCTCTTTCACGCCATCAGCAAGGGTCTTGTTGGAATGTGCCAGCGCCGTTTCCGTCAATCCGACCTTTGCCGCGAGAGTGCCAAAGGTCTGACCAATGTTTTCCAGTTTGAAAACTTCAGCGGCCATTTCATCGTTGTGATCCAGCAAAAAATCCGCCTGAGGCATCCATTGCACATGTTTCACCCGTTGGATGCGCCTCAAATAGGCCGAAAAGCTGCGCTTGGGGCCAAGACCCAAAAGAGCACGTAAGTCGCCACGTCTGTTGAGGTAATTGAAGCCGGAGACCAGCCGATCTACCGGATGGCGGATCAATGCAAAACGGTAGCACTCGCGAAACATCTTTGGGCCGACCTCTCGCCGAATGTGACGCACGGTCAGATGTTGCAAGCCGCCGGTTTGATACTTGTTGAAACCGGGCCGGACAAAACCCATCCAAAGATCGGACTCAGCCCGAGGCGCAGGCCAGATCATGTCTTCGACCGAAGTTCCGCCCGTTTTGGGGATGTGGACAAAAATCAGTTTCCGCTCACGACAAATCATGACCTGTTCCTCCCAGATCGGCCTCGCTCCGGGCGATCCAATGATCGTACAACCACGCGCACCGCTTGGAATAGCGAAGCAATGAGCCGCGGTACCCCTCGAGTGCATCGGTCATCTTTGGCCGCCCGTGGAAACAGACCACCCGCGCATCCGCCGGCAGTTTGGGCGCGCGCAGATAATTCAGAGGAAAGCCGTTACAGTCATATTTGAACGACACCACCTGTGTCTCGGGGATATATTCGAAACATCCCCGCTCCATCGCCTTGTGCGACGTATAGCGCTGCTCGGATCCACGTGCCTGTTCGACCTCAGAGTAGGCGTTGCCGGCGATGTCTTTGTATAAAAAGCCATGTAACTCAGGATTATAGCGAAACACCGACCCATGACCGGTGGGGCGGCCTTTGCGCTTTTCGGTCCAGTCATGCCTCATGCAGACCTTTCCCGGTGCCATGTCATAGATTTGGGTCAGATCGCCGGTGATCACCACATCCAGATCAAATCCCAGCACATGGCCCTGCAGATCCGGGATCAGACCCTTTCGGAACAAGGAAACCTTCTTCATTGCCCCCTGCCGGTTTGCAACCGCCAAAGCCGCGTCCATGTCATGCTGATACGGCTCTGATGGAAGCGGCAGAACCTCGACCTGAGGGTGAAGGCCTTCGGCATGTTCGGTCATGCACATAAAGCGCACCGGGTAGTCAATGTTGCGGCGCACCCCAGAATACAGCCGATTGACGTATTCCGGCCCGAAAACCGTGCCCCATTTGATGCAGATAATATTCGCGAGTGTCATGTCGGCCTCTTACGCAAAGAGTAGACACTCGTCCAGTGGACGCCACGGAATGCAGGTAATCCATACCTTGCGCGCAGCAGTTTGGAGACATAGCTGGTTCAGCGCCCCGCTCCACCACTCGCGGTCGATTGACCGTCATGGGGATACGCAACGGCGTTGACGGTCGGGCCACTGCGGACGCGCGGTGGCCCTTTGGTCTTTGTCAGCCCGCTGGCATCCGCCGCTCTACCACTTCGGCAAACCAACTGCAGCCGGCTGGGATCGCTTCATCATTGAAGTTGTATTCTTCGTGATGGACCATGGCGGTATCCCCGTTGCCGACAAGGATATACGCACCTGGACGCTCTTCGAGCATGAAGGCAAAGTCTTCGCCCCCCATCACCAGATCGGCAGTTTCGCACCCGCCAGACACAGCCGAGGCGACCTCAGCTGCGAAAGCGGTCTGTTCATCGTGGTTCACCATGACCGGATAGTTGCGGTTGTAGGTCACGTCGACAGAGGCGCCAAAGGCACTGGCAACGCCTTCGCATATCTGGGAAATCCGTGTCTCTGCCAAATCGCGGTTCTCAGCACTCAGCGTCCGTACGGTGCCCTTTAGCTGTACGGATTGCGGAATGACATTGAAGGCGGTCGATGACGTCTCGAACGATGTGATCGACACCACGATTTCCGAGGTCGGGTTCGCGTTGCGGCTGGCGATTGTCTGCAAGGCCATCACGATCTGAGACGCCGTGACCGTGGGGTCAACCGTGTCATGCGGCTTGGCAGCATGACCCCCTTTGCCTTCGATCGTGATGTCGATCAGGTCCGCGGCGGCGAAAAACGCACCCGAGCGGATCGCGAAATCGCCGACAGGTTTGCCCGGCCAATTGTGCATCCCATAGACCTCGTCGATGCCAAAGCGATCCATCATGCCGTCGTCGCACATTTCACGACCGCCACCGCCACCCTCTTCGGCGGGCTGGAAAATGACAACGGCGGTCCCATCAAAATTGCGGGTTTCCGCCAGGTATTTTGCGGCACCCAGTAGCATCGCGGTATGCCCGTCGTGACCGCAGGCATGCATCGCGCCCGGCGTCTTAGAGGCATACTCAAGCCCGGTCTTCTCCAGAATGGGCAGCGCATCCATATCTGCACGCAGGCCAATTGTCTTGCCCGACGTATTCGTCTTGCCCTTGATAACCCCCACAACGCCGGTACGACCGAGACCGGAGACCACGTCATCACATCCGAACTCGCGCAGCTTGTCAGCCACAAGCGCGCTCGTCCGGTGCGTTTCAAACAGGATCTCTGGGTGTTCGTGAATGTCACGGCGCCACGCGGTGATTTCGTCGTGCAACTCGGCAAATCGGTTCTTTACAGGCATAGGGGTCTCCAATTCTTTGACGCCAGACAGTGGCGCATTTTCCGACGGCGTCAAGGCGATCAGAGCGTTGGTCCGGGCTGAAACGGACTCCGATCACGAAAGCGCGTGATCCGGAAGCGGGACAGATCATGGCCCGGCTCTTGTCCAAGTGCCAGGTCGGCAGCGATTCTGCCGAACCCGGGCCCGATGCCAAAGCCGTGTCCGCTCATCCCGGTGGCAACTGTAAGGCCCGGCAGGGCTGCCACTGTGTCAGCAACAGGAACAACATCGGGCATGGCATCAATCATTCCAGCCCAGATCGCCTTGGGTTTTGGTGGATCCACTGACGGAAACGCCTTGCGAAAACAGTCAACTGCCCGATCCAGGGCGCGCATATTCGGGGCGGGGTTCAAAACCCGCATCCGTTCAAATGGGCTGATGCCATCCGTCGACCAGTTGCGCGGTGTGCCCCAGCCATCGGGAAATCCGGCAGGGGCTTTGGCACGCAACCTGTAGTCAAAGCTGCCCTGCCGCAACAGCGGAAGATATGCACCCAGCGATCTGACCGCATCGGGCCCGACGAAAAGTTCACTGAAACCGGCCGGCGTGAGGGTATAGCCGCCATCCGCCCGCCGTCGGAAGGAAAACCTGCCATCGACGCCTGACATTTGCGCAAACTCGGGCATCGGCTGGGTCGCCATGACACTTGAGCGCACAGACAGTTGTGGAATGTCCAAGCCGTGGCGCCTGAGAAACAACCTCGACCACGCCCCACCCGCCAAGACCACTGCGTGTGTCTTGATCTCGCCCGCTTCGGAGACAACGGATGATATCGCCCCACCCGATGTTTCCAAACCTCGCGCGGCACAGCCCTCGATGATCGTCGCGCCGGCGGCTTGGGCCAGATCCGCAAGGCGTGGCACCGCGACCCAGGGTTCGGCCCTCATGTCCGAAGGCGTATACAAGGCCCCCGCCCAAGTCGGATCGGCCGCGGGTAGACTGCGGGCCAGCTCTGTCGTGTTCAGAATTCGGCTGTCCAGCCCAAAACCCGCTGCGCTGTCCAGCCAGTCCTGGTAATCCCCCAAGTCGTCGATTTGGTTGGCCAGGTACATCACGCCGCAGGTCGCAAGACCAACCCCCCCTGCGCCTGCTGCTGAAAGCTCTGCCAATGCGCGCGTGCTTCCAATAAGATCGGAATCTCGGCAGGATCGCGTCCCTGAACCCGCACCCATCCCCAATTCCGAGAGGATTGTTCGCCTGCGATCCGTCCCTTTTCCAGCAAAACCACCGGCACGCCCCGTCGCGCCAGAAAAAGCGCTGTACAGACACCTATCACGCCACCGCCGATGATCACGACCTCACTTTGGGCCGGCAGATCCGACGCAAAGCGGATCGGTGTCAAGTCCGAGATTGCAGGGCCGTTCATGCCGCCAAATGAGTGAGAAGACGCTCCATGAAACGCTGGCCTTCGGCGAATTGCGCGACCGAAATGTATTCGTCGGGCTGATGCGCAACGGCGATCGAGCCAGGACCGCAGATCACCGCAGAATAGCCCGCGGCCTGAAAATGGCCGGCCTCGGTCCCGTATGACACGACATTGGTGCTGTTATCCCCTGTCAGTTGCCGAACGAGCGCCTCTGCAGACCCTTCGATTTCGGGCTCTAGCGGTGGCAACTCATAGCGGGTCTCTATCTCGATGCGCGTGTCGGGGTGCACGGCCTGCATGTCTGCCTCGATATCTTTCACCTTGGTCAGAAACGCCTCGCGCCAGTTGGCAACATCTTCGCCGGGCAGAACGCGAAAATCCAGCCCGAACCAACAGTCTTTGGCTGTGATGTTCTGGGCCGTGCCCCCTGCCACTGTACCGACGTGGCAGGTTGTCCAGGGGGGGTCAAACTCTGCGGCGGGCCCCGAGGGTCGCGTGATACTGTTCGCGGCATTCACGGTATTGGCCCAGTCAATGAGCTTGGCTCCGGCCATGATTGCATTGACCCCAGTGTGCATGATCGAACTGTGCACCTCAAAGCCGATCACATGCACGTTGAAGGCCTGCCCCCCTTTGTGACCCGTGACCGTCTTCATCATCGAGGGTTCTCCGACGATCACGGCCGTGGCCTTGGGAACAACACCTTGCATCGCCTCAATAAGTGGGGGCGCGCCGGTGCAGCCGATTTCTTCGTCGTAGCTTAGGGCCAGTTGCAGCGGGCGCGTGACACCGCGATAGTGCGCTTCGACCAGCGCCCAAAGTGCCAGCGCGTCAAAGCCCTTCATGTCCGTCGTGCCGCGGCCGAACAGCTTGCCGTCCCGTTCGGTGACGGTGAAGGGATCCGTGCTCCAGGGCTGGCCATCCACCGGAACGACGTCCGTGTGCCCTGACAGGACCACGCCCCCATCGACCTCGGGGCCGACATGGGCAAACAAGGCGGCCTTGTCCCCCTCTTCATGCCACTGCCGATGCGACGCGATGCCGTGGCTGTCCAGGTAGCTTTCGACCCAGTCAATCAGCGGCAAATTCGTGTCACGGCTGACAGTCGGAAACGAAACCAGTGCGTCGAGTATCGCACGCGGAGACAGGCGCTCTGCCATTACGTCAGGCCATCGCGTTCAAAACCACCCCAATCACCCAGCAGCACCTTGTGCCCGGGCGCAACGTCTTCATAACGGCTTGGTTCGGGTTCGTGCCCAACCGGGAATATCGGCGAAGGGATCGGCTTGAAATTAAGATCCTTCTCGGATTTTCGCTGACGCGGGTCGGCAATCGGCACGGCCTTCATAAGGGATCGTGTATAGGGATGTTGCGGATTTTCAAAAACGGCGCTGCGCGGGCCGATTTCGACGATCCGGCCCAAATACATGACGCCGACGTGATGACTGACACGTTCGACCACCGCCATATCATGGCTTATGAAAAGGAACGACAGCCCCATTTCGGCCTGAAGCTCCATCATCAGGTTCAAAACCTGCGCCTGAACCGACACGTCCAGCGCCGAGACCGCCTCATCTGCGATGATCAATTTGGGGTTCAACGCAAGGGCACGGGCAATCGCGATGCGCTGCCGCTGACCGCCCGACAGCTCATGCGGATACCGGCGCATGAAACTGCGCGGCAATTCGACCCGGTCGAAGAGCATTTCGACACGTTTGGTCATCTCGGCACCAGAGTGCGTACCAAAGTTGCGCATCGGTTCGGACACAGCGTCGGCCAACTGCATCTGAGGGTTAAGCGAGGCAAACGGATCCTGGAAAATCATCTGCATATCCTGCCGGACCTTGCGCAAATCGTCCGGGTTCAACGCCATGACGTCCTGGCCATCCAGGCTGATGTGCCCTGATTGCGGCTCAACCAGACGCAATATCGACCGTCCGGCAGTCGATTTCCCGCAGCCGGATTCCCCGACAAGGCTCAGCGTCTGGCCGCGGTTCAAATCGAACGAGATGTCTTCGGTTGCGTGCACATTTGCAACGGTGCGGCGGAAAAATCCGCCCTTCACCGGAAATCGTGTCACCAGGTTTCGAACGCTCAGCAGAACCTCATCCGTGCCCTTGATCGGCGCGATTTGACCCGCGTCGCTGCCCATCAGTCGCATCGGTTCGGGAAGCTCTGTGCCACGCATTTCGCCAAGCTTGGGCACTGCCGCCAAAAGCGCCTTGGTGTAGGGGTGTTGAGGATTTTCAAAGATGTCTTCGACCGAGCCCTCTTCGACCTTGTTGCCACGGAACATCACGACAACGCGGTCCGCCATTTGGGCAACAACCGCCATGTCATGTGTGATGAACATCACGGCTGTGCCAGTTTCACGCTTCAGTCGATCCATCAACGCCAGGATCTCGGCCTGGATTGTCACATCCAAGGCCGTGGTCGGCTCGTCCGCGATCAGGAGGCGCGGCTCACAGGCCAAGGCCATCGCGATTACGACGCGCTGGCGCATGCCACCCGACAATTCGTGGGGAAACTGTTTGAGGCGGCGTTCAGGTTCGGGGATACGCACCTGCCGCAACAGATCAAGCGCACGCGCCTCTGCGTCCGCCTTGGACATGCCCTTGTGCAGCCGCAACCCTTCGGTCAATTGACGACCCACGGTGAAAACAGGGTTCAGCGCGGTCATCGGCTCTTGAAAGATCATGCCGATTTCATTGCCGCGAATGGTGCGCATCAGGTCGCCGCCGGTTTTGGCCAGATCGGTTTCGCCGCCTTCTTTGCGGTCAAAAAGCAACTTTCCATCGGCAATTTCACCGCCGCCAAATTCCACGAGCCGCATCAACGACAGCGACGAGACGGATTTCCCAGACCCCGATTCGCCGACCACGCATACAGTTTCGCCCGAACGAATCTCGAACGAGACGTCTTGAACACCCACAACTGGGCCGTCCTTGGTTTGAAATTCCACCCGCAGGTTCTGGACGCGGGCAATAGTGGTGTCCAACATATGCGCTCCTAAGCACGATTATCGTCAAACGCTAACGACAGGTCGGATCGAGTGTCAAACACAGAGCAACTTTCCGCAAGGCAAGGCTTGCAATTTCCTCAAAAACTGGTTCGATTAAATCACTTGGGGATGAATTGGCGGAAGGTCGTGACAATCTGCGGTGCTTTGCATCGGTCGACACAAAGACGGCGGTCATTTTCCCCACCCAAAATCAAAGGCTCCGGAGTGAACCGGATGCCCAACAAGGAGAGTACCATGAAGCTTAAGACCCTGATGTTGGGGGCTGTGGCAACCTGCGCGATGGCGCCTGCGGCCTTTGCCGAGCGCGGCTCGGATGGCCATGTCAGCCTGATTTTCTGGCAGGCGCCCTCGATCATGAACCCGTTCCTATCGGGCGGCACCAAAGAGATCGAAGCTGCCTCGATGATCATCGAGCCGCTGGCGCGTTACAACGAAGTGGGCGAAATCGTTCCTTGGCTGGTTGGTGAAGTTCCAACAGTTGCCAACGGCGGCGTCAGCGAAGATCTGACACAGATCACCTGGAACATCACCCCGGGCATCAAGTGGTCGGATGGTTCTGCATTCACCTCGGCGGACGTCAAGTTCACGTATGAGTACTGCACCCATCCCGAAGGCGGCTGCGCGCAGCTCACCAAATTCGAAAACGTTGCAAGCGTAGAGGCCCCCGACGACCTGACAGTTGTCGTGACTTTCGCTAGCCCGACACCCAATCCCTATGGCCCGTTTGTCGGCGGCGAAAGCCCGATCATCCAGGCCGCACAGTTTGCTGACTGCCTGGGTGCCGCGGCTCCGAACTGTACTGATGCGAACTTCTACCCAATCGGCACAGGCCCATTCACCGTCACCGATTTCCGTCCCAATGACGTGATCCAGATGGCCGCGAATGACATGTACCGCGTTGCCGACAAGCCCGCCTTCGCAACCGTAACCTTCAAAGGTGGCGGTGATGCAACTGGCGCGGGCCGTGCGGTTATGGAAACCGGCGAGTTCGACTATGCCTGGAACCTTCAGCTGGCGCCCGATGTGATCGCCAAGATGGAAGAAGGCGGCAAGGGTGTTCCGGTTGCTGGCTTTGGTCCGCTGCTTGAGCGCATCATGCTGAACCACACCAACCCCGATCCGAATTTGGGCGCAGAAGAGCGCGCGGTCATCCGTCCGCACCCATTCCTGCAGGATCCTGCTGTCTACAAGGCGATGTCCATGGCAATCGACCGGCCATTGCTGGTTGAGGTCGGCTACGGCAAGGCCGGCGCGGTGTCATGCTCGTGGGTTCCAGCCCCGGCAGCCTTTGCGATCGAGGTTGACGGCTGTGACGTTCAGGACATCGAAGGCGCCAAGGCGATGCTTGATGCCGCTGGCATCGTAGACACCGACGGTGACGGCGTACGGGAAAAGGATGGCGTTCCGCTGTCGATCCTGTACCAGACTTCGACCAACGCTGTGCGTCAGGACTTCCAGGCTCTGATCAAGGCATGGTGGGCTGAAATCGGCATCGAAACCGAACTGCGCAACATCGACGCCTCTGTCTTCTTTGGTGGTGACCCGGGTTCGCCTGACACCTTCCAGAAGTTCTACGCTGACGTGGAAATGTACGCCAACACCTTCTCGGGCACCGACCCGCAGGCGTATTTGGGCAACGGCCTGTGCAACAAGGCACCCAGCCCGGCAAGCCAGTGGCAGGGTGAGAACATCTCGCGCTTCTGCCACGAGGACTTTGACGCGCTGCATGCAGAGCTGACAGCCACCGCCGACCTGGCCGAGCGTTCGCGCATTGGTAAAGAGTTGGGCGCCATGGCGATCGAGCGCGGCATGATGATCCCGCTGGTGCACCGCGGACGCATCTCAGCCCATGCGACAAGCCTGGGTGGCGTTGTGCTGAACGTCTGGGACGCCGAGCTGTGGAACGTCGCAGACTGGCATCGCATCGACAACTGATGTGATCATTATTCAGGCGGGGCCCGGCAAACAGCCGGGCCCCGTCCCGATTGCAAGACCCAAAGACTTGCGCTTGCCGGACATTCCCCCGACACTCACCGAGACTACTGACCCGAGGCGCCGCTACTCATGCTGACCTTCACTATCCGTCGTTTGGCTTTATCGATCCCGACGCTTCTGTTCATAAGTTTCGCAATATTCATGCTGTTGCAGCTTGCCCCCGGTGACCCGATGGCACAGGTGCCGCTGACCGTACCGCCAGAAGTAAAACAGAAAATGCGCGAAGCACTGGGCCTTGGCGAGCCCCCCCTGATACAGTTCTGGAAATGGCTGGTTCAAATGTTCTGGATCGAGCCACAGGTCTTTATCGACTACATGTTCGGCACATCCTTTGCCGAAGGCAAGCTGCGTGTGATCAGCTGGCAGACCCGTTCGCCGGTCATGGATATCATTGTCCAACGCATACCGCAGACTCTTTGGGTGGTTGGAATGAGCTATGTGGTCGGGATCCTGATCGCCATCCCAATCGGTATCTATTCGGCCTACCGACAGTACTCGATCTTTGACCAGTCCGGCACATTCATAACAATGATTGGTTTTTCGATCCCGCCGTTTTTCACGGGCCCGCTGTTGATCGTGATCTTCTCGGTTCAGTTGGGATGGTTCCCCTCGATCTATGACACCACGCATGTGGTCACTGACTGGAGCAGCTTTAAGGTACAGCTCAACCAGATGATCCTCCCAGTCATGGTTCTGGCGCTTCAGACAACTGCCCAGATCAGCCGTTACATGCGTGCAGCCATGCTGGACAACCTGAACCAGGACTATGTGCGCACTGCCCGGGCCAAAGGGCTGAGCGAAGCCGTGGTCGTCATGGTTCATGTGCTCCGCAATTCCATGATCCCGGTCATCACCGTGATTGCACTTGGCATCCCTGCGATCTTTGGCGGTGCAATCATCACCGAGAATGTGTTCAAGGTGAACGGCATTGGCCAGCTCTTGATCACGGCCCTTTTTGCCAACGACCTGCCCATGGTCATGACGGTCAGCTTTATCTTTGCCTTCCTGATCGTGACCTTCAACCTTATCGCCGACGTGCTGTACGGCGTGCTCGACCCGCGGATCCGCTATGACTGAGACGACCGACGCCCCCATCGAAGCCCTGCAGGACAAAGAGCCTCTCAAGCCGCCGCGCAGCCAGTGGCGCGATGTATGGGATCAACTGCGCAAGCACAAAGGCGCGCTGCTGGGTGGGTTCTTTTTGATCTTCATCACGCTCGCCGTGTTGATCGGCCCCTATGTCTGGACGCTGGATCCCCAAAAATTGGACATCCGCAACAAGGATATGCGGCCCATCTATACCGCGTTGTGGGACAGTGATGCCAAGGTCCGATGGGCAAATCCATTGGGCACCGACAACCTGGGCCGCGATGGCCTTGCCAACATCCTTGCCGGAGGCCGTGCCTCGATGGCGGTCGGCTGGGCAGCGATGGTGCTGTCACTTTTGATTGGCACTGGCGTCGGCGTCGTCTCGGGCTTTTTCAAACGGCTTGATGGACCGTTGATGCGCCTGACGGACCTGTTCCTGTCCTTGCCCATCCTGCCGCTGCTGCTGGTGGCTGTGACGCTGTTTCGACAACCACTGCGGGCAAATTTCGGTCCCGAGGGAGGGATGTTCATCCTTATTGTCACAGTGATCGGCATCACAAGCTGGATGCCGACTGCCCGGATTGTCCGGGGGGATATTCTGGCCTTGAAAGAGCGCGAGTTCGTGCTGGCTGCGCGATCTATTGGGACAACGCCAAGGTTGATCATCCTCAGACATCTCTTGCCCAATGTGCTTTCTCCAATCATGGTCTCGGCCACTCTGGGCTTGGCAACGGCCATTATCACCGAAAGCGCGCTCAGCTTTCTTGGGGTCGGCTTCCCTTCAGACTTTCCCACTTGGGGTAAGATGCTTGCAGACGCGGTTCCCCGAATGGAGCAATTCCCAGAGCGTGTGATCCTGCCGGGTATTGCTATTTCATTGACTGTCCTTGGGGTGAACTACCTGGGCGATGGCCTGCGTGACGCATTGGATCCACGGATCCGCGGCCGCTGAGTGCCTCCAGTTATCGATCCCAGCGAAACACCATGGCAAGGCCACCTGCGGGTGGCCTTTGTCATTTCCACCAGATCTGTGGCCTCAAACATATTGATTTTGCAGCACATGCCACAGCTGTTCTGTCGCAGGCACTGACACGCGCACCACGGTACCGCGGCAGAAACGGATATGCGTGGCCAGATGAACGCAATCAGAAACGACAGTCAGGCATCTTGTGCAGCATTGCTTCGAGGTCGTAACCGAGATGTCCGCATCCGGTTGGCCTGTGATGATGGCACTGTGATGATGCCCCTGTGTCGGTGCAACTGCGGCTTAGCGGATCCTTTTACGGACCCTGCGCACCATGCTCCAGACACCGAACACGACCAAAGGCACCAGCCCTGCCGTCAGCCAGATCTCTTCAACACCCAAGACGTCAGCCACCGGGAACAACCCATAGGTAAGCAGGTTCACAGCGTAGTAACTGATCGCCACAACGGACAATCCTTCAACCGTCTCTTGCAAACGCAACTGCAAATCTGCGCGGCGATCCATGCTTTGCAGCACAGCCTGGTTCTGGGCAGACCGCTCTACCTCGACACGGGTGCGCAACAATTCACTTGCTCGCATAGCGCGCTGAGCCATCTTGTTCAACTGGGTCTCAGTCGACTTCACAGTCCGCATGGCCGGATCGTACCTGCGCATCATGAACTCGGCAAAGGTCTGACGACCGCCGTAGCGTTCTTCGCGCAGCACCTCGATCCGTTGTTCGACGATCGCTTCGTAGGCCCCGGTCGCCCCAAAACGGAAGGACGTCTGGGCCGAGATGCTTTCCAGCTCGGCTGAGACCGACAACAGCGTGCTCAGCGTATCCTCTGCGGGGGCCGAAGCACTGGTCATCTCAGTCATCAAGCGGGACAGTTCAGCATCGATCTTTCCCAGATGCGGGGCAATTTCCCGCACTCTTGAGAAGCCAAGCATGGACATGGCCTTGTAGGTTTCTATCTCGCACAGACGCTGGGCGATACGGCCGATGCGACGCTGGCCGACGCCCCGTTCAACAAAGGCAGCAAACCGTTGGTGACCGGCCGGGTCAATCCTGAAATCCCCGGCGACGATGGCAGTGTCATCAAGGATTCGGGACACGGCCAGGCTTTCTGGTACAAACCAGTCCCGCAGGGCCGAGGTGATCCGCGCTTCGTCAGTGTCCTCGACCATCCGAATAAGCGCAGAGGTGACACGCACTCCCGGTGCCTGTTCCAGCCAATCAGACGGAAAAACGTCAAAATCAGCCGGATCAAACGGCCGCTCAGACAGCCCCTCGATGAAGACGGAGTAGGTGACAAACTCTGTGTGCTGCTCCCACTTCAGCAAGTGTTGTCCGATTTCACCCGTGTAATGCGTGGCCCCCGGCTGTGGATGCGCTGCACCGTAGCGGTCCAGCAAATCCGTCAGATGTTCGAGGTCCTTGGCACGATCCCGAGACGCCGCATCGAACTCGGGCTTTATCGCCAGAAACACCGCACGACAAGGGGACGTTATAACGGGAAACGGCCGTGCATGAAGCTCGTTTGCCAGCTTATACCGCAGTGGATGGTCCTGTATCGTGGGCATGACGCATGTTCCTTTGAACTGCTCACCGGTTTAAGCCAATTCAACCACCTTGGAAATCATTTTATTTCAATAGCTTATTGGATACAATTGTACACTGGTCCAATAGACACACCTCGGGTCAGGCATGCGGCGCCTCGCACCAAGGGCCGGACACGAGATGCAGTCGCAGAAAATACAGGCGACATCTTGCGAAACGGGCGGGTATTCCCGTCACAACAAGACCATTTAGACAAAGCCACAAAATGCCGGGTCACGGCCCACCAATCCGGGTGACCATCCAAAGCGCATCACCCGCACGGACCGCCCCACCTGCCCCCGCAAAAAACAAAAAAGGCCCGGATGCCCGGGCCTTTTTGTCACGATCATATCGAAATCAGTCGATCATTGTCAGCAGTTTGTCCAACGAGGCCTTTGCATCGCCATAAAACATCCGTGTGTTTTCCTTGAAAAACAGCGGGTTTTCAATGCCCGAATATCCAGTGCCTTGGCCGCGTTTGGAGACAAAGACCTGCTTCGCCTTCCAGCACTCCAGAACCGGCATGCCTGCAATGGGCGAATTCGGATCTTCCTGCGCCGCAGGATTTACGATGTCATTCGACCCGATGACAATGGCCACATCTGTATCCGGGAAGTCATCGTTGATCTCATCCATCTCCAGAACAATATCGTAGGGCACCTTTGCCTCTGCCAAGAGCACGTTCATATGCCCCGGCAAACGTCCAGCGACTGGGTGGATCGCAAAGCGAACCTCTTTGCCCTTTGCGCGCAGTCGGCGGGTCAGTTCAGCCACATTCTGCTGCGCCTGGGCAACAGCCATACCGTAGCCCGGAATTATGACGATGCTGTCAGCCTCATCCAGGGCTGTGGCCACGCCATCCGCTTCGATCGCGATCTGTTCACCTTCGACTTCCATCGCCGGCCCTGCCGTGCCGCCAAAGCCGCCCAGAATAACCGAGATGAACGACCGGTTCATCGCCTTGCACATGATATAGGACAGGATTGCACCGGATGAACCGACCAAGGCACCCACGACAATCAGCAAGTCGTTGCCCAGCGAGAAACCGATGGCCGCTGCCGCCCAGCCAGAATAGCTGTTCAGCATCGAGACAACGACCGGCATGTCGGCTCCACCGATTCCCATGATCAAGTGGTAACCGATGAACAGGGCAGCGAGTGTCAGGATCAACAGCGGGATCATTGCGCCGCTGCTCAGGTACCAGACCAGACACACCAGCGACAAAAGCGCAGCAGCCGCGTTCAAGGCATGTCCCCCAGGCAGTTTGGTCGCAGCCGAGGTCACCTTGCCCGCGAGTTTGCCGTAGGCGATCACAGATCCCGTGAAGGTCACGGCACCAATCCAGATCCCAAGAGCCAGTTCAACCTTCAGAATAGAGATTTCGATCGGCTGTTTTTTGTAGACCAACTGCGCAAAGGCGCCTTCGACCGTGTCGCCCGCAGCCTTTGCAGCTTCGACAAGATTGATGGTCATCTCTGCGTTAAAGCCGACAAAGACCGCCGCCAGGCCGACCAAAGAGTGCATCGCAGCGACAAGCTGCGGCATTTCGGTCATTTGCACACGCATGGCCACGTAGTAGCCAATGATACCCCCCGCAGCGATCAGAACGAGCGACAACAACCAAAGCCCCGCACCCGGGCCAACAAGGGTTGCAAAAACCGCCAGCGCCATGCCGACGATGCCATACCATACCGCGCGTTTCGCGCTTTCCTGTCCTGACAGTCCCCCGAGCGAGAGTATGAACAGGACGCCAGCGACCACATAGGCCGCAATCGTAAATGCGTTTTCCATAAGCTCTGCTCCTGCTTACGATTTCTGGAACATGGCGAGCATGCGCCGGGTGACAAGGAAGCCACCAAAGATGTTGATCCCGGCCATGAAGACCGAAAGCGCAGCAAGCACCACCACAAGAAAGCCACCCGATCCGATCTGGATAAGCGCCCCCAGGATGATGATCGACGAGATCGCGTTGGTGACCGCCATCAACGGTGTGTGCAGACTGTGTGCGACGTTCCAGATGACCTGAAAGCCGATAAAGACCGACAGGACGAACACGATAAAGTGTTGCATGAAGCTGGCAGGCATATTCGGGATGAGGCCAACACCTAGGATCAGCGCAGCGCCTGCTGCCAACAGGATGACCTGCTGTCTGGTCTCGGCCTTGAAGGCCGCTGCTTCGGCCGCCTTCTTTTCTTCCGGGGTCAACTCTTTGACTTCGGCCTTGGGCTTGGCCGCAATGGCCTGAACCTTGGGCGGCGGCGGCGGGAAAGTGATTTCTCCATCGTAGGTCACGGTGGCGCCGCGGATCACATCGTCTTCCATGTCGTGGTTGATCTGACCGTCCTTTTCCGGCGTCAGATCAGCCATCATGTGACGGATGTTTGTCGCGTAAAGCATAGAACTTTGCGCGGCCATCCGGCTTGGGAAATCGGTATAGCCGATAATGGTCACACCATTTTCCGTGACGATTTTTTCGTCTGCGACCGTGCCCTCGACGTTCCCGCCGCGCTCGGCTGCTAGATCCACAATGACCGATCCCGGCTTCATGGCGGCGACCATATCCTCAAGCCACAGTTTCGGAGCGGGGCGGTTCGGGATCAGGGCTGTCGTGATGACGATGTCGATATCGGGCGCGATTTCACGAAATTTTGCCAATTGCGCGTTGCGAAACTCTTCGGACTGCACCGAGGCATAGCCCCCGGTGGCCGCACCGTCCTGCTGCTCTTCCTCAAAATCGAGGTATACAAACTCAGCGCCCATGGATTGAACCTGCTCGGCCACCTCGGGGCGAACGTCAAAGGCATAGGTGATCGCCCCCAACGAGGTCGAGGCCCCGATCGCAGCAAGACCGGCCACGCCGGCCCCGACAACCAGAACCTTGGCCGGCGGCACCTTGCCCGCGGCTGTAATCTGACCGGTGAAAAAGCGGCCGTAGTTGTTACCTGCCTCAATGACAGCGCGATAGCCCGCAATGTTTGCCATCGAGCTGAGCGCATCCATCTTTTGCGCACGGCTGATGCGCGGAACCATTTCCATGGCAATGACATTGGCCTTTTTGGTCTTGGCCAGTTCCATGCCTTCTTCGTTGCCAGCAGGGTTGAAGAACGAGATCAGCGTCTTGCCCTGCGACAAACGCTTGAGTTCGGTTGCGTTGGGCTGACGTACCTTGGCAACAATGTCCACGTCCTTGTACAGCGCCGCGGGAGTCTTGATGATTTCAACCCCGGCTTCTTTGTAGGTCTCGTCCGAGAACCCTGCCGCGGCCCCCGCGCCCGTCTCAATTGCGCATTCATAGCCCAGCTTTTGAAGCTGACGCGCCGAGTCCGGGGTCATGGCAACGCGCGCCTCGCCCTCAAACACTTCCTTCGGCGTTCCGATTTTCACGTTCCTATTCCCCTCATCCTAAAGCGACCGGTGCTGCATTTGCACACAACGCCGTTGAAATTGATCTATTGGCACGGTCACCAACACTCAAGCTTGCCCGCTCCCGTTAACACCAGTCTGTTGCAAAGTTAAAGCCACCTTTTCGTTTGTTACCCGTGGCGTGCCAATTTCGCACGAAAACTGCGATCATTTTTTAGGTGCACCACCCCCGTTCAGCGTGATGCACACCGCGCCAGGGGCGCACCGGTATCTGCGACTGTGCAAATCACTCATCAAGACTGTCATTGGCACATGTCTCTGTTTTCCCATGCACAAAGACCGTGAATGTGGGTACGCGGCTCTCGACACGCGGTCCCATACCGCCAGGACAGCGCTCGGAGGGATCAAACATGCGCCGATCCTCTGGCCCGCGCCTGAAAGCATGGGCATCCAGTGATTCCGGAACCGGTTCATTTGTCGTAGGCTTGAGGCTTCTCCAATTTGCTGAGCACAGATTTGCGGAACCTGAAAGAGATTCAAGCGCTCTACCGTCACAGTTTCCGCTAACAGAGCGCCGACACGCAGTCCCAAACCATGGCAAAAGCGTGGCGCAGCCCAAAAATTCGGCACAATGATTAATTCCGCCTCAAGTTGAAAACCATATTTGTCAGTTTCCAGAAACGCGCAATCAGACAAATTTATCAACCTAATCGTGCACTTTGCGGATCTTGATCACGTTTTGGGCGGTAAACGCGTCAGAAATGACCTTTGGGGGGTCATAATGCTGCCGTGCACGTCAAGCATACCATACCCTACCTGAAGACAGCCAAGCTCCAGGTACCCTGTGCAAGTACAAGTGTAGCGGGATCTTGCGGCGCGCGCAGATCCCGCATTTTTTGCACGTATCAGGCGCTGATTTTCTGCAAAACGCTTTTCCCGGCCGCCCAGTGACGCACCGCTTCTCCGAAAGCCGTAAACAAGGGACGAGACACCGGATCGTTGTCGGCATTCCATTCTGGATGCCATTGCACCGAAAGCGTAAATCCTGGCGCATCTGCGATATAGATCGCCTCTGGCGTGCCATCGGGTGCATGGCCATCAACGACCACGCGCGCGCCAGGCACCTTGATCCCCTGACCGTGCAACGTATTCGTGCTGACCCGCGATGCGCCAAAAACTTTGGCAAAAGGACCATCTTCGGAAACAGTTACCAGGTGACGCCGACCGAATTTTTCTTCCAGCGTGCCATCCGGCGGCATACGATGATTGTCGCGGCCTGGCAGATCTCGGATCTCTGGGTGAAGGGATCCCCCCATGGCGACATTCACTTCCTGGAATCCACGACAAATCCCCAGAAACGGTTGTCCACGCTCAACACAGGCGCGCACCAAAGGCAGGGCAATGGCGTCACGCGCCTGATCAAAGGCACCGTGGGCCTCGGTCGGGTCTTCGCCGTACTCAGAGGGATGCACGTTGGGGCGCCCGCCCGTCAGCACGAAACCGTCACAGGTCTGCAACAACTCGTCGACCGATAGAAAGCGCGGATCTGCCGGAATGAGCAACGGCAGACAGTTTGCAACCGAGGACACTGCCTCGGTTGTCATCTTCCCGCCGGCATGGGCCGGATACTCATCATTTAGCAGATAGCTGTTGCCGATGATGCCAACGATGGGGCGTGTCATGTGTGCGGTCTCTGTGGTTGCCTGTACCACCTATATAGGCCCGCCCCGGCGCCCCCGGCAAGCGCATCAGCGCACAGCGAATGCCTTCGCTGTGCGCCATGGCACAAAAATTCAGCAGATCGCTCAAACGACGCCGGTAAATCCCGCCGCCTCTACCCCTGCAAGCGCAGCAATCGCATCATTGTCAGAGGTGTCGCCGGTGACGCCGATTGCGCCCAGGGTCTGCCCCGCTGCATCCTTGATCAGCACGCCCCCCGGCACCGGGATCAACTGGCCGCCAAAGGCACCGTTCGCCGCGGCGATGAAATAGGCTTGGGCTTCGGCACGTGCCATCTGGGCAGAGCCGGGCATGCCAAGCATCACCGCGCCATAGGCCTTGCCCTGTGCGATCTGAAACCGACCGGGGCTTGCCCCATCCGACCGCTCAAACGCAAGGATATTGCCGCCTGCGTCCAACACGATCACTGCCAGCGGGTTAAATCCCTTGTCGGCGCCGGTTTCCAAGGCCACCCGGATCATTGTGCGGGCCGCATCGAGTGTCAAATTCGTCATGTTCATCGTCTCCTGTCCGGCCTGTCACGCAGAGGCCTTGAGTTCCAAACGGCGGGCGTGCAGGACCGGCTCTGTGTAACCGGATGGCTGGTTGCGTCCCTGAAAGACCAAGTCGCACGCTGCTTGAAAGGCGACACCGTCGTAACCGGGTGCCATGGGCGCATACAACGGGTCATCGGCGTTCTGCCGATCGACCACGGCGGCCATCTTCTGCATGGACGCCATAACCGCATCTTGGCTTACCACACCATGATGCAACCAATTGGCCACATGCTGTGCCGAGATCCGGCAGGTAGCACGGTCTTCCATCAGACCGACGTTGTTGATGTCGGGAACCTTGGAACAGCCAACGCCCTGGTCCACCCAGCGCACAACGTAACCTAGAATGCCCTGCGCGTTGTTTTCGACCTCGCGTTGGATATCATCATCGGACAGGTTGCGCCCGCCAAGGCTTGGAAAGGTCAGAAGGTCAGACAAGGTCCCACGTGGGCCACCGGCAAGGATGTCGTCCTGACGCGCCAGAACGTCCACCTTGTGGTAGTGCGTTGCATGCAGCGTGGCAGCGGTTGGCGATGGCACCCAGGCACAGTTCGCACCGGCCATCGGGTGACCGATCTTGGCCTCAAGCATTTCGGCCATGCGATCTGGCATCGCCCACATGCCCTTGCCGATTTGCGCCTTGCCTTGAAGGCCACAGGCCAGTCCGATATCGACGTTCCGATCTTCGTAAGAGGCGATCCACGCATTGGTTTTGACCTCTGCTTTGGGCGGCATTGGCCCCGCCTCCATCGAGGTATGGAACTCATCACCCGTCCGGTCCAGAAAACCTGTATTGATGAAGGCCACACGATGCTTGGCAGCGCGAATACATTCCTTGAGGTTCACACTGGTGCGACGCTCTTCGTCCATGATACCCAGCTTCACGGTGTATTGCGGCAAGCCTAATGCGGCCTCGACAAAGGTGAACACCTCGTCCGTAAAGGCGACTTCGTCGGGACCGTGCATCTTGGGCTTTACCACGTAGACAGAGCCCGTGACCGAATTGCCATCCTCGCGTGCGAGATCATGCATGGCGATTAGGGTGGTGATCATGGCATCCATCAGGCCTTCGTAGGCCTCGGTGCCATCCTTGGTCAGGATCGCGGGGTTGGTCATGAGATGACCGACATTGCGGATCAGCATCAGCGACCGCCCCTTGAGGGTCAGCGTCTCATCAGTGGGTGTTGTGAATGTCAGGTCGTCGTTCAGCACCCGGGTAAAGGTCTGGCCGCCCTTTGTGACGTCTTCGGCCAAATCGCGCGTCATCAGGCCAAGCCAGTTGCCATAGGCCTGCGCCTTGTCGGGGCCGTCGACAGCGGCCACGGAATCCTCGCAGTCCATGATCGTGGACAAGGCGCTTTCGAGGATAACGTCCGAGATGCCCGCAGGATCAGAGCGGCCCACTGGCGTTGAGGCATCGATCAGGACGCGGATATGCAAGCCGTTGTTGCGAAACAGCAGCTCTGTGCCCTGCGCACGATGGCCGACAAATTGCGCGGCGTCTGCCAGCGCCGGCCCCTGGGAATCAAGGGTTGCCAGATCGGCCCAGCTGCCGGCGGCAGCATGGCCATCTGCCTGGGCGGCGTGCTCAT
>JAKVCP010000030.1:21501-35262 GCA_022448925.1 Paracoccaceae bacterium
GCCGGCGGCAAGGGGGACCGCTTCGTCAAGAAAGGCCTTTGCCTGCGCCACAACGCGGGCGCCGCGGTCAGCATCATAGCCTTTTCCCGACGGCAGGTCCCCCAATGCGTCCGTACCATAATAGGCATCATACAAGGATCCCCACCGCGCATTCGCAGCGTTCAGGGCAAATCTTGCATTGGTGATTGGCACCACCAGCTGCGCGCCCGGGATCTGCGCGATCTCTGGGTCAACATTTGTGGTTTCGATGCCAAAGTCGTCTCCTTCGGGCAACAGGTAGCCGATTTCACGCAGGAATGACTCGTAGGCGATGGCGTCATGAGGCTGACCAGCCCTGTCTTTGTGCCAGCCGTCAATCTTGCCTTGCATTTCGTCCCGCACCGCAAGAAGTGCAGCATTGCGCGGGCCAAAACCGTTCAACAACGTGCTCAGGGCACTCCAAAAGGCATCGGGGTCTACCCCTGTGCCCGGCAAGGCCTTTTGCTCAAGAAAAGTGCAAAGGCTTTGCTCGACCTGAAGTTCTGCGCGTGAGATGCGATTCGTCATCACGACCCCCTTGTGTACGACTGCATGCTTGGGCTTGTGTTAGAGAATAAGTTTCCTATAGGCAACATCTTCGGTAACATTTTCTTACCAATTGTTCAAAATGCGGCATCAGGTCCGCGCTTGCAGCCAAATGCGCCCTGCCCTACGACTTGAACTGACCGAGCGACCGGAGACTGAAATGAAAGATTCCCCCCCGCAGACCATCTACCTGAAAGACTATGCGCCCTTCGGTTTCGAGGTCGAGGAGGTTCATCTGACTTTTGCCCTCGCCCCTCGCGCCACACGGGTCAAAAGCCGCATCCGCTTCCGGCCCAAACCTGAAATCAAGGATCCCGTATTCTTTCTTCACGGCGAAGCTCTGACGCTGATATCCGCGCAAATCGACGGCAGGGTCGTTGCGCCTGAGCTGACCGAGACCGGCCTGACCTGCGATGTCCCATCAGAGCCGTTCACATGGGAAGCGGAGGTAGAGATCTCTCCGCAGACCAACACCGCGCTTGAGGGTCTGTACATGTCAAACGGCATGTATTGCACACAGTGCGAGGCCGAAGGTTTCCGCAAGATCACCTTCTATCCCGACCGTCCCGACGTCATGTCTGTCTTTACGGTCCGCATCGAAGGCGATCTGCCGGTGCTTTTGTCCAACGGTAATCCAACGGAAAAGGGCGAAGGCTGGGCAGAATGGCATGATCCCTGGCCTAAACCGGCCTATCTTTTTGCTCTGGTGGCCGGCGAACTCGTCAATCACGCTGACCGCTTCACCACGATGTCAGGCAAACCCGTGACGCTGAACATCTGGGTCCGCGCCGGGGACGAACACAAGTGCGCCTTTGGCATGGACGCACTGAAAAGATCCATGGCATGGGATGAACAGGTCTATGGCCGGGAATACGACCTGGATATTTTCAACATCGTCGCGGTGGACGATTTCAACATGGGCGCGATGGAAAACAAAGGCCTGAACATATTCAACAGCTCATGTGTTCTTGCCAGTCCCGACACCTCGACCGACATGAACTTTGAGCGGATCGAGGCGATCATTGCGCATGAGTATTTTCACAACTGGACTGGCAACCGGATCACCTGCCGCGATTGGTTCCAGCTGTGTCTGAAGGAGGGGCTGACGGTCTTTCGCGACGCGCAGTTCACCGCCGACATGCGCTCAGCCGAGGTCAAGCGCATTGAGGATGTGATCGACCTGCGCGGTCGTCAGTTCCCCGAGGACCAGGGCCCGCTGAGCCATCCAGTCCGGCCCGACAGCTTTCAGGAAATCAACAATTTCTATACGGCGACCATTTATGAAAAAGGCGCTGAACTCATCGGGATGCTGAAACGGCTTGTTGGCGATGACGCCTATGCCAAGGCGCTCGATCTCTATTTTGACCGCCATGACGGCGACGCCACAACACTTGAGGCCTGGCTTAGCGTGTTCGAGGATGCGACAGGCCGGGATCTGACACAGTTCAAGCGATGGTACACCCAGTCCGGCACCCCCCGTCTAAGCCTGCGTGACGAGTGGGATGGGGCCACCGCGACGTATCGTTTGCACTTTTCGCAGATGACACCGCCTACGCCCGGGCAGGACCAAAAACTGCCGCAGGTCTTGCCGATCAATGTGGGACTGCTGTCGCCCAACGGCGATGAGGTTGTGCCAACCACCCTTCTTGAAATGACAGAGGCAGACCAAAGTTTCGCATTCGAAGGGCTGGCGGCCAGACCGGTTCCGTCGGTCCTGCGCGGGTTTTCGGCACCGGTGGTTCTGGATCACAAGGTCAGCGAAAGTGAGCGCGCGTTTCTTTTGGCCCATGACACCGATGCCTTCAACCGCTGGGAGGCGTCGCGCAGTCTGGCACGCGAGTCGCTTTATGATATGATCACCAATCCCGACCGTGGCCCGAACCGGGATTGGTTGGCCGCGCTGTTGCAGGTGGTTACAGACACCTCCTTGGAAGCGGCTTTTCGCGCACTGATGCTGGGCCTTCCGTCGCAATCGGAAATGGCGCAGTTGTTGCATGAACGTGGCCAGGTACCAGACCCGGATCTGATCTGGATCGCCACAGAGGCGCATCTGCAGGCCCGTGCCGAACTGTGGCAAGCGCATCTTCCGCGCCTTGCATCAGAAGCACGGGTGACCGAGCCCTATGCCCCAGACGCCAACCAGTCGGGCAAACGCGCTCTGGGCATGGCAGTCATGGCCATGCAAAACCGCTTTGACGGAGGCAAAGCAGCCGCTGCACAATTCGCCTCGGCAGACAATATGACGCTGCAACTGTCAGCTCTTGCAGGACTTGTGCGGGTCGGCGCGGCAGACCAGGCCTTGCCCCAATTCGAGACCCAGTGGCGGCACGACCGACTGGTCATGGACAAATGGTTCGGTCTGCAGATTTCAGCCAGCACGCCAGACAAGGCCGTTGACGTGGCGAGGGAGTTGACGGGACACCCTGACTTCGACCTGAAGAACCCCAACCGGTTCCGCGCGGTCTTGGGGGCACTGGCCGGGCACCACGCAGCCTTTCATGCCGCTGATGGTGACGGCTATGCTTTGCTCGCCGACTGGCTGATCAAGCTTGATCCGCTGAATCCTCAAACGACCGCGCGCATGACCGGTGCTTTCCAAAGCTGGAAACGCTATGACACGGACCGCCAAGGCAAGATCCGGGAACAGCTTGACCGCATTCTGTCGCAGCCCAACCTGAGCCGCGATACCACGGAAATGGTGACGCGAATCCGCGAGGCATGAGCATCCCCTTGATTGAGCACCACACGACCGGACGAACTGTGCGGGCAGCCTTGGTTCTGTTGGGAGTCTATCTTGGGCTTTTGCTGCTATGGCACATGCTGCACCTGTACTGGGTCTTTGTCTGTGTGGGGCTGATGCTGACCCTGCCCGCCGCATGGGAGTTCGCAACCGCCAAGCCGGCGGGCCTTCGACTGGACGCCACAACGCTGTCTTGGTTCAGTGGCGCCCGTCGGGCCGATATCGCCGTGCAAAAGGTTGACCACATTCGCTTTGACACCCGGCTGGATCTGTCCATCAAAGTCACCGTGGTGCTGGCAGACAAGCGCAAGCTGCGCATCCCCCATGACAGCCTGCCACCGCATCCCACCCTGATGGACGCGCTTGACGACCTGGGGGTAAAGACGACGAGAAACCACTTGAGATGGGGCTGAAAACGGCCGCTTGGCTGTATACATAAAGCCTTGACCACCTGTGGACTGGTCAGCCAAAAACCACACTGGGTGGCCCTGTTGCAGATTCCCCCTGTCGCAACGGACGACAATCCGTCAAAATGTCATCGAACTGACGTAACCTTGTGCATTGGTCGACTCATGAAAGACCGCATAGACCCTTTGATCGAAGAGCGCGCGCCGTGGCTGTTTTCAAGCCGCCTTGGTGTGCGTCCGGCGCGGGCCATTCTGAACCGGCTACTGGGGTACGAACACACCTTGAAAATTGCCCAAACCGTCGAGAACATGCCGGCCGCAGAGCTTATGTCTTGGTTTGGGGATATGCTTGCGCAAGACGTCGAGGTCACCGGACTGGATCGCCTGCCGCGTCATGGGGCAGGATTGATCGTCGCCAACCATCCCACGGGTATCGCAGATGGGATCATCCTGCACCACTATGTGTCACAGATCCGACCTGACGCCTATTACTTTGCCAACCACGACATCCTGCGCGTGGTTCCGCAGCTAGAGGATATGATTGCCCCGGTCGAATGGCGGCATGAAAAACGCAGTCATGGCAAAACACGCGAGACCATGGCCTATACTCGGCGTGCCGTCGAAGACGGGCGCATGGGCGTGATCTTTCCGTCAGGACGTTTGGCCAAACGACGCGGGCTTAGCCTGCATGAACGGCCTTGGATGGCCTCGGCGGCGATGATCGCGCGGAAATTCGATCTGCCTGTGATCCCGGTGAATATCCGCGCAAGAAACTCGGCCATCTTTTATTTGTTCGACTTGATTCACCCAACGCTGCGCGACATCACCTTGTTCCATGAAGCGCTGAACAAGCACCGCCAGCCATTCCGGCTGACTTTCGGCGAGGCAATCTCGCCCTCGGCGCTGCCAGCCAAATCCGAAGATGGGATTGCCCTGCTGCGCAAGGCGACCTTGGCGCTTGGCGGGGCTCATGCACCACGGGTGTCATTGGTGCAAAACACGCGGCGCCCTTCTTGGTTGAAACAATCCACCTGACACATCCGACGGCGACCGGAACGTGACCAGACGCGGTTGCGCAAAACTTCTTTCATTGTGCCTTGTTTAGGACACACTGCTAAGAGACTTAGCAGTACCGAGAGTTCGTTTTGGGGTGCGCGCCGATGCCGGCATTTGGTGACAGGTTTCAGCCTTTGATCAAACGGTTGTCGAAATCGGCACGTCGACGCCCGATAATGCCAGCCAGGGCTCTGAACGCGGCAAATGGCCCCGGTCTTCCGCCCCGCCTAACGGTAAAATTCGCGGACAAAGATCCTGCCACCAAGGCGCTTGCCACCTATCACAAACAGGGGCTTTTCATGGCGCGACAAGAGTCCTGGGCCGAGGTCGGCAGCCTTCTGCGCGGACTTGATAGCTCACGGGATCATGCGACCAACGGCAAATCAACCGCCATCTCCTTTGCGAAAGGGGCGCGTCGTGACGCCGTCTCGGCCGCGATCATGGCTGTTGGGCGCCAGGATGAAGATGCAGCAATCCGGGCATTGGATCCGCTTGACTTGATTTTCGAAGAGCTGTGCGAAGATCACGGAATCGCGTTCATCGTCGCCATGGCACATATCGAAACGGCCGAGGCATGGCACGGCGCGTTTGACCACCGTGATACGCCCCCCGCCAACCCATCGGCCTTCAAGGGTCACATGACACGTGCCAGAACGATCCTCGACCGCTTTGATCCCATCGCATGCAATGCGCCCACACTGGCGATGGCAGGGTGCCGCCTGCTACGCTCTTTGGGCAATCCTTCGGCCTGCACCGCCGATGTCTTTGAAGACCTGATCGATCTGGATCCGTCATCACCCATGCATTTAAGACATTTTGGCAGAGCTTTGATGCCGCGCTGGTTTGGTGATCACGACCAGCTGGATGCCGAAGCGCGGCGCATGGCAATGCTGACGCGGGATGTCTGGGGTGCAGGCGGGTATACGTGGATGTATCTTGATCCCCTGTCATGCGACCCGCAGAGCCTTGACAGGATTGACGCGGATCTGTTCATCGAAGGCCTGCATGACATTCTGGATCAGTGTCCAGACCACAGCATCCGAAACCTCTTTGCGGTGCTGACCGGAGTGACACTTGACAATGCACAAGACGACGACCGCAAGCGCCAGCAAATCGCGCAGTGCTTTAACTGGATCGTTCAGGACCACCTACGAGAAATCTGTCCAGTAATCTGGGCCGACGCGCCAGGCGCGCCAAGGCACCAGAGCGAGACTGACCGAATCAAATTTGGACAAAGCCGGGCGACGCAGGTCCTGGCTCGGCATTTTTCGGACAGTCTGTCAGCAGGGCAGTTTGTCAGTCTGACAGACAACGGTCTTGTCATTGGCTCTCCGCCAGCAACCTGGTTCAATTCACGTCCGGTGTAATTCACGCCCAGTGTTATTTCCGCCGGGTGTAATCCACGCCCGGTGTACTCCACGCACAAAAACTTCGGCCGCCACTGTAAGAGGCGGTGACACGACAATGCCAGCCAGGCTTGCCGGATCAACGCGACCACAGCAGACCAAACCAGTCGGCCGGTCATGTGCCGCGCTGGCGAGCCACGCAAAACGAAAAAGATGCAAAGCCCTGAAACGCTGCAGGTGCTCATTTTGCTGACCTGTTGACTTGCTGGCCTGTCAAAGCGCTGGCGTGCCAAACAGAGCGCACACGGTATGGGAAAGCCCGCGAGGGGCGAAGCCGCCGCCCGGACGCAAATCTGGCCTACGAAAAGGCCAAGTCGATCGCGATTAGTCGACATCGCCTGCAGATGCACGGACGTCATCGATTGGCGCAACGAAGGCAGTTCTTGGCCAAGGCCATGCTCCGAGACCCGGATTTGCGTCATATTTAAGGTCAAACGTTCGGAAAAGACGGCGTTCCGCCCCAACCTTTCCCACTTGCCATCACATTTGTTCCACGATTCGCGCTCAACCTTAGGCATAACAGGACAGTAGGACACACAGTAGCACACCTGGGGACAAACCGATGACAACCAAGGAAGCATATTCCGCCGGGTTGTTTATGAGTGACGTTGTAACGATTGCCCCCGAAAAAGTTGCAGCCTCGGCTGCACAAGCATTAACCCAGCTCGGATTCACCGAAATCCGTGGCACGGCACGTTCATTATGCGAGGTCGAGATTTGCTCTGCACAGATGTCTGTGCGGCTCAGGATCACATTGTTGAATGCGGAACAAGAGATCAGCATAGTCGCGCTACCGGCACATCACTGTGCGGAACCTGCCACGCGGTTTGCGTTGCTTTTGCGTCATCTGGCGCGCAGTCTTGGGGCTGAGCAAATCACCTGGTTGACCTCTGCTGTCCGATTGGATGCTGCCGAATTCCTCGACACGTTGGATCAAGTTTTTGCGCCTATGGTTCCAAACAGCGCAACTGCGGCTGAGGTGGAACCGGTCCCGCCTCGCCGCATCGAATTTCCGTTACCGCAATCCAAGATTGTGCCATTGGTCAAGGATGCACAGGCCGATCGCACAATTGAGGTTGCTGTTCGCAGGGCTTTGACCCGTGATGCGGACGCGGAAGAATTGGCCAGCTTACGATCAGAGCGTGATCGCGGTGGCTGGACGCAAAATAGCTTGCGTGTTGCTTCGATCTCTGGCGCCCTCGCCGCTTCAGCACTGATCTATCAAAGCGGCGCAGCCCTCGCGGGTGTGCTGAGCAAACTCTAAGCCTGGTCACGAGTCGGGCTTCGGCCGCGCTGCCTGAAACCGGCGGCGCGGCTTTTCCGGGCGCCCCCATTGGGCCTGCAACTGAAGAGAGGTCTAAAATGCTGTTCAACGCATCTCTCATGTTTCGGGAATTGCCCGAGATTTCGGTGGAGGCGCTGTGTGCTGCCGTTGGCGGCCAGTCTCTGCGCTATGACCCCTTGCCAGATGTGGCAGGGGCGGTGGACAGGGTCGGTGCGAAGTTTGATTTGGGTCTCAACACCGTTTGGATAGAGCTCTGCGCCCGTCCCGTACCGGCCAAGCGCCTGGAAACTGCGTTGCGCGCACGTTATGCGCGGGCGGTCGATGTCGACTTTGAGACCTTGGTCACTGATCACCAATGCGAAATTCGCCTGCGTGTCACGGATGAATTGCATCGGGACCGTCCGGCCTTGGCGCAAATTGAAAAAGCCCGGGCAGCCCAGGACCCCGTCTTGCCACGTATGCTGATCACCCAGTTACACACTGTCTTGCAGGCGCTTCTGGCGCAATGTGAGCCGATGTTCATCCACTGGCGTCAGTCGGACATGGTATTCTTGCCTTCTGAAACCCGGGCCTGTGCAGGATGGACCCTGCCGCTGCCGTTGATGGTACGCCCGCAACTTCTGGATGGCGGGTATGATTCGCAAGGAAACCGGGCCATTGGCCTTGAATTGATTGGCTCTGAGCGCCTGCTTGGTGCCCGCTTAGTGATCGAACCCTGCGCCCGCCGCGTGCCAAAATCGCTCGCCTTTGGCATTGCCGTCATGCACGAAATCATCCATGGCCGGCTGGTGCCGCGTCACGGGCAAAAGATCGAAACCCCAACGCTTCGACAGACCTATGTGCGCCGCGACCCCGGCCGTCCGCAGCGCATCGTTCTGACCGAAACACAGCCCTTGCCACAATCTGTGGATGCCACAGCACCAGCGGCACCTACCAAAACCAATCCGACCTCCTCTGGCTGGCTCTCGCGCAAGCTGGAAAACGGCCTGGCGCTGCGCTTCGGCGCTTTTGCGGCAGGTGGCGCCTTTCTCTCTCGGGGCCTGAGCTTTTTCTGAAGCGACACGTATGACCGACAGACCGGGGCAGAGAATGCCCCGGTTTTCTGTGCGCGTGCCGTTGCACCCGCTGCGTCCTCTTCGGAGAATTCCCAACAAAGCTTTGAAACTGACATAATTTCGCCAAAGGAGGCATCAAGAAACAATGGCGCCAACCCTATAGAAAGGTGGTGCGCTATGACCGCAATACAGCAATCATACGCTTCAATTATCCTCCCCGACGCACGTGCGCTTGACGCCGCCCAATACCAGGCCAATGTTCTGACAGCCCTTGACCGCTTCGACCCGGTCGACGGCGGCACCGCCGCCCTGTCAGACAATGGCACCCTGGCCCTTGGCGGATCGTACTGCATCGGGATCGAGGCCCATGAACAAAGCGATTACGGCCCAAAGGTTGTCTTCCGGATGATGCGGCACAACGATGCCCCATCGGGCCGCGCACGGCGGATGGCAATGATCCTTCGCCACATCGTTCGGACCGCGCTTGTGCAGTCCGAAGCAGATTATGTCGAGTGGATGGATGAGACCGTGGTTCTGACCCGCGAAGAATTCCTAGAGGCCGTGTCCGAGGACAACCGCACGGTTTTGCACTCTGAAACGGTGGTCGAAGATGAGATGATGATCATCGGGGACGATGGCCAATTTCATCCCGTCGATGCCGACCTTGGAAAACTGTTCTCAAACCTTCCCATGCCCTCAGCCAATCCGCATGAGCTGCCGTCTCTTTTGGCCGATACGGAAGCCAGCGCCAGCCGTCGCATGAAAATTGCCGCATGGGCCGTGACGGGCGTGGTTGCCAGTCTTTCGGTTCCGGTGGCTGCGGGCTTAATGGTCATGAATGCCGGGCGGGGCGCGGATTTCCGTTTGGCAACGCAGATGCTGGCTTTGACCGGTCTGGGCACGGTGCTCTATGCCAACGGGATGATGCCGCTCCTGTGACGTGATCAGTCAGGACGCAGAACATAGGTGTGGATCGAAAAGACCACTGCCTGCGTCTTGGGCAATCGCAAGAGACACTGCCGCTCCGAACGCAAGTAGGGATGTCCGCCTGGATCATTCAGTGGTCTTGGGTTGCTTTCAGAGCGGGGTTGGAACAGCTCGGGGTCTGCATAGCGCAGCGCGTTGAAGCGCCAAAGCGGGCGCCCGACGCGGATCCCGTTGAACAGTCGCTGCACGCGTTTGGCCAGGTCTGGTCCATAGTCCGGCACAGGATCGTGGATGCCAATCAACGGGCGACGGAACTTTTCCGACAACTGCCAACTGGCTGGAAAACACAAGACAGCTGCGGTCAAAACATGTTCCTCATCGCGCTTTTGCATCAGGCAGAGGTCCTCTTGCAGGATAAGGCCGAGTGTGCGCATCGGATCTGTTCGATCAATGTTAACCTGGCGACCATCAGGGCACAAAACACGCTTGTCACATTGCTTGAACGGCTCTGGCAGCGCCATAAGCGCCTCATCCAGCAATTCTTCGGCAGCGGGTCTGGCGCTTTCGTCCACTGCCAACACATCTTGTGGCCGTTCGTTGATAAGGCACACCCTGCGCTGCATCTGCGCGGCATAGACTTCATCGCACAAGAGCCACTCGTCAGGGTTCAGCGGAGCGGTCCCCGGCAAAGTCCGATGGGCAAAAACGTCATAGGGGGTTCGAGACTGTAAAATCATGGCCTGTTCACGTTCCGCGGCCGCCAGGGCGCACTGTGGCAATTCAAAAGACATTGAGGATGGAACGCAATAAAAACGACATGTCCTTGCGTCTGTGTCGGGCATGACAGCGCCTCACATTCACTTGGATGATTGCGTAAAGCACGATCACGCCAAGCATGCGAGGCCACAATGAACCACCATTACAGCGACACCCGCAAAATTGATCCAACCCGCGGCGCCGTGCTTGCTGACAACACGCCCAATGACATGAACCGGGTGGAAATAGGCCCCACCCAGCTGGCCTTTCACGAGTGGGAGGCCGCAGGTCTGTCTTTGCCCAACCTGCCAGCGATGCGCGCCTATCGTTTGGAGCGCCTGACCAGATTTATCGTCAAACGTGGCTACGGCGGCCTTTTGATGTTTGATCCGCTCAACATCCGATACGCCACCGACAGCACCAACATGCAGTTGTGGAACACGCACAATCCGTTCCGTGCCTGTCTGGTCTGCGCAGATGGCCACATGGTCTTGTGGGACTATAAGAATGCGCCCTTCCTGGCGGATCACAACCCCTTGGTCCGCGAGGTGCGCTCTGGGTTCGACCTTTTCTACTTTGATCGCGGTGACAAGGTCGACGCAGCGGCGCACCGTGTGACCGGAGAAGTCGAAGACCTGATCAACGCGCATGGTGGCGGCAACAAGCGTCTTGCGGTCGACAAGATCATGCTGCATGGCTTGCGCGCGCTTGAAGCCCGCGGTTTCAAGGTCATGGAAGGCGAAGAGCTCACTGAAAAGGCGCGTTCGGTCAAGGGGCCTGATGAAATCAGTGCCATGCGCTGTGCGGTGAATGCCTGCGAAGCGGCGGTTCACGCGATGGAGGATTTTGCGCGCGCCAATGTGCCTGGCGGCACCACCTCTGAGGATGACATCTGGGCAGTCCTGCATGCCGAAAACATCCGACGCGGGGGCGAGTGGATAGAGACACGGCTTTTGACTTCCGGACCTCGTACAAACCCCTGGTTTCAAGAATGTGGGCCACGCATGACGCAGGCCAACGAAATCATTGCCTTCGACACCGACCTCGTGGGCAGTTACGGGATATGCGTTGATATTTCGCGCACTTGGTGGATCGGCGATGAACCACCCCGTCCGGACATGGTCTATGCCATGCAACATGCGCACGAACACATCATGACCAATATGGACATGCTGAAGCCCGGAGTAATGATCCCCGACCTGACTGCGCGCACCCATGTTCTGGAAGACAGGTTTCAAAAGCTCAAATACGGTTGCCTGATGCATGGCGTGGGCCTGTGCGATGAATGGCCTTTGGTGGCCTATCCCGACAAGGCAGTCGAGGGCGCCTATGACTATCCGCTGGAAGCCGGCATGGTGCTCTGCGTCGAAGCGCTGGTCGGCGAGTAAGGCGGCGATTTCTCTATCAAACTGGAGGACCAGGTCCTGATCACGGAAGACGGCTATGAAAACCTGATCACCTATCCGTTTGATCCCAGATTGATGGGCACCGCCTGAGCAACGCGCCCTGGGATGCGACCGGTCCTGCATCACGCCTTGTGAGGTTGTTGAAGACGTTTGAAATTGACCTGACGCTTAACCGGCTGCCTGAAGGTGGTGCCAGCATGCGTTTGAATCACAAAGGTCAACAATGTGGCCAAGCTGCTCCGATGCGTCAAAGATGGGCTGGCCGTTTGAAGACAGCCTGTTTGACCGGGCTCCGATCAGGCGCACCCGGCGGCAGCGTTCGGAACCCGCTCTCCTGTGCCGTGATGGTGGCTGCGGCCTCTTTGGTGCGGTGGTCGGCAAAGTTGTCGATGGTGACAGACGTGCCGAGGCCGATCAAGGCCGATACAGGGCATCACCACCTTTGGGGCCTATGCCGCGAAAGCAGGTCGATTCAACGCCCGTCCAATCCCCACACTGCGATCACCGGATCAAGGGTCGACCGTTCAACCGGGGTTTGGGCGCCCAACGTCCGAACACCGTATCCGCGTTCAAGCGGTCCCGCCGAAGCCCCGTCAGCCTGCCCGCTTTTGAAACCGTTGCCTTTCCGGGGCGCCCCATGACCCTTGCCAGATCAGACCAGTGCCCCAATTTCAGGACGCAGATCGGGGTCGGCGGGGCCAATGCACCAAAGAGCGTTGGCCAAAGCTTTGCAGGGCTGTTGGGCACAAACCTTCGACCGGTATGGACCAAAGCTGCAGGCTGGAACATCTCTTGAATTGGCTGTAAGCCGATGGCTGCAAGTGTCGCCCTGGACGAGGAAAGACAGCATCATGACGGACACCCATACTTTGACCACGCTTATCGCGCTTGCGGTCGGGCTGTTGGCAACTGGCGCCATTGCGGGCGTCTTGGCAGGACTGCTGGGTGTGGGCGGTGGTATTGTAATCGTCCCCGTTCTGTTTTGGCTGTTTGACTTGCTGAATGTGCCCAGCACCGTCGCCATGCACCTTGCGGTTGGCACATCGCTTTGCACGATCATCCCGACGTCTATTTCATCGGCGCGGGCGCATCACAAGAAGGGTGCAATTGATCTGTCACTCTTGCGATCCTGGGCACCGGTCATGTTCGCCGGAGCGCTGATCGGAGGCCTGCTGTCCAAGGTCCTCGGAGGCGCTGTGCTGACCGCCATCTTTGGCGTTGTGGCTTTGGCAGTGTCCATCAACATGGCCACCCCAAAGACATTGGTATTGTCCGACACCCTGCCCGAGGGGCCTATCGGACGCGGTGCCCTGCCGTTTGGAATTGGCACCTTTTCCGCCCTCATGGGCATCGGTGGCGGCACGCTTTCCGTGCCAATCCTGAACGCCTTTTCCTTCCCTGTTCACCGGGCCGTTGGCACTGCATCGGCATTCGGGCTGGTGATTGCGGTGCCCGCTGTTCTAGGCTTTATCTGGTCGGGCTGGAATCTGGCCGAGCGGCCACCCTTTTCACTCGGTTATGTCAGCTTGCCCGCAGCCATCCTGATCTTTTCCGTCAGTGTGCTGACAGCGCCCGTTGGGTCGCGCATCGCACACAGCATGAACCCTGCGCGGCTGAAACTGGCCTTTGCGGCGTTTCTTTTTCTGACATCTGTTCGCATGCTTTGGTCCATTCTCAACTGATTGCGCGGCGCAGTCCATGATTGACAGGCCAAGGCCAGGCTGTTCTAGCGAGGCGAGCGTCTTGGGTGTCCTTTGGAAGCGTGCCCATGATCATTCGCCATGCATCAACTGCCATGCCCGCGCTGCCGGTCAACTTGGCCCGGCCTAACAGCGTGTTGGTGCAGCCCGCTTTGGCGTTGCCTCGCTGAGTTCGACACCGCTTGATTAACAGCCGACACTCCCAAACACAGGTATCTTCCCAAGCCCGAAGACAGGCCGCAATCCGCCCCTGTCTATGGCATCGACCGCTGGAGCAAAGGTCGGATCCAGCTAGCTCTCCGGTGAACTTGCTGAATGGCTGGAAGATCAGGAAATTGATCATGTCCGAGCGACATCAAACCGTCCACGAACTCAGGGCAGGATCGATCGCTGGCATAAGACCATGCAGAACCGCATCGTGCTGGAAAACGGCTACCTGACCGGTGATCGCAGGCAGCG
>JAKVCP010000031.1 GCA_022448925.1 Paracoccaceae bacterium
TCCGGTGCCTGCGGTCCCTCAAAATGGACCAAAGCACCCAGCCGGTTCACATGATACTCATACTGCTGCGTCGGGTTGAAGGGCACTGGACCACAGATCACAACCAGCCAGATGTGCTCATTTTCGCCAGGGAGAGCCCGGCAGTCAGTTGCAGGTGCACCGGTTTGCGCAACATAGCTGGCTGCAAACCGGTTGATCACATCCGTTTCGGTGCTGTGCCAGACAATCCAACCATACTGAAAGCCAAACATGGCCGCTGCCAGTGTCAACACCGCAAAAGGGGTCCAGAACAAAAGCTTCTGGGGCGACATCACCCCATGGCCCCCATCAATTCACGGCCGATCAGCATGCGGCGTATTTCCGAGGTTCCTGCACCGATCTCCATCAGCTTGGCATCGCGGAAGATCCGGCTGACCGCCATGTCATTCATAAAGCCCGCCCCTCCCATAGCCTGAACCGCCTGGTGTGCAACGGTCATGGCTTCTTCACTGGCATAAAGCACACAGGCCGCTGCATCCTGACGCGTAACCTCGCCCCGGTCGCAGGCTTTGGCCACCTCATAAACATAGGCCCGAGCCGAGTTTAGCTTGGTGTACATGTCAGCAATCTTGCCCTGCATCAGCTGAAAATTTCCGATCGGCTGCCCGAACTGCCGACGCTCGGCCAGGTAAGGCATGATTTCATCAAGGCAGGCCGCCATGATGCCCAGCCCGATCCCCGAAAGCACCACGCGTTCGTAATCAAGTCCAGACATCAGAACGCGCACGCCCTGCCCCTCTTCCCCAAGGATATTTTCGAACGGCACCTCAACATCGTCAAAGACGAGCTCCACCGTGTTCGACCCGCGCATCCCCAATTTGTCAAAATGGTCCGACTGGCTGAACCCGGGCATGGATTTTTCAATGAGGAATGCCGTGATGCCCTTCGATCCCGCCTCGGGGTCGGTCTTTGCATAGACCACCAGCGTATTGGCCTCGCCGCCATTGGTGATCCAGTACTTGTTGCCATTCAGCACGAACCGGTCATTGCGCTTGTCCGCGTTCAGCTTCATGCTGACAACGTCCGATCCCGCGCCCGGTTCTGACATCGCCAGGGCGCCAACGCTTTGACCAGAGATCAGATCCGGCAGATAGCGCGCCTTCTGATCCGCCGTGCCGTTCAGGTTGATCTGGTTCACGCACAGATTGGAATGCGCCCCATAGCTTAGACTGACACTGGCACTGGCGCGCGCGATCTCTTCAATTGCGACAACATGGGCAAGATAGCCCATACCCGCGCCGCCGTCCTCTTCGGGTACGGTGATCCCCAGCAGGCCAAGACCGCCCATTTCTTGCCAGAGCGGAGCGGGAAACTCGTTCTTCGCATCGACCTCTGCGGCAATTGGCTTCACACGATCCTGCGCCCAACGATGCACCGTTTCACGCAGGGCATGCACATCTTCACCAAGATCGAACTTCATAGATGCCAAAAACATCTGCGCGCCTCCTCGCTCTCTTCCCTTCAGGCTTTGTGAATAAGCATTGTTTCAGGAATTTTTCCAACCCGCTTGCCCTACCCAATGCCCACTTTTGACCAGGACCGTATGGTCGAGACTGCGCAGAAACTGACGTTAAGTCACGCGTGACGCCGTGTCAGTTTTCAAGGTTCCTTCATGACAGAAAAAGCCTGCGCATCAGCCCCTGTTTGCGCAGCATCCGAAATGCAAACCGCCCGGCCGACGCAACATTCATCCTGCGCCTTGCCGGTGCAGGGAGGCGGGACCTCACCCCGATCCATTCAACGCGACAACGACAGCAACGCTGCGTCAAGCCCGAGGGCGCAACAATACCACCAAAACTATGGGATGGGTCACGAAACCGGCTCAAAGCCTGGCAGCCTCCTGCAACCTGATGGGGCTTGGACAGACTGGCCTGCGACCCAGCTGCTGAGCACTGCTCTGTCGCCCCCATGCCCGCGACCGAAGGCAGCAGCATGAAGAGGCCCTTGCAAAGCCTGCTGTCAAACGCCCGGGCCCGATGGCGCCCTGCACCTGATGTCCTATCTTGGCCATGAGAGACGCCAGAGCAAATCCTATCTTTGGCAGCGTTGCGGGAATTCCGAGATGTTCTACAGAGCTTATGCGAACAGATGACTGCTGGAGAATGCCCCCGACATCCACACGTGCGCAATGCAGGCACCCTTTCTTAGTGGGTCTCCTGATGCCCTGCCCAAAACCACGATGGGCAAGGTGCAAAAGACACTCTGCGCGACATCTGAAAACAACGTGGCGGGTTCAGTCCCGTGCCTGTTCGTGCTCAAATCGAAGTTGGGCAATTGCCTCTTTTTCACCATCCCGACGGTTTTGCGCCAAAGCGGTTTCAACGTAACCCAGATGCGCCTCTACCGCGGCCCTTGCGGCCTTGGGATCCCGCGCCTGCAACGCCGTGTTGATCGCCCTGTGCTGTTCAAGCAGAGTGCCCCGTGTGGTGCGCTGCTTGAACATCACCTGTCGATTGTAGAACACACCTTCGCGCAACAACTGATACATTGAGCGCAGCATGTGCAGCATGATCACATTGTGGCTGGCTTCGATGATGGCAAGGTGGAATTCCGCGTCCAGACGCGCTTCGTCCGTCGGATTGCGCTTTGGGTGCGCTGCCTCCATCTTTTGAAAAATCGCCTGAATAACTTTCAGGTCCGTCGGCGTGCCGTGAACCGCAGCCCGTTCGGCTGCCAGCCCCTCCATGTCGCGTCGAAACGAGAGATAGTCAAAGACGGCTTCGTCGTGCTTGGAAAACAGGGTGACCAGCGCTTCGGAAAACGCTGACCCCAAGACATCAGACACAAAAACGCCTGCCCCGGCCCGCGCTGTAAGCAGACCACTGTTCTGCAGTTCGGCGATTGACTCGCGCAGACTTGGACGCGAAACGCCAAGCCGTTCAGACAGTTCACGTTCGGATGGCAGGCGCTCACCTGGCCGCAGGATACCGCGCAGAATCAGCAGTTCTATCTGGCGCGTAACGGCAGAGGACAGTTTTTCGGGGGTGACCTTTTGAAACGGCATGGCGCAACCTTGGATATTGGTCAGTTTTCCTTACTGCTTTGCCGGGGCTGGCGCAACACAGGCGCACAAGAAAAGCCCCCGGGGGGATAACCGGGGGCTTTCAGAACCAGATCACTCGTTACACTTCGGACACATCGAACAGACCTGCGATCTGTCATGCAGCTTGGAGCACTCCAACCAGCAAAGAGATAAGGTCTGAACAGGTCGCGGGGGCAGTTGACACAAATTGTGTCAGCGACGCAACCCCGCAGCAGGTTATATCCGTCAACCCGGCTCTTGGGTTTTGTCTGATAGCGTTTTCATGACGGGGGTGTCGCGCATCAAGCCACCGACAATGCGAAAACCCGACCATGGACAACGGGCCTCGAAAAGCTCGCGGGCAGCAAAAACCAAGGCCCAGAGCCCGCCGCAAGACAGGGTCGGCCTGTCGCGTCTTGGACGCGCATGAGCGGCATGTTCATGTCTGAAAATTAGACCTTTGTTAACGGCGCCGCGCTCAACTGGGTTCATGATGCGTCTGCTTGTGATCTTGATCGTCTGCTCCATCGCTGCCTGCAACACGGCCACTCCGGGATTTCGCGATATCACGGCGCAGCACGTCGAAATTGGCGAAACACGGTTTCTACTTCGACAGGCGGGCGCATTGGTGGAAGTGACCCGTACCAACCCCACGATTCTGCCAAGGTTTGAAACCACCAGCGCCCTGGCCCGAACTGCGGTGCACCGGGCAACAGGGTGCGATGCCAATTGGATCATCGGTGACACCGCCGTGATGATCATCGGCTTGTCCTGTGACGGTGCACCGCCCCCGCCAAAGCCCAAGCGGAAGGTGTCCACATTTTGTGATGTCATTGACAGCTATAAACGTCGACCGGCCGGACTGCTTGAACTGACTGTGGACTGCTATCTGCGTTAGTCCAAGTGTTTTTCGTAAAACAAACTGGCTGGATGTTCGGCATAGTCGCCGAAAGGACCGCAAGACACAAAGCCGTGGCGTTCGTACAACCGATGTGCGGCATGCAAAACGGTGCCTGTCTCGAGGCGCAGCCAAGGCAAATCCATGCCGCGTGCCGTTGTCTCCAAATTCGACAGGATCATCCCGGCAGCCCCCAAACCGCGTGCCGCCGGATCTGTGAACATCGACTTGATTTCACCATATCCGTCCTTGATGGCAAGCGCCCCGCAGCCAATGCTCGCTCCGTTGCGCTCAGCAACGCGGAAATGCACGGACGGCACAGCCAAAGCGTCGATTTCCAGGAAATGACATTCATCCTCGGCAAAAAGGCTGCGCATCAGAGCCTGGCTTGCCTGCAACAGTTGCGTGGCGCCCGGATCACGGGGGTCAGCGGAACGGATGATAACGGACACCTTGGGCACTCCCTTGACAGCGGGCGCAGCAAACCTCAGTGCGCCAATGGGGTCAAGCGCGTTTAAAAAAGTCAATATCTTGGGGATAACCGCCGACCACACCCCATGCTGTTGTGGCCGTGCTTGACTCACAAAGGGCGCTGCACCCAAATTGACCACAGACCGGAATCAGGACACGAAACAGGCAGTGCGGTTTTCCAAACTCAGACTGACAGGCTTCAAAAGCTTTGTTGATCCCACCGATCTGATCATCGCCGATGGTCTGACAGGTGTCGTCGGCCCCAACGGATGCGGCAAGTCTAACCTGCTGGAGGGGCTGCGGTGGGTCATGGGCGAAAATCGCCCGACGGCCATGCGGGGCGGCGGGATGGAGGATGTGATCTTTGCCGGCGCAGCCACGCGGTCTGCACGGAACTTTGCCGAAGTCAGCCTGCAAATCGACAATTCGGAACGACTGGCCCCTGCCGGGTTCAACGACAGCGACGGGCTGGAGATCGTCCGCCGGATCACGCGCGATGTCGGCTCTGCCTACAAGACAAATGGCAAGGACGTGCGGGCACGCGACGTGCAGATGCTGTTTGCAGATGCATCGACCGGAGCGCACTCACCCGCGCTGGTTCGACAGGGGCAGATATCGGAGTTGATCAACGCCAAGCCCAAGAACCGCCGGCGCATTCTTGAGGAAGCGGCGGGCATTTCGGGTTTGTATCAACGCCGTCACGAAGCCGAGCTGAAACTGAAGAATACCGAAGCAAACCTGTTGCGGGTTGATGATGTCATCGAACAGCTGGCAGCACAGCTAGGCCAGCTGGCGCGTCAGGCGCGTCAGGCTGCCCGGTACCGCGCCATCGGCGAAGATCTGCGGCGCGCAGAAGGGCTGCTTTTGTATCTGCGCTGGAAGGAAGCCGAAACCGCGCGACTCGAAGCAGACGAAGCGCTTCGATCGCGGACCACGGAAACCGCGCAGGCTGAACGGGCCGCCCGGGCTGCCGGAACAGCACGCGAAACCGCCTTTGAGGCGCTCCCGCCCCTGCGAGAGGAAGAGGCGATTGCCGCGGCAGTGTTGCAACGCCTGACAGTGCAGCGCGACACGCTGACCGATCAGGAAAAACGCGCCGCGGAAACGATCACGACGTTGGAACGGCGGATCGACCAACTCAGCCGGGACATCGAGCGGGAAACAGGCTTGAACCGCGATGCCGGTGAAACGATTGATCGTCTCGAATGGGAGGCGCGAGAGCTTGCAAAGGCAAGTGAGGGGCACGAAGAAAAGCTTGATGCCGCCGCCGAAGCCGCGCGCGAAGCGGCCGTTGTCTTGCAGGACCGCGAAACCGATCTGGCACAGCAGACGGAAGATGTTGCGCGCTTGGCAGCGCGTCATCAGTCCGCGCAGCGTTTGCTTTCTGACACGCAAAAAACTCTGGCCAAGGCCGATGCAGATTCGGATCGCGCAAGGCAGGCCGCATCTCAGGCGAAGGCCGCTTTGACCAGCGCCATTGAAGCACAAGCCACGGCAAGTGCAGCCCAAAGTGAGGCTGCCGCCCTCGCCGAAGCTGCCGAAGACTCCCTTCTGGACGCAGAACAGGCACGGTCGGATGTGCAAGGGCAGGAAACAGAGGCCCGCTCTGCCAGGTCAGAGGCCGAAGGGGAGGTCAGCGCCCTAAGCGCTGAGGTCAAGGCGCTTGCCAGGCTGTTGGAGCGCGACGCTACCGATACAGAACAGGTGCTTGACGCCTTGACCGTGGCGCCGGGCTATGAAAAGGCGCTTGGGGCTGCGCTGGCTGATGATCTGCGCGCGCCAGAGGTCGGATCGGACGGGCCTTCGGGATGGACTTTGCTGCCGGCCTACGAAGCGCCTCTTGCGCTTCCCGCCGGTGTGGATGTGCTGACCGATCACGTAGACTTCCCTGCGGTGATGACCCGACGCATGGGCCAGATCGGGGTTGTTGATCCCTCGGACGGTTTGCGTTTGCAGGAACTGTTGCAACCCGGTCAGCGACTTGTCAGCCGTGCCGGCGACCTGTGGCGCTGGGACGGGTTTCGCGCCACTGCCGAAGAGGCGCCCACCGCGGCTGCGCTCAGGCTGGAGCAAAAAAACCGGCTGGCAACTCTGGAACGGGATCTGAACGAGGCGGGATCGCGTCTGGATGCCGCGCGCCAGGCGCATGATGCGCTGTCCATGGCCCTGGCTGACCGCAGCGCTGCAGAAAAGGCAGCTCGGCAGGCCCGCCGGGATGCAGATGCCGCTGTGAATGCCTGCAGCCGAGCCGCAAACCGCGCAGACTCGGAGCGCAATCTGGCCGACAGCAAGCTGGAAAGCCTGGCCTTGGCGGTGGGGCGCCATGATGATGAAGCGACAGCAGCGCGCCAACAGCTGGCCGAGGCACAGCGCGGGTTGGCTTCGCTGGATGATCTGGATGTGGCACGGGGTCAGGTTGACGACATTCGCATGACGGTCGAAGCGTCCCGGATGACAATGATGGCACACCGCTCTGCTCATGACGAGGTGCGCCGCGAAGGTGATGCGCGCAAGGCAAGGTCCCAGCAGGTCACCAAAGACCTGAGCGGGTGGCGCCACCGGCTTGAAACCGCCGAAAAGCGCAGCGCCGAACTTGCTGGGCGTCGGTCAAGCTCAGAAGATGAATTGGCGCAGGCGCGCACCGCTCCGGCCGAATTGGCCGCCAAGCGCGAAGAACTGGCCATGGCCATGACCGAAGCCGAGACACGCCGCGCCGAGGCCGCCGATGCCTTGTCACTGGGAGAGGCGGCGCTGCGCCAGGCAGAGCAGGCGGAACGCGACGCAGAGCGCACCGCCTCCGAAGCGCGCGAGCTGCGCGCACGGGCAGAGGCCCGCGCAGAAGCCGCAGGTGACGCCGTTGGCGCTGCCTCGGAGAGGATCGCGGAAGAGCTGGACAGCACCCCTCAGGCCCTGCTTGAAACCCTGAACACCGCACCCGATGAAATGAACGCGGCCGACCAGATCGAGACTGAGGTCAACAGACTGAAACGACAGCGCGATTCCTTGGGCGCGGTGAATTTGCGCGCCGAGGAAGACGCCAAGGAAGTCCAGTCCGAACATGATGAACTGGTCCGTGAAAAAACCGATCTCGAAGAGGCGATCCGCACACTGCGCTCTGGCATTTCCAGCCTCAACCGCGAGGGGCGAGAGCGGCTTTTGACGGCCTTTGAACAGGTCAACAGCAACTTCTCTTTGCTCTTCACACACCTGTTCGCGGGCGGCGAGGCCAATCTGGTCATGGTCGAAAGTGACGATCCGCTGGAAGCTGGTCTGGAAATCATGTGTCAGCCGCCCGGTAAGAAATTGTCAACGCTGTCGCTTTTGTCCGGGGGCGAACAGACCTTGACGGCCTTGGCCCTCATCTTTGCGGTCTTTCTGGCAAACCCTGCCCCGATCTGTGTGCTGGACGAAGTCGATGCTCCGTTGGATGATGCCAACGTCACCCGCTTTTGCGATCTGCTGGATGAGATGTGCCGTCGCACAGACACGCGGTTTCTGATCATAACACACCACGCGGTCACCATGAGCCGCATGGACAGACTGTTCGGTGTGACCATGCAGGAACAGGGTGTCAGCCAGCTGGTCTCGGTAGATCTGAAACGGGCTGAAACACTGGTGGCCTGACCCTCTGATGCCCGTATCCCGAAAGGGGCCGGGGGGCTCAGGGGCCGGGGGTTGATGTGCTAAAATGGAGTGCATGTGATGCGACTGCTGCCACCACTGGTTTTCTGCGCCCTTGCCTCTGTTCTGGAGGCAGAGGAATTCAGCCTCAGCACCGGCGATACCGTTGTTCCAGCTCAGGTCCTCGCATCCCGGTTGTCTGGTCAAATTCTGACATTCTACGACAACGGGACATCAAAGTTCTTCACAGATGGGCTTTACACGTACACCTATGCGGGGCAAGGTGGCACGGCCTATGGATACTGGAAGGTCACCGCCGATGGGACCGTATGCATTGACTATATCAATGGCTGGTCGCGCTGTGACATGTATGTGCGCAATGGGGATCGTTTGGTTCTGATCACCGAACAGGGCGATCGGTTCCCGATACGTCCGAAGGATTAGACCAGCGCGACTGTTGCACCTGTCTTCGAGCCCGACTGTCGCCGGGCCCGCGTGTTTTCTGGTTGGCTTGTGCCCGGGTTTATCTGTCTTCCGCTCTGTCAGAGTTTACAGACGGTTCAACAGTCCCGGTGTCGGCCAACTGTCTGCAGGCAAGCCCATACGCATCTGCTCTGCACGCACGGCGGCCCGCGTCTTTGCGCCGAGGATTCCGTCCACTTTACCAACGTCATGCCCGCGCGCTTTCAGCTTGGTCTGCAACTGCTTCATTTGCGGACCGTTCAACCCTGCTTCGGGCGCACGTGCGTCAAAGACCGGCGCCCCTTGAAGCCGCGTTCCAAAATAGGCCGCGGTCAGCACATAGGTAAAGCTTTGGTTCCACTCGAAGTAGACACTGAAATTCGGATAGGCGAGAAAAGCCGGACCCTTGCGCCCTTCGGGAAGAATGACCGAGGCTTTCATGTTCCCAGATCCGGCAAATGCACCGTTTCGCGCTCGAACGCCCATATTTTGCCATTCGCGGACGGTTTTCGCACGCTCAAGTCCCGTGGCCGACCAGTCCATGGTTGTGGGCACGACAATTTCTTGCAACCAGGGTTCATTCGCGCGCCAGCCCAGCGAGCGCAACATATTGGCACCCGACAGCAACGCATCCGGCGCAGAGGTTTTCAGACTGACCTGGCCATCCCCATCTCCATCGACGCCATTTTCCAGGATATCCTTGGGCAGCATCTGCACCATGCCGATCTCTCCGGCCCATGCACCCGTGGTCCTGGTCGGGCTGAAGCCGCCCTGCTCGTAGAGTTCAAGCGCAGAAAACACCTGCGGGCGAAAGATTTCGGGGCGACGGCAATCATGGGCCAGGGTCACCAGGGCGTTCAACGTGTTAAAGTTGCCCTGATACCCGCCATAGTCCGTCTCGAACGCCCAGAATGCCAAAAGCACCCCACGCGACACGCCGTAGTCCCGCTCCATCCGATCGAATACGCTGTTCCATTTTTTTGCATTGCGACGCCCGTGATCGATGCGGTTCTGGCTGATCAGCTTGCGCGAAAACTCGGTGAAGCCGGATTGAAAAATGCCCTGTGCCCGATCTGCGCGCAGCACCTTGGGATCTTGCTGCACCGAGGCAAAGAACCGATCGACGTTGTTTTTTGAATGTCCCTGGCCACGTGCCTCTTGCTTGAGATCCGCAACAAAAGAGGAAAAGTCACCGCCACAGGGCACGTTGGCCAAAGCCGGTAAAGCGGTGCAAACGCCAATTAGAAAAGCAAAGAAACGCATGGGGTCCTCGGGTTTCAAATCATGTGACAGCAGTATCATGAACGGAGCCAAAACACGCAAGCCTGCTGATCTTTTTCAATCTGCCGCGCAACAATCCGCGGCTTGGGCTGCTTGACCGGAATCCGTACTTATCAACACGTTTGCTTTCACGTATGAACGTTGAACCGGATTTGATGCCCATTGACCATACCAAGGGAAAGCCGGTGGTGACGTGATATGGATGTATTGATTGTTGAAAGCAATCCCGACCTTGGGATGCTCTGGCAGCGGCACCTGCAAAGACAGGGTTCGCACGTTGTGGTGTCGGGCGATCAGACCTCTGCTATTCAGTGTTTGCAGGATTCGGACTTTGACGTGATTGTTCTGGATCTCATGATCGAAGGCGGCAGCCCACTGGCCGTTGCCGACTATGCAAGTTACCGTCGCCCACACGCCAAGATAGTCTTTGTGACCAACGCCAGCTTCTTTTCTGACGGATCGATCTTTCAGCTGTGCTCTAACGCCTGCGCCTTTGTCCCCGCAGCAACCGAGCCCGAGGACCTGGCGGCAATCGTCGATTACCACGGACGGGCATCCTAGTCCGTCGTCTGCACCGCGCGCCCATGTGGCGCGGTGAAATCAATCAACGGGTTGATCGGAACGATCCGGTGTGGGTTAATTGACTCGTGACTGACGTGATAGTGCCGCACAATGTGGTCGAAGTTCACCGTTTCGGCGATACCAGGCCACTGGTAAAGCTCTCGTGTATAGGCCCATAGGTTTGGCAGATCGATGATGCGTGATCGGTTGCATTTGAAATGCAGGTGATAGACTTTGTCGAACCGCACCAGTGTTGGGAACAGGCGCCAGTCTGCCTCGGTCAGTCGGTCCCCCATCAGATAACGATGTGTGCTCAATCGGTCTTCCAGCCAATCAAGCGTATCAAAGAGTGGGATCACAGCGTCGTCATAGGCCTGCTGCGTTGCAGCAAAGCCCGCTTTGTAAACCCCGTTGTTGAGCGTGTCGTAGACACGCGCGTTGATTGGGTCGATGGCCGTGCGCAGGTCCTGAGGCCAAAAATCCGATGTATTTCCTGTGATCCCGTCAAAAGCGGAATTGAACATCCGAATGATTTCGGAGCTTTCATTTGACACGATGGCCTTCTGCTCTTTGTCCCACAGGATCGGAACCGTGGCGCGACCTGTCATGTCAGGTTGTGCCGTTGAATACAGAGTATGGAGATAAGGCGCCCCGGTCAGTGGATCACCGGTTGCGCCGGGAAAGTCCGTGGCAAAGCTCCAGCCTTGCTCCATCATGTCGGGATGCACGACAGAAACGCCGATGTGATCCGCCAAGCCCTTGAGCTGTCTGAAAATCAGGGTGCGATGAGCCCAGGGACAAGCATATGACACATACAGATGATACCGCCCGCTCTCTGCCGCAAAGCCGCCCTGCCCGGTGGGGCCTGGCGCGCCATCAGTTGTGATCCAGTTGCGGAACTTGGCCTCGGCACGCACAAATTTACCAGCCTTGAGAACCCGATCCAGGTTTTGCACCTGCCACTTGCCGTCGAAGAGATGTCCCATCACCTGCACTCCTTGTGTGTGACACACAAGATACTGCCAGGGCTGATAGGGTGCCAGCGCCTGGAAAGCGCAGGGCCTCCTGCATTCTTGCACAGACCCTGAGGCCCAGACCCTGATGAGGCCCAGACACCCGGCCAAGGCCCCTAGGCGGCTACGTAAAGACCCTGGGCTTTGATCGCGGCCAGCCCCTCGTTCAGGGAAAGCCATGCTCGGTCGATCAACGTATCGATTTCGGCCTTCGAGATCACCAACGGCGGAGAGATGATCATCCGGTCACCCACATGGCGCATGATCAGATTGTTGGCAAAACAGCGCTCGCGGCAGATGAAACCGACCGTACCGGCGTCGCTGGCAAAGGCTGCTCTGCGGGCTTTGTCCGGGGTCAATGCCAATGACCCCATAAGACCAACGATCGTGGCCTCTCCGACCAGCGGATGGTCCGCCATTTCGGCCCAGCGTGTGTGCAAATACGGCATTGTTTCATTGTGCACGCGGGTCACGATGTCTTCGTCTTCCAGAAGGCGCAAATTCTCAAGCGCCACGGCACAGGCCACCGGGTGACCAGAGTATGTGTACCCATGGTTGAACTCGGTGCCCGCGATCACACTGGCCACCTCGTCGCAGACAATCGACGCACCGATGGGCTGGTACCCCGAGCTCAGTCCCTTGGCGATGGTCATGATATGGGGACGGATACCCATGGTCTGGCACCCGAACCATGTACCGGTACGGCCAAAGCCGGTGATGACCTCGTCTGCGATCAGCAAGATCTCGTATTTGTCGCAAATACGCTGAATCTCGGGCCAATAACTGTCAGGCGGGACAATCACCCCGCCCGCGCCCTGCACGGGTTCTGCAATGAAGGCCGCAACGGTGTCTTCGCCCAGCCCCAGAATGGCCGCTTCGAGTTCCTGCGCGCGGGCGCGGCCAAAGTCCTCGGGCGTCATGTCGCCGCCTTCTGCCCACCAGTTTGGTTGATTGATGTGGTGGACATCGGGAATGGGCATGCCGCCCTGGGCATGCATGCCCTTCATTCCGCCAAGCGAACCAGAACCAACCGAGGACCCATGATACCCGTTCCAGCGCGCAATGATGGTCTTTTTTGAGGCCTTCCCCTTTTCGGCCCAATAGGTGCGCACCATGCGGATGTTGGTGTCGTTCGCCTCAGACCCAGAGCTGGCAAAAAACACGTTGTTCAGGTCTCCAGGCGCCAGTTCTGCCAGACGCTCTGCCAAGGCGATGGCGGGCACATGAGTGGTTTGAAAGAAAGTGTTGTAATACGGCAGCTCAGTCATCTGGCGCGCCGCGGCCTCTGCCAATTCTTTGCGACCGTAGCCGATATTGACGCACCACAGGCCCGCCATGGCATCAAGAATGCGGTTTCCCTCGCTGTCAGTCAGCCAGACACCCTCGGCCCGTGCAATCACGCGCGCGCCTTTCGAGGCCAGCTCGGATCCTGTCGTGAACGGGTGCATGTGGTGCGCCGCATCCAGCGCCTGCAACTCTTCGGTCGGCAGATGATTGGTGATCACGGTCATGTCGCATCCTGTCAAAAACTCACGCTCAGAATATGATCAAATTACCGCATGTCAATCAACAGACAGAGCTTGCCGGATGAACATCATGCCCTGTTCAACATCTCCGATCATCGCGGCGGCGGCGACCTCGGCGTCCCTGGCAGCCAGCGCCCGCAGCAATTCCTTGTGCCGGTCAGGCAATGTCTGTGTGCCGAAGCGCCCGGTGACAACACGCAAAGACGGGCCGAATCGCAGCCACAGACTGTCCACAAGCTCGGACAGGATAGGGGCTTGGGCTATGGTGTTCAGACGCATGTGGAAGCGATGGTTTTCGACAAGATATCCATGCACGTCCCCCCCGGCGATGGCCCTGTCCAGATCCGTGTCAATCGCGGCCAATGCAGATTGGTCTTCGTCAGTGGCCAGCGCACAGGCGCGCTTGGCCAGCTCTGGCTCGACCGCAAGACGCACCAGGAATAGCTGATCAATGTCCTCGGCTGACAGACGCGGCACGACAACCCGGCGATTCCCCATGAATTCCAGCGCACCTTCGGCCATCAAGCGGCGGATCGCTTCGCGCACCGGTGTCATGCCCGCCTTCAGATCCGTGGTCAGCCCTTGAATGGTCACCGCCTGCCCCGGCGCAAGATCGCCAAACAGGATGCGGTCGCGCAGGGTGCGATAAACCACTTCATGCGCAGGCAAACGTGCTGAGGTGTCGCCTTTGGTCTTTGCCTGCAAATTCATCGCATATTCCCGTCAAAGCTTGTTACGCTGCATCTTGCACAGTTGCCAGACCCGTGAAAACATCCTTTGTATTGCCACACCGGCAAACTTTTGATCAAATCGGTCAAGACCGGGCAACAGACCCGGCATCCAACGGGAGTAGAACATGAAAACATCTCTGCTGAGTTTCACCGCCACGCTGGCGCTGGTTGCTGCAACGGCACAGGCCGAAGAGGTCCGGGTCTACAACTGGTCCGATTACATCGACGAGGCACTGCTGGAAAAATTCGAATCGGAAACCGGTCTCAAACTGATCTACGATGTGTTTGACAGCAACGAGGTTCTGGAAACCAAGATGCTGGCGGGCGGATCGGGCTACGACGTGGTTGTTCCGTCAGGCACCTTTCTGCAACGCCAGATCACGGCAGGGGCCTTCCAAAAGCTGGACCCGGCAAAGCTGCCGAACTCGGGCAATTTGTGGGATGTGATCGCCGACCGCACAGAAGCCTATGACCCCGATAATGCGTATTCGATCAACTACATGTGGGGCACGACTGGGCTTGGCGTCAACGAGCCAAAAGTCAAAGAGTTGCTGGGCGAAGACGCCCCCGTCACCAGCTGGAACCTGATTTTCGATCCAGCCAACGCCGAAAAACTTGCCGAATGTGGCATTCATATCCTCGACGCCCCAGCCGAGATCATTCCCGCGGCACTGAACTACCTGGGCTTGAACCCCGACAGCCACGACCCAAAGGACATTGCCCGCGCCGAAGAGGTGTTGTTGCCGATCCGTCCCTTCATCCAGAAATTCCACAGCTCGGAATATATCAACGCCCTGGCAAATGGCGACATCTGCGTGGCAGTTGGGTGGTCAGGTGACGTGCTTCAGGCCCGGGATCGCGCGGCCGAGGCGGAGAACGGCGTAGAGGTCAGCTACTACGCGCCAGATGAAGGTGCCCTGATGTGGTTTGACCAGATGGCCATTCCGGTTGATGCCCCCAACCCTGATGGCGCGCATGTATTCCTAAACTTCATCATGGATGCGCAAAACATGGCTGACGCGTCCAACTACGTCTATTACGCCAACGGCAATCTGGCGTCGCAGCCTCTGCTTGAAGAGGATGTGATCGGTGATCCGGCGATTTATCCCGATGCCGCGGCTATGGCCAGCACCTACACCACCACGCCGTACCCCGCGCGGGTTCAGCGGACGGTGACGCGACTGTGGACCAAGATCAAGTCCGGCGTCTGATCGCCTTTTTGGCCCGCGCCCTTTGGCGCGGGCCTTATCATTTCAGGAAGACTTGATGACCCAGCCGGCTTTTTCCCCTTGGGATGACCCCGCCGCCACGCCATTGATCCAGTTCAGGAACGTGACCAAGCGTTTTGGCACGTTCACAGCGATCGAAGGGCTGTCACTGGATATTTTCGAACGTGAGTTCTTTGCCCTTCTGGGCCCTTCCGGTTGCGGCAAAACCACAATGATGCGGATGCTGGCAGGGTTCGAAGACGTCACCGAAGGGCAAATCTTGCTTAACGGGCAGGACATCGCCCCGGTCCCTCCGAACAAGCGCGCTGTGAACATGATGTTTCAAAGCTATGCGCTGTTCCCGCATCTGAGTGTGTGGGACAACATCGCCTTTGGTCTGCGCCGCGACCGAATGCGCAAGGACGCCGTTGCCTCGCGCGTTGACGAAATGCTGCGCCTCACCCGCCTTGAAAAATTTGCAAACCGCAAGCCGCATCAGATCTCGGGCGGTCAGCGTCAGCGGGTTGCACTCGCCCGGAGCCTCGCCAAAGCGCCAAAGCTTCTGCTGCTGGACGAGCCACTGGGCGCTCTGGACAAGAAATTGCGCCAGGACACACAGTTCGAACTGATGGACATCCAGGAAACGACAGGCACCACGTTTGTCATCGTCACCCACGACCAGGAAGAGGCCATGACAGTCGCCAGCCGTGTCGCTGTCATGGACGAGGGCAAACTGATGCAGGTCGCCACGCCCGACCAGATCTATGAAGCCCCAAACTCGGTCTACGTCGCGGATTTCATCGGCGATGTGAACATCATTTCGGGTCGGGCGTCGCAGAGCGGAGACAAGGTCGCCATCGCCTGGGCTGAAGGTGAGCCCCAGATCCAAGGCACGACGTCCAGACAGTTCGCGCCGGGTCAGACCTGTCATTTCGCAATCCGACCAGAAAAAGTGGCCATCAGCGCACAAAAGCCGGATGCCCCGAACGTCTTGCGAGGCAAGGTTCTTGATATTGCCTACCTGGGCAATATCAGCACCTATCACGTCGAACTTCCGACCGGCACAATCATCAAGGCGCAAACCGCCAACACGCGGCGCATTGCCCGACGCAGCTTTACCTGGGAGGATCCGGTCTGGATCAGTTTTTCGGACACCGCTGGCGTCCTGCTGGAGCACTGAGCAGATGCGGCGCCTTGCTCTAATCGCACTCCCCTATATCTGGCTTCTTGCCCTGTTCTTGGTGCCATTCCTGATCGTGCTGAAGATTTCACTTTCAGATCTTGCGCTGGCCCGCCCACCCTATGTCCCACAATGGAATTTCGGTGATGGCTGGGATGCTCTGAAAGCGTTCTTCGGCAGTTTGGACCTAGAGAACTTTGTCTTCCTGTCCGAGGACGATCTGTATTGGCGCGCCTACATCAGTTCCCTGAAAATCGCGCTTATATCGACCCTCATAACGCTTCTTGTCGGATTTCCGATGGCCTATGGAATCGCCCGCAGCCCGGAAGAGTGGCGACCCACACTGCTGATGCTGATCATCTTGCCCTTCTGGACCAGTTTCCTGATCCGTGTCTACGCCTGGATGGGTATTCTGTCGAAAGAGGGTTTGTTGAACCAGTTCCTGCTGTGGCTTGGCCTAATTGGCGAGCCGCTGACCATCTTGAACACCAACACCGCCGTCTATATCGCGATCGTATATACCTATCTTCCCTTCATGATCCTGCCAATCTATGCGGCGTTGGACAGGCTGGATGACAGCTTGCTAGAGGCGGCCGAAGATCTGGGGTGTTCACGCATTCAGGCATTCTGGCTGATCACCGTGCCCCTCGCCCGGAACGGGGTCATTGCAGGATGTTTTCTGGTCTTTATTCCCGCAATCGGAGAAGTCATCATTCCTTCGCTCATGGGCGGATCGGGCACCCTGATGATCGGCAAGGTCCTGTGGGAAGAGTTCTTTTCGAACCGGGATTGGCCCGTTGCAAGTGCGGTGGCCATCATCCTTCTGCTGATCCTGATCATCCCCATCATCCTGTTCCAGCGCAACGAACAAAACCAACGCGAGGCCGAGAGATGACAGGACCAAATAACAAGCGGGGCTGGCGCGCCAAGCAGCAAAAGACCGGAAATCGGCCGGGTGCAAGGGCCAGGCAGGTTGCACCTGCCGCAGTCTTCGGCCATGCGAGAGCGCAAGAACACGCCGGTACGAGGCGCGCATCATGAAACGCTTTTCCTGGTTCAACGCAACCTCGCTGACCTTTGGCTTTGCATTTCTGTATCTGCCGATGATCATTCTGATCATCTACAGCTTCAACAGCTCCAAGTTGGTGACGGTCTGGGCCGGGTTTTCCACCAGATGGTACGGAGAGCTGATGCAAAATGAGGATATGCTTGATGCGGCCTGGGCCACGCTCAAGGTGGCGGTGTTCAGTTCTACGCTTGCGACCATTCTGGGCACCATGGCCGCCTATGTCCTGGTGCGTGCGGGGCGGTTCGCTGGGCGTACGCTCTTTTCCGGCATGATCTATGCGCCCCTCGTCATGCCAGAAGTTATCACGGGCCTGTCCTTGCTTTTGCTTTTCATCGGTATTGGTCTGGACAGGGGCATCCTGACAATCGTTTTGGCGCACACCACCTTTGCCATGTGCTATGTGTCGGTTGTCGTCTCGTCCCGCCTGACAAGCTTCGATCGCTCGCTTGAAGAGGCGGCCCTGGACCTGGGATGCAGCCCTTTCGAAGCTTTTCGCCTGGTGACCTTGCCGATCATCGCCCCAGCCGTGATCTCAGGGTGGTTGCTTGCCTTTACCCTGTCGCTGGACGACCTGGTGATTGCCAGTTTCACCACTGGCCCCTCGGCGACAACCCTGCCGATCAAGATCTTTTCTGCCGTGCGCCTTGGCGTCAGCCCGGAAATCAACGCGCTGTCGTCAATCATGATCGGGCTCGTTACGCTTGGGGTGATCAGTGCATCACTGATCTCAAAACGTGCCGCAGTTGCACGCGCCAAAGATGAACAAGCCGCCGCCGGAGCATGAAGCGACTCTACGAGCCCAGTGCCTATGAAACGCCCAAAAACTGTTTCTGGACGCAGGCCCTTCGGCCTGTCGCCTGGCCGCGTGGCGTCGGCAGGGTATCCGCCGAAGTCGCCATCATCGGCGGTGGCTATACCGGTCTTTCCACGGCTCTAAGACTGGCAGACCGCAGCGTGGACGTCGCGCTTTTTGAAGCTCGGACTCCGGGCTGGGGGGCTTCGGGGCGGAATGGGGGGTTCTGCTGTCTTGGCGGGGGCAGGCTTGGACGCAGCCGAACCATAAACGCGTTGGGGCCCGACGCCTGGTCTGACTGGTGCGACGCGCAGAAAATGGCCGTTCAGTGGGTCGACCGGGTGATCGTTGAACATGCCCTTGAGGTCGAGCGGCATTCGAACGGCGAAACAGTGCTGGCCCATAGTGCACGAGCCATGGCTGACCTTCGCGCCGATGCACAAAACATCACGCAGGATTTTGCAGTCACGCCCACCCTGCACGAGGCCTCTGATCTGCGTGGGCAGGGTTTGTCCGGGCCGTTTCACGGTGCAATGACACTGCCAATCGGCTTTGCACTTAACCCCGCCAGATATCATGCAGGCCTGGCGGGTGCCGCACAGGCCGCCGGTGTGCAGCTGTATCAACAGGCCCCTGTTACCAGGATCACAGCCCATGCAACCGGGTACCGACTGGATGGGCCGGACCTGCAGTGTGACGCGCAAAAGGTGGTCTTGGCCACCAATGGATACTCCTCAGAGGATATTCCAGACTGGCTGCGCGGGAGGACCCTTCCGGTGATGTCCTCTATCATCATCACACGGCCCTTGACCCACTCAGAAATGCAGGCGCAGGGATGGACATCAGATCAGATGGCCTATGATTCACGCACCCTGTTGCACTATTTCCGAAAGTTGCCGGACAACCGGTTCCTTTTTGGGATGCGTGGCGGCCTCCGGGCAACACCCGGTGCCGAAGCCGCAATCGCGCGCAAGATACGCAAGGACTTTCATACCATGTTTCCTGCATGGCGCGACGTCGAGATCACCCACGCCTGGTCGGGGCTGGCCTGCCTGATGTCCAATCTGAGTCCGTTCTGCGCAGAAGTGCCTGGGCACTCGGGCCTGTTTGCCGGCCTCGGCTACCATGGCAATGGCGTTGCGATGGCCAGTTATACGGGCCGCCTTCTGGGTGACCTAGTTCTGGGCGAGACCCCGGACATGCCCTACCCGACCGTGATGCGGACCGTGCCCAAACGCTTTCCCCTGGGCAGGTATCGCCGCGCCCTGCTGACCCCTGTTTATGCCGCAGCAACACTTCTTGATCGTTAGCCCTGCGGTGTCACCCCTGGCCTTGCAGCACCGCGCTTTAATCCCAGTTGACGTTCACGCCAGATAATCAGGACACCCGCTGCAATCACGATCGCCGAACCCACAAGGGTTGCGCTGGTGGGCACTTCAGCAAACACAAAGTAGCCGATAACAATGGCAAACAGAATGGACACATAGTCGAACGGGGCCAGGACAGCCGCGCCTGCAAACCGATAGGATGTGGTCAAGAATATCTGCGCCACACCACCAATCACGCCCGCACCGATCAGCATCGCCGCCTCGGACGGACGCGGGATCACCCAACCAAACGGGATTGAGAACATCGACATGATCGTGGCCGTCATCGAGAAATAGAACACCACAGCGGCCGTTTGTTCGGTCTGAACCAACCGGCGCACATGCACCTGCGCCAAGGCACGCAAAGCCGCAGAGATCAAAACAAGCGCAACGCCCAGCGCCGCAAGCTGGTCAATGTCGTTGGCCCCAAAAGACAAACGAGGCCACAGGACGACCGTCACCCCGATCAAACCAAGACCGACCGCAGACAGGCGAAACAAGCGCAGTCTTTCGCCCAGCAGCAGCGCGGCAAGGATCACTGTGATCAGCGGTGCGGCAAAGCCCAAGGCGGTGACCTCGGGCAGGGGCAACAGGCCCAAGGCAGCGAATCCGCAGCCCATTGCGGTAACACCGATCAATCCCCGCCAGACATGCCCCATCGGGTTACTTGTGCGCAGGCCGATCGTCAGTTCATGCCGCATCGCAAGCCAGATCAGAATGACCGGCATTGCAAAAAGCGACCGGAAAAAAACCGCTTGCCCGGCCGGCACATGCGCTGAGCTGGCCTTGATAAGAGAGGCCATGACAGTAAAAAGCAGAATCGCGGTCACCTTGAACGCGACACCCCTGAAAATGTCCATGATTGCTCCTGCGTGGGATGGCCCTTAGTGGCGCACCTCACTGCAAAGGTCAAATCGAGGCGGCCTGGGTTTCCACGCAATGGCGCCGAAAGGCGCGCTTTAACAGATCCAGCTCAGCCCTCAACAGGTCTAACTCGGCGCGGATATCGTGGCCGACCGCATCGCCACAAATCAACGAAAAACTATCCAGCACAGCCTCATCTGTCAGATCGCTGATCACGAATGTCTGTACCCCGTCAGCAATCAGAACAGCAGGCACGGGAACGCACAACAGCCAGTCTCCGGCCGTTTCTGTCGCCTGCAGTGTTACACCCTCGAGGGGCCTGTCCTGATGGGTGACACCAATTTGCGGCGGCTGATCTTTGGGGCCGCGCATCGTTACGACGGCCTCCCAGATGCCTTCCTTGAGTCGCGTGTGCGTCAGCGTATATCGAGCCATGCCTATTTCCTACATTGCCGCCCGTGGACGGCGACTGAAGGTGACGTCCCGCAAGATTACCTGATTCATCTCGGGGCTCTCGAATATCAGGTCCAGCCACAGTTTTTCAACGCGGCTTTCCTGCATCTGTGTATAGGATAGATCGAATTCGACCCTGATATCTTCCTGATCCAACGGCAACTCTCGGACCAGCTGTTCCGTATTTGGCCCGTGCTGGATGTTCAGACGGGCAAAGATCTCAAGCGGCGTTTCCATTTCGAGTATCGTTTCAACCCGGATGAGATGAGTGCGCTTCAGCCCCTGCGCTGCGGAGGATGGCAAATCAATCGCAAGAGACAAATACGTGCCATCAAAGCGAAAGACATCCATCCGCACCCCGTAGGCCGCCAAATCGGCTTCTCGCGTGTTGCGCAGCTGACGAAGCGTCAATTCCGAAATCGCACAGTCGTGGAACAAAGTCACCTCTTGGCCCAGCTTGTGTTTGTTGGCCACCGCTGCAAGACCCGGAGTTCCAAGCGGACCGCACCAAAGCTCTGGGCGCCAGAACCAATCGGCATCATGCGGTTTTGGGAAAGCCTGATTGCCAATGGCAGGCAAGGCAAGCCGCGAGGCTGATACAAACAACAGTCGATCCAGATGGGTCTTTAGCTGCCGCGCCTGCGCAGCCTTGCGCCGCAGGTCTTCAAGCGCGACGGTCCCGGCTGTTTGGGCCGCTGACCGCCACTGGCGCAGCGCATCTGTCTGTTTGAACTTGCCGAACATCGTCAGCCCTGTCTTGCACAATCCCAGCCGTCATGGCGGATCATGGGATTACCCATTGCCATTCAGAAGACGACGAAAAAGCCCTTGTGGCAAGAGTTTGGCGTCTGGCTCGCCCTTTGACGTGTCTTGTGACGGTGTTGCATCCAGCATCTTGTCATGCAGCTCTGCCAGCAAAGCCGCACCAGGCGCCCCTTTCAGGCGGCTGCCGGACGGCGCATACAGGGCAAGGCCAACGGGTCGATCATTCAAAACAAAGGTCCCACGCCAGTACTGCGGCTCGCCGTCGGGCAGAACCTCCTGGCCACCTGTTTCCAGCAGGGCAAGGTTCATGTCACCGTTCTTGCGAGTGTCGACCAAACCCTGTCCGGCCGCTGCCGCCACTGTCTTGGCGTCAGGCACCCGCGCCCCTGTATCACGGGCGCCGACAGTCACCGTCATCAGCGCAAGCGGCACCTCGGTGCCGCCCTGACCCTCGGTCAGTACCTGACAACTGGCAAGCACTGCGAAACTGCGGCCCAGACCAATCGATCTTGGCTCGATACAGTAGCCCGGAGGCCCCTCGACGACCACACCGCCTGCCAAAACGCTTCTGACCAACGGTGGCTTGCCACGTCCAGCTGTAAACGCGGAAAACAAACCGCCGCGCACTGCCGTTGCGCCAGTGCTGTCCCCGGCACCAGAGGTGTTCTCGGTCGGGGCCGTTCCGCATCCCAGCAGAACCGCACTGAGTGCCAAAAGCGCAAGGCCACGGCGCAACATGGATCAGAGATCCGCGTAGACGTGCTTTTCAGCCTTGCCGCCCGGATGGGTGACCGCGCCCTGATATGTCGGGCCCACCAGTTTAGAAAATTTCCAGACTGCGCCCGTGGCATAAATGGTTTCACGCGGGCCGGCCCAAGCCGCTTTGCGGGCGGTCAGTTCATCGTCACTCAGCGCCACGCTGATCTCACCAGACAGGGCGTTGATGGTGATCATATCCCCGTTCTGCAGCAAGGCAATCGGTCCACCATGCGCGGCTTCGGGGCCAACGTGGCCCACGCACAATCCCCGGGTCGCGCCCGAAAAGCGACCGTCGGTGATCAGCGCCACCTTTTTTCCCATGCCTTGCCCGGACAAAGCCGCGGTAGTCGCCAGCATTTCACGCATGCCCGGTCCGCCTGCGGGGCCTTCATTGCGGATGACGATCACCTCGCCTTCCTCATAGGCACGCTCTTTCACGGCGGCAAAGGCCTCTTCTTCGCATTCGAAGACACGTGCCGGGCCGCTGAAGACCTGCTGTTCATCCGTCATGCCCGCAACTTTGACGATTGCACCTTCCGGGGCCAGATTGCCCTTCAGGCCAACCACGCCGCCGGTCTTGGTGATCGGCGCAGCAATAGGATAAATGACCTTGCCATCGGCTTCGCGGGCGACCTTGTCCAGTTCTTCCCCTACCGAATAGCCGCTGGCAGTGACGCAGTCTTCGTGGATCAGACCAGCCTTGCGCAATTCTTTCATCACAACCGGCAGGCCGCCAGCATCGTAGAGATCCTTGGCAACATGTGTTCCGCCCGGTTTCAAATCGACGAAATAGGGCGTGTCGCGGAAAATCTCGCAGACGTCGTCAAGGAAAAAGTCGATCCCCGCCTCATGCGCAATGGCCGGCAGGTGCAGACCGGCGTTGGTCGAACCGCCGGTGCAGGCCACAACACGCGCCGCGTTTTCCAGACTTTTCAGGGTGACGATATCGCGGGCGCGAATGTTCTTTTCCACCAGATCCATGACCGACCGCCCAGAGGCTTCGCCGTATTGATCACGGCTTTCATAGGGCGCCGGTGCGCCCGATGAGTTGAAAAGCGCCAGGCCAATGGCCTCGGACACGCAGGCCATGGTGTTGGCAGTGAACTGCCCCCCACAGGCGCCAGCCGACGGACAGGCGACACGCTCTAACATGTCCAGCGCAGCATCCGACATTTCGTTGTTCTGGTGACGGCCAACCGCTTCGAACATGTCCTGCACGGTCAGATCGCGCGTGCGGAAATCCTCGGGGATCTCATCCACCTGCGGGGCCTTGCCCGGCAGGATCGAGCCACCGTAAATGAACACCGACGGAACGTTCAGACGTACCATGGCCATCATCATGCCAGGCAATGACTTGTCGCAGCCCGCCAGCCCGACGATGGCATCGTAACAATGACCTCGCATGGTCAGTTCGACCGTGTCTGCAATCGCCTCACGCGACGCAAGAGAGGACCGCATGCCTTCATGCCCCATTGCGATGCCGTCCGTCACGGTGATGGTCGTGAACTCACGTGGCGTGCCGAATGCCTGTTTTACGCCCATCTTCACAGCCTGAGCCTGACGGTTCAACGCAATGTTGCAGGGCGCGGCTTCATTCCAGCATGTCGCGACACCGACCAACGGCTGATGGATCTCTTCCTCGGTCATGCCCATCGCGTAATAATAAGACCGATGCGGCGCGCGTTCCGGGCCCTCGGTGACGTGGCGGCTGGGCAGTTTCGATTTGTCGAATGGGCGCTTGAGCATGGCGCGGGCCTCCCTGGCAGTCAGTTTAACTTGGCATAGCGAAGCGCCTCGGACCTTACAAGGCGATTGCTCGTCACGTTGACGGAGAGGGGCGAGTTTTGGCAGACTGGACTGGAACGGAGCCCAAGATGACACCTGGCAAGGCCTATCTGACATCCGAAGAGATCCGCTCTTTGGCAGCGCGGTCCGACCTTTGGGGGATTGCCCTTTTGGTGCATTGTTGGGCGGTCATCCTGGGCAGCGTCGTTCTGTTTCATCTGTGGCCCAACCCGCTGAGCTTTGTCCTGGCGGTGATGGTTGTGGGATCACGCCAGCTGGGTCTGGCGATCCTGATGCATGACGCGGCCCACAATGCGCTGTTCAAAACCCGCTCTTGGAACGCATTTGCCGGAGAGTGGCTGTGCGGGCGGCCAATCCTGGCTGATCTGCCGGACTATCGCCGGTATCACCTGGCCCATCACCGCCACACGCAAACGGAAGACGACCCCGACTTGCGGCTGTCACGTCCGTTTCCAACAACGCGCGCCTCACTGCGCCGCAAGCTGATTCGCGACATCACCGGCCAGACAGGACTGAAGCAGCGCGCAGCGCAGATCGCTTTTGCGATCAAAATGGCGGGCGACGTTGACGGGCAGGCCAGCAGTCAGGACCTTGCTCAGGCCTTTTCCGGGCCTGTCATCGGGCGTGCCCTCTTTGCAAACGGGGTTGTGTTCGTCGTCTTTTGGATGCTCGGGACGTGGTGGAGCTGGCTGGCATTTTGGGTTTTGCCACTGCTGACATGGTTTCAATTGGTCCTGCGCATCCGCAACATCGCCGAACATGGCGCGGTTGAGTTTTCGGACAATCCCTTGCAAAACACACGCACCACCCGGGCCGGCCCCATCGCGAGAGCCTTTTTCGCGCCCTACTGGGTCAACTATCACCTTGAACACCACCTCATCATGCATATCCCGTGCCGCAACTTGCCTCAACTGCATCAAATGATGCGCGAAAAGGGCCACACAGCACGGATGCAGATCGCACGCTCCTACTGGGACGTCTTGAAAATAGCGTCAGCCCGTCCAGAAACACCATGAACCGGCGCGCGGCCTGCGTGCCTTCCATTGCAATTTGACCAAACCCGTCCTAAGTCACCGCGAACCAAACGCTGCGGAGCACCTGCGCACATGAACTGGATCACCAACTACGTCCGCCCACGGATCAATTCCATTTTCTCGCGTCGCGAAGTACCCGAGAACCTTTGGACCAAATGTGGTGGCTGTGGAACGATGCTGTTTCACCGCGAACTGTCCGAGAACCTGAATGTCTGTTCAAACTGCGGCCACCACATGGGCATTTCGCCCCGCGATCGTTTTTTCAGTCTGTTTGACGGTGGTATCTTCACCGAGGTCGCCGTGCCAGAGCCGGTCGCCGATCCTTTGCAGTTCAGGGATCAGAAGCGCTATCCCGAGCGCATGAAGGCTGCGCAGAAAAAGACGGGTGAGGCAGAGGCGATGCTGGTCGCCGAGGGCGAGATCGGGCGCACGCCCATTGTCGCGGCGGCGCAGGACTTTGGCTTTATGGGCGGCTCCATGAGCATGTATGTCGGCAACGCCGTCTTGGCAGGTGCAGAACGCGCGGTCGAAATGGGGCGCCCCTTTGTGCTGTTTTCCGCGGCAGGCGGCGCACGCATGCAAGAAGGCATATTGGGCCTGATGCAGATGCCCCGAACGACAATTGCGGTACAAATGCTGAAAGAGGCAGGCCTGCCGTATATCGTGGTGCTGACCCACCCGACGACTGGTGGGGTCACAGCCTCTTATGCGATGCTGGGCGATGTGCAGATCGCAGAGCCCAACGCGCTGATCGGTTTTGCAGGGGCGCGCGTGATCGAACAGACGATCCGCGAAAAACTGCCCGAGGGCTTTCAGCGCGCCGAATACTTGCTTGAACATGGCATGTTGGACCGCGTGACCGACCGCCGTGCGATGCGCGAAGAACTGATCACGTTGACGCGCCTTCTTATGGGCCTGCCGCCGGCAATCAAGGGCGATTTGCCAGCGCCCTCCGACGCAGAGTCTCAGACCACTTCAGACGGCAACTAACACATGACCACGACCGGGTCCGACGTCATTCTGGAACGGATGATGGAGCTGCATCCCAAGGTTATGGATCTGACGCTTGACCGTGTCTGGCGCTTGCTCGACGCGCTTGGCAACCCACAAAATGCCTTGCCGCCCGTGATCCACGTGGCCGGCACCAACGGCAAGGGCTCAACCCAGGCGATGATCCGCGCCGGGCTAGAGGGCATGGGCAAGCGCGTACATGCCTATACGTCCCCCCACCTGGCGCGGTTTCATGAACGCATCCGGCTTGCCGGAGATCTGATCACCGAAGAGGCGCTGACCGCCGCCCTTGACGAATGTTACAGTGCCAACGGCGATGCAGCGATCACCTATTTTGAGATCACAACCTGCGCAGCCCTGTTGGCTTTTGCACGCGCCCCGGCCGATTACACTCTGCTTGAGGTGGGCCTTGGCGGACGGCTTGACGCCACGAATGTGATCGACACACCCGCACTGACAGTGATCACGCCCGTGTCTTTGGATCATCAACAATTTCTCGGCACGACATTGCAAGAGATCGCAGGCGAAAAGGCCGGGATCATAAAACCGGGGGTCCCCTGTGTTGTCGGGCCTCAGGATGATGCCGGCCTTGACGTGATCGAAACCCGTGCCAACCGCCTTGGCGCGCCGCTGCTGGTCTATGGCCAACAGTGGCATGTGACCGACGAACACGGGCGACTGGTGTATCAGGACGAAACAGGTCTGCTGGATCTGCCAATGCCCGCCTTGCCCGGAGCCCATCAGGTTCAGAATGCCGGCATGGCACTGGCAGCGCTGCGCCACATCGGTGCGGACGAGGCCGCCTGCTCGGCCGCGATGGAAAACGTCTTTTGGCCCGCCAGAATGCAGCGCCTGCGCAGCGGACCGGTGATTGATCAGGCCCCCGAAGCCGAAATATGGCTGGATGGTGGCCATAACCCTGCGGCGGGTGAGGCCTTGGCGCGCCATATCGCGACCCTGCCCAACCGGCCCACCTGGCTGATTTGTGGTATGTTGAATACCAAGGACGTCCCTGGATACATGAAGCCGCTTGCCCGGCAGGCGGACGGCTTGATCGCCCTGCCAATCCCCGGTGAAACCGCGACCCTGTCTGCCCAAGAGACAGCGCGCTTTGCGCAAAAGGCAGGCCTGACCAGCGCCTGCGCTGAAACCCTAGAGCAGGCCGTAGAGCAGGTGGTGTCCAATGTACAATCTCCGCGCATCCTGATTTGCGGATCACTTTACCTGGCTGGACATGTGTTGCGCAGCCATGGCTGACAGGGGCTTCTGCAATGTGGGACGCCCATGCAAAGAGGTCAGGAGCGCTGTTTTCACCATCTGTCGCCGCCCATGACTCCATGATCAGGATCTCGACCCACCCAAGCGGTGAGATATGCGAAAGACAGGCCTCTGGGCGGTCTTTGCTGCCTTTCACACCGGCCGCAACGGCGGCCCAAGCTGTTTGGTAGTACAATACAGGGACGATGCGGCCTATCGATCCGGCCGTTCCCTTGGATAGTGCTGGCCTACAGAAATCCGGTCTTGGATTTCACCTTCATCGCTGATGCTCGGCGCTCTTTTCAAATGGTGTTTGGCCCCGACTTTTTTCAAACGGACCCAGTCGACAGATCTTATCCGAATCAAGCAGCCGATCGACCATGAGGAGTGCCTGTTCAGCCTGCCTGATTGCCAGAGGCGTCCGGGCCAAATCGGACTGACAGGAATCCGACGCCAGTTATTCAAAACCCAGCGGGCCGGGGCAGACCCTGATGCGACAGTTGCATCGGCATGCAGCAGGCCTGCGGATGACGCAACTCCGTAGGCATCATATGCCATGGGTGGTGCGTTGAAGCGGAGAAGAGGTGCTCGCCGGCCTCGCCCCAATGTGCGTTCACCAAGCGCGCGGCAGGCGCGGATGACGACTTCGAGAAGCCGTTGTTTCAAGGTTCAAGGGCTGTGCATGCGGCATCTGTTATTCTGAATTGTTGGACCGGAAAATACCGGGCAGAGGGCGCATCTGTGACTAGAAGGCATCCTCCCTGGTGCGCTCATGCTCTGGCCTAAATGGGCTGCGGACCATTTCGCTTTTCGCCGAAAACGACTTTTGAAGTCGCCTTCAGATCAAAAAAACGAATCACCAGATATTGACCGATTCGCAGTGATTCGGCTAAGGTGCAATCCAAGGATCCGGGACAGGCTGTTTCTTATCTCGGCCACAGTAGAAAACTATCACGCAGTTCAGACGCAAAAGACAGCGGCTTTTCAAGGCACGTGCCGGCTTTTCAGCTGGCGATAATAACATGGCCGCACCTCGGAACCGGACAGTCAGGCACAAGACCCAAGACCACCCGAGCAGCAGGGGCCCTTAGGGGCCCCTTTTTTTGCCGGTCCGCTTTCAAAGCAGTCCGGTCGTGCACCCCATTGGGGTCAGCCCAGACCTGTTTCCGCCGCGATTTGCGCCCGTGACTTCCGCGCCCGTTCAGTGGCGGATTTCAACTGTCCGCAAGCGGCCATGATGTCCTCTCCCCGTGGCGTGCGGATCGGCGAGGCATAGCCCGCCTTGTAGATGATGTCAGCAAAGGCTTCGATCCGGCTCCAGTCCGAACGCTGATAGGGCGCACCCGGCCATTCGTTGAAGGGGATCAGGTTGATCTTGGCGGGGATGCCTTGAATGAGTTTGACAAGGCGCCGTGCGTCGGCATCGGTGTCGTTGACATCCTTCAGCATGACGTACTCAAAGGTGATCCGTTCAGAGTTCGACAGGCGTGGATACTCGCGAAGAGCGTTCAGCAGCGTTTCAATGTTCCACCGTTTGTTGATCGGTACCAGCTTGTCGCGCACCTCATCTGTGGTTGCATGGAAGCTGACGGCCAACAAGCATCCGATTTCTTCGGCTGTTTTGGCAATTTCGGGCACAACGCCGCTGGTCGACAGCGTGATGCGACGGCGCGACAACGAGATTCCTTCTGGGTCCATGGCGATCTTCATCGCATTTCGAACGCCTTCGAAATTGTAGAGCGGCTCGCCCATGCCCATCAGAACGATGTTGGACAGCAAGCGCGTTTCATCCTTGGGTGCCCCCTGTTCGGGCCATTCACCCAAATCGTCGCGGGCCAGCATGATCTGGCCAACGATCTCTCCCGCGGTGAGATTGCGCACCAGCTTTTGTGTGCCGGTATGGCAGAACGAGCAGGTCAAGGTGCACCCCACCTGGCTGGAAATGCACAGTGTTCCGCGATCGGCCTCGGGGATGTAGACAACTTCGACTTCATGTCCACCGGCAATCCGCACCAGATACTTGCGCGTCCCGTCAGCTGACACCTGACGCGACACCACCTCGGGCACGTCTATTACAAAGCGCTCAGCCAGCTGGACGCGATAAGTCTTGGCCAGATTCGTCATGCTGTCGAAATCACGCACGCCCCATTGGTAGATCCATTGCCAGATCTGGTTCACCCGCATCTTCACCTGCTTTTCAGGCGTGCCCGCCTGCAGCAAGGTGTCGCGCAGCTGCGAGCGGGTCAGACCGACAAGGTTCACCGGCCCGTCCGGCAGCTTGCGGGGGATGGTCACAAGGTCTTGGGTGATGGGTGCGCTGGCAGTCATTGGCTGTCCCCGTGGAAAACAAAGGCGCGGTCTACACCAAAGCGCCCCAAAAGAAAACCGTCTGCAGGCTGCAGACAACTGACACAGGGTGTCAGTTCGGCTTCTCCATATAGACCCCATCGACACAACGTATAAGGAGTTTACCATGAATGTGATCGAAACCGTCCGGTTTGCCCTGACCCAAGGCACCAGCGAACAGGCCGCCGTCGCCGCCTGGTCAGGATCGCTTGCTTTCGCCAAAGCCCAGCCGGGCTTTATCTCGCGCCGTTTTGCAATTGGCGACGATGGCACCTGTATCGATGAAGTGACATGGGCGGACATGGACTCCGCCAAGGCCGCAACGGCAGCATTCAATCCTGAAGCCTATCCCGAACTTGGAGCCTTGATGTCAATCATCGATATGACGACCATGGAAATGACCCATCACACGGTGAAAGGACACACCGACTGATATGCGCCCAACGGACAGACTCTTCGAAATCATTCAAATTTTTCGGGATGGTAAACTCTACAAGGCTGGCGACCTTGCAGAGCGTCTCGAGGTGTCTGTTCGTACGGTATACCGGGATATCGACAGCCTTGTGGCTGCCGGTATTCCAATCGAAGGTGCCCGAGGTTTGGGATATGTTCTGCGTGCGCCGGTTTTCCTGCCACCGCTGGCGTTTTCTCAGACCGAGATGGAGGCGCTGCATCTTGGTGCAGCTCTTGTCAGCCAGACCGCAGACCCCGAGCTGCAACAGGCGGCGCAACGCCTGATCGACAAGGTCGACCAAGTGATGCCACCTGGACGCGCACCTGAGGATCGCGACTGGGGCATGGCCGTTTATGGCGCTCCGGACGTGCAGGCCAGCTTTTCCCACATGCCTGTGATCCGCCTCGCGGTGCGTGAAAAGCGGGTTCTGAAGGTCAGTTACAAACGCAACGACGGTGCGCGCTCAGAACGGCGCATTCGCCCGCTGCAGCTGGAATACTGGGGGCGTGCCTGGACCTGCACCGCCTGGTGCGAATTGCGCGACAGTTTCCGAGTGTTCCGCGTGGATCGCCTGATGGACGTGACGGATTCCCGGCAGACCTTCACAGATGTTCCTGGCAAGCGGTTGCGCGACTATCTTGAGATGAATGGCTATGACAGGTGATCCATGCCGCGCGTCACGCACCCAGGATACCATGTTTCCAGGCCGGACGCCCCAGCGCGCAGGTTCCATCGCAAACACACCATAAAGACCAGACAAAAGACGGTGTTGACCATATATGTGGTATGGCAAGCGGTGCCCAGAAGCCTCTGGCATGAGACCAGAGGCGGCAGATCACAAAGATTGACCTTGGCCTACTTGCAGCGGGCCTCGGCGTCATCAAGTGCTGCGGTGAACCCAAACAGGCTGAACGTGTCTTTCGTTGTTGTGCCCCGCGAAGATTGTGCCGTCAAAATGGCATCTGCACCGCGCTTCATCGCAGTGATGATCTTGGCATCATCCTGTACGGTTGCCGGCCAGGCCCATTCGCCTTCGGTGAACAGCTCAAACTCGGCATCCTTGATCTTGACGTTGACAGTCGAACCCTTTGCAAAGGGATAGCCGCCCGTGAAAGCCAATTGGCCCGCCACTCCGGCCTCGGGCCGGTAGAACACCATCAGCAGAATATCGCCCCGCGTTACAGCGACAACGCGACCTTCCTTGGTGTTGACGCTTTCCTTGTAGGTCGTGACGGCCCAGCATTCCCTGGGGCTATCCCCCTCGAAGACAGACCAATCTGTCATTGCCGCAACCTGGTTGTCACTTTCTTCCTGCGCCAGGGCCAATGATGCCGTGAACGCCAGCGTCACACTGGTCATCCATCCCAGAACCCTAAATCCCATCTGTCCAGCCTCCAGCTGTCCGTTTGCCCCAATTTACGATGTGCACCTGACCTGTTGTGGCTTGTTGTGCGGTGCGATCCATTACATCTCGACATCTGCACAATAGCCTGAAAGACAGGTGTGGCAAAACCCCTGTTGGCATAAATTTGCCGAGATCGGAGGCCCCATGACAGCAGCAGTTCCCCTGGCCGAGGTATGGCGTGGTCCCATCCTTGAATCACTACATATGGGCCATGCCGTGATCTGTGACGGCAGCGGATCAATCGTTTCCTCCTGGGGTGACCCGGGTGCAATCGTCTATCCACGCAGTTCTGCAAAAATGATCCAGGCCCTGCCACTGGTGCAATCGGGTGCGGCCGACGCATTCAAGCTGACGTCGAAACAGCTGGCGCTGGCCTGTGCGTCGCACAATGGCGAGACGCGCCATGTCGAAGCCGTCTCCGCGTGGCTTGCCGATCTTGGCCTTGATGATGACGATCTGATGTGCGGGCCACAGCCCTCACGCGATCCAGAGCTGCGCACGGCAATGGTGCGACGCGGGCAACCGGTCCTGCAGGGCTTCAACAACTGCTCAGGCAAGCACGCGGGGTTTCTGACCCTCGCAAAACACCTTGGAGCGCCGACCAAGGGCTATGTCGAACTTGATCATCCGGTACAAAAAGCCGTGTTCGCAGCGTTTGAAGACGTCACGGGGGAAATCAGCGCCGGGTGTGGACTGGACGGATGTTCGGCCCCGAACCCTGCCTGTTCCATTCAGGGCATGGCCCGGGCGATGGCCTGGTTTGCAACCGCGCATACACGCTCTGACGACAGCTCAAAGGCGGCCGCGCGTCTGGTACAGGCCATGTACACGCACCCTGAAATGGTTGCCGGTGACAACCGGGCTTGCACCGATCTGATGCGTGTTGCACGGGAACCACTGGCGGTAAAAACCGGCGCCGAGGGGTACTTTATCGCGATCCTGCCAGATCGGGGCCTTGGGATCGCGCTCAAGGTGCAGGATGGGGCCACCCGCGCCGCAGACTGTGCCATTGCCGCGATCCTGTCGCGCCTCGGTGTCGTTGATCCGCAAGATCCTCTGGTTGAAAAATATCGCGTGGCCATCCTCAGGAACTGGAAAAAAACGCCCATCGGCGAAGTCAGGCCGGCATCCGCTCTGGCGTGACAGCGCCCTTCGTCACGTCCAATCCAGCACGACCTTGCCTGATGCGCCGGTGCGCATCGCGGAAAACCCATCGGCAAAATCTGCAGCCTTGAACCGGTGCGTGATCACGCGACGCACGTCAAGACCACCTTCCAGCATGGCGATCATCTTGTACCAGGTTTCAAACATTTCACGGCCATACACACCCTTGATGGTAATCGCCTTAAAGACGATCCGGCTCCAGTCGACCGGGGACTGTCCGGGCGGGATGCCCAAAAGGGCGATCCGTCCGCCCATGACCAGCGCATCGACCATCTGATCCAACGCGGCCTGATTGCCAGACATCTCAAGCCCGACATCAAAGCCTTCTTTCATGCCAAGGTCGTGGATCACGTCCTGCAACGCCTCTTGGGTGACGTCCACCGTACGCACTTCTGATACCGTCCGTGCCAAGGCAAGCCGGTCAGAATTGACATCGGTTATGACCACATTCCGGGCCCCTGCATGGCGGGCAACGGCCGCCGCCATGATGCCAATCGGCCCCGCCCCCGTGATCAAGACGTCCTCGCCCAGCAAATCAAAACTGAGCGCCGTGTGCACAGCATTTCCAAGCGGATCTAGGATCGCACCGATCTCATCGTCAATCGCATCAGGCAAAGGCACGACGTTGAACGCAGGCAGACGCAGGTACTCGGCAAAAGCCCCCTGCATGTTCACACCGATCCCCCGGGTACCGGGATCGAGGTGAAACTTGCCCGATCGACTTTGGCGGCTTTCCAATCCGATCACATGCCCCTCACCTGAGCATCTCTGACCAATCTTCAGGTCCTCGACATTGCGCCCAAGGTCAACGATCTCACCGGCGAACTCATGGCCAGTGATTGTCGGAACAGGCACCGTGGCGCTGGCCCAGTCGTCCCAATTCCAGATGTGCACATCCGTGCCACAGATGCCGGTCTTGTTGATCTTGATCAGCACATCGTCAGGACCGATTTCAGGCGCGGGGGCACGTACCATCCACAATCCCGGTTCCGGCTTTGATTTTTCCAGTGCCCGCATGTCATTCAACCTGTGCATCTCACATTTCCCAAAGATCGGTGGTCAGATATTTCAAGCCGCTGTCGCAAATCACGATGGCGACCGTTCAGCCCTTTTCAGAACCGCTCGGCAGAGAGTCCCGTTTTGCCAAAAGACGCCTCGTCAGGCCACGTTTGCGTGCCAGGCGCGACGGCTCAACCGGCGGAACCCCCTCCATCGCGTCGACAACACAGGCCAGCGTCATGTCACCACTCCAAGATCCCTGCCGACGGTTTCAAATGCCGCCAGCGCGCGGTCCAGATCCGATTGGGTCAGAGCAGCGTTCATCTGGGTTCGGATCCGCGCCTTTCCATGCGGCACCACAGGGAAAAAGAAGCCCGAGACATAAACACCCTGTTCAAACAGCCCCCGCGCCATGTCCTGTGCCAGCCGGGCCTCCCCCAACATGACAGGAATAATTGGATGCTCGCCGGGCAACAGGTCAAAGCCCAGCCTTGTCAGGCCCGCACGCCAATAGCGGGTGTTTTCAAACAGCTGCGCGCGCAGAGAATCACCATCTTCGACCATATCAAGGACTTCAATCCCCGCAGCAACAACGGCCGGCGGCAGAGCGTTCGAGAAAAGATAGGGACGCGCACGTTGACGCAGCAGGTCAATCACCGGCTGAGCCGCTGCGATGTAGCCACCGATCGCGCCACCGAGCGCCTTGCCAAGCGTGCCGGTCAGAACATCGGCATGCACTCCGAAATGTGCAGGCGTGCCTGCCCCCTTGGGGCCCATGAACCCGGTCGAATGGCAGTCATCAACCATAAGCAGTGCATCATACCGGTCGGCCAGCGCGCGGATCTGTGCCAACGGCGCGAGGTAGCCATCCATGCTGAAAACACCGTCCGTCGCAATCATCACATGCCGCGCACCTGCAGTGCGCGCCGCTTTGAGCTGGGCTTCAAGATCTTGCAGATCAGCATTGGCATAGCGATAGCGCCGTGCCTTGCACAATCGAATGCCATCAATGATCGAAGCATGGTTCAGGGCATCACTGATCACGGCATCCTCTGGCCCCAGCAAAGGTTCGAATACCGCTGCATTCGCATCAAAGCATGCCGCAAAGAGGATGGCATCATCCTGCCCCAGAAACGAGGCCAGACGGTGCTCAAGGCTGCGGTGCAAATCCTGCGTACCGCAAATGAACCGCACCGAGGCCATGCCATAGCCATAGTCGTCCATGGCGCGCTTTGCGGCTTTTATCAAACGCGGATGATCGGCCAGGC
>JAKVCP010000032.1 GCA_022448925.1 Paracoccaceae bacterium
ATGGCCAAGGAAGAGACGAATGAGTTTGACTGCGCGCGATTTCATAACCTCAGATGCGCATCGCACCGCGCTGAAAGAAGATGCGCTGCGCCAGTTTGCCTTCTTTGACGCCAGTCGCGATCCCGACGGCGGATACCATGCGCTGGATGTCGACGGCGCGCCAATTCAAGGCGCCATGAAAGAGCTGCACTGTACTACACGTCTTGTGCATTCCTATGCCTTGGGCAAGATCGCGGGCCGAAGCAACTGTGACCCAATCATAGATCAGGGAATGGCCTATCTGTGGGCGCATCATAGTGATCCCGATCACGGAGGCTATGTTTGGGGGCTCACAGACCACACGCCGGTAGATACTCGCAAACTGGCCTACGGGCATGTCTTTGTGCTTCTCGCAGGGGCAAGCGCAAAGGCGGTGGGTCATCCGGATGCGGACCGCCTGATCAACGACGTTGACCAGGTCCTCGATCAGCACTTCTGGGAGGACGAACCAGGCCTTTTCTGCGACGAGTGGACCCGTGACTGGGCGCCTTTTTCAACCTATCGAGGTATGAATTCCAATATGCACGGTGTCGAGGCTCTTTTGGCGGCCTACGAGGCAACAGGGCGCGAAAAGTTTCTGGTGCGGGCCGGGCGGATTCTCAGTTTCTTTATGTTCGACAAGGCCCCGGCCCAGGGCTGGCGCCTGCCCGAGCATTACACGCAAACCTGGCAAATCGACCCCGGGTATGCCGGTGACCCTATGTTTCGGCCGGCCGGTACAACGCCCGGTCACTCGTTCGAAATGGCCCGGCTGCTGTTGCACTACGCCGAATTGACCGGCACACTGCACGATGACACCCTGAACACAGCCCGCGCCGTCGCCCATCAAGCGCTGAAAGATGCCTGGGATCCACAGCACGGTGGCGTTTGCTACACACTCACCCTTGATGGCTTGCCAGATATCAAGGATCGCTATTGGTGGCCCGTGACCGAGGCAATCGGCGTTTTCGCAGCCCTGCTCAAGGTTTCGCCCGACGTGAATGAGGCAGAACACTATCGTCAACTATGGGATTTTGCCGAAACCGCCTTTATCGACAAGGCCCGGGGCGGATGGATCCCGGAAATTGACGCCGCTGGCCGCCCGACAACAACGCAGTTTGCGGGAAAACCCGACCTCTATCATGCACTTCAGGCTGTCCTTTTTCCGCTGACACCGCGTGTTTCCGGGGCCTATACCGACCTCGCAGGTGTTCTTGCGGCTTGACCCCGCAGGCAGGCCGCATTGACCTTGCCCTGCAGGCGCCAAGAAATCCCTGACGCCGGCCAGCCGCATCGGGCACAAACAAAGCGTTTGCCGCGGCCCATGGCACAGTGATCACGGCGCGGTGAAACGGCGCGGGCAGCGTGTTGGCCCAAACCGCTGATCGGCGGATTCGATCCCCAACCGCGTCAAGACCCTGAAGGCTTTGATCCGAACACCAGAGGCATGCGCGGGCCTTGCGCATTCTTCTTGCTGACAGCGCTTGGCTACGGCAGTGTCAGCCACATCTTACTGCAACCGCAAAGAGCTATACGATGGACACGGCCCCAGCCCGGAATGACACGCTTGATATCTACGAGCGCCTGGCCGCAGAATACGACGCAGCACGATCAACCGCCCTGTTCGAGGCAAAATGGCTTGCGCGCTTTACCCGGGATCTGCCCGTGGACGGCCACGTGCTGGACCTGGGCTGTGGCACGGGACAACCAATCGCACAGTGGTTTGCCAACGAGGGATTCCGTGTCACAGGGTTGGACTTCGCAGAGGCTATGCTGAACATCGCGCGCGAACGTCAGCCGGATGGAGACTGGCGGCACGGAGATATGCGCCATCTCGATCTGCCAGAGCAGTTCGATGGTATCATTGCCTGGAACAGCTTCAATCACCTCACGCAGGACGAACAAACTGCTTGCATCGCCCGGATCGCCCGCCACCTGAAACTGGGCGGCAGCTTTTTGACCACTGTCGGACCGCGCGCAGGCACCGCCACCGGCACGATCGCAGGCCAAAAGGTGCGACACGCCTCGTTGTCGCCGGCAGGCTATGCCGCCTGTTTTGAGGACAACGGCATGCGTCTGACCGGATTACTTGTCGAAGATCCCGACACGATGCTGCACAGCGTCCTGATGGCGCGCAAAGATATCTAAGCCGGTTTAAAAGCTTTCAGGACGCGCCGCGCCGCAGCCTCCACGGGGTCATGCGTGTCTTTGAGGATCTGCACCCGATCGAACCGCCCAGGATCACACGTAACCGCCTCACGCAAGGCCTGCCCAAATGCCATCCGCAGTTCCGTTCCGATGTTGAATTTGCAAATACTTGATCCACGCGCAAGGGCGGTGCGTTGCGCCACTGGAACACCTGACCCACCGTGAATCACCAAAGGCACATCGGTCAGGGCTTCAATTGCGCGGATGCGGGGCTCATCCAGTCCGCCTTCTTTGTCCTGTTGAAGATGCACATTGCCAACAGAGATTGCCATGGCATCAATCCCGGTTTGTCGCGCGAATTGCGCTGCCTCTTCGGGGTCAGTCCCGGCCGAGGTCTCTCCGCCGGAATAGCCAACGAACCCAATCTCCCCTTCACAGGACGCACCGGCGGCATGGGCCATTTCAGCAATCGCAGCGGTCTCGGCGATGTTTTGGGCCAAAGACTTGCGCGAGCCGTCAAACATGATCGACGTAAACCCACTGTCGGCCGCCATGCGACATTCTTCTTCTGTGTAGCCATGGTCAAGATGTGCCACCACCGGCACCGAGGCGGTTTCCGCGAGATGGCGAAACATCTTGCCCAGAATCGGCAGAGGGGTGTGTTCACGACAGGACGGGCCCGCCTGCAAGATCACCGGCACGCCCTCTGCTTCGGCTGCGGCCACATAGGCGCACATATCTTCCCAGCCGAGTGTGACCAAGCCAGCCACCGCATAGCCGCCCTTCAACGCGGGCTGAAGGACCTCTGATAGTGTTGCAAGTGTCATTTGAACTTTGCCACCATGTCCATGATGCCGGGGATCGTCTGCAACTGTTCGGCATGGGTCGGCTGGAAATACTGTTTCAGCGATCGTTGGCTCAACCCGCCAAGGATTGTAAAATAGTACATTTCGTAGCCAGGCAGGACGCAGCACGGATGATAGCCCTTGTCGATCTTGATCGTCGAGCCGTCCACGATGTGATAGGCATCTCCGGGTTGGCCATCTTCACGCTGTAACATTTGCAGGCCGGAACCATAACTTGGGCGGAAGCGGAAGTTGTATGTCTCGTCGTGGCGGCTTTCGTCGGGCAAGCGGTCCGTATCGTGTTTGTGCGACGGAAAGCCCGACCAGCCGCCCTGCCCGACTGTGAACAGCTCGCTGACAAGCAGTCGACCCACTTTGTCGTGATGTTCTGCCCCTAGGATATGCTTGATCTTGCGATGGGTCTTTGTGTCATCCGAGCCGTACTGCACAAGATCCAATTGGTGCGATCGTACCTCGAATGGCTCGCGCACGCGGTCGTATTTCGCCCCCGCGACAAAGACCTCGGCTGTGTCGGACAGGCAGGTCATCCGGACCTTGGCAGCGACCGGGACATACACGCCCTCTGGCTCGCCATCCCAGACATCTGCGCCGCGGTTGCCCAGCGCCGCGAAAGCCGCGCCCTCAACATCAAGATCGACCGTGCCCGTGGCGGGCACCACGCAGGTTTCATAGCCTGCAAGACCATAGTCAAAGGTCTGCCCCTTGGTCAGCTTGACGATATTGAAATAGGTGAGCGGAACGAGATCGTCGTCAACGTCTACGATGGCCCTGTTTTGGTTGTCATATGGCGCGATGTGCATACTTTTCCCTTTTCAAGCTGTCGTAGGCCCCGGATGGCCGGCCAAAAAGGCATCCAACTGGTCCGTCGTTGGCATCGCAGGTGCGCAGCCGGGCTGAGATACAACCATCGAGGCGCAGGCCGACCCGCGCAGAACTGCGGTCTGCAAATCGTGACCCGCCGCGATGGACGACAAAAGCCCGGCCATGAAACTGTCACCTGCCCCATTGGGCTTGACCGCCGTCACCGGATAGATTCCCGTCCTGATTTCCCGGCCATCGGCAAAAGTCACCGCCCCCGCTGAGCCCATTTTGTAAATGATCAGCCGTTTGTCGTTCACAGCCAGGTCCCGTGCCTTGGCAAAGCCCTTGTCGATCCCGCCGGCCATGAATCCGAACTCTTCATCATTGCCAACAATCATGTCACTCAGATCGCCTGCACGTGACAGCACCTCGGCAGCCACCTCGGGAGAAGGCCAGGAATAGGGGCGGTAATCGATATCAAAAATCACCGGAATGCCTGCGGCGCGCGCGATTTCCATAGCGCGAAAGGTTGCACTGCGCGACGGCTCTCCGGCAAAGACGGTCCCCGCGGTGATCAGGGCGGTATACTGCGCGTAGTCCACCGCATCGACGTCCGCCGCCGTCACCTGAAAGTCGGCCGCGTTGTTGCGGTAGATCACGTTCTGGAAATCCTCAAGGCAGCTTTCATAAACCGCAAGCGAGGTTCTCGGCTCTCCTCCAACGGCACGGACATAGCGTGTATCAACGCCGTAGTGTTTCAGCCGGTTTACACAAAACCGGCCAACCGCATCATCCGATACCGACGTGACAAGCGCGGCCTGGCTGCCCAGTTTCACAAGTCCAGCGCAAATGTTGGCCGAAGATCCACCCAAATCAGCGCAAAATACCGCCGCATCCTCGCTTTTGGTGCCGATCGGATCCGCATACATGTCCATGCCCGCACGGCCAAAGACCACGAAGCGATTGCCCTTGATACCCGCCAGTAACGTCATGCCCGGGCCCCGCCTTTATGCACCATGGCTGCGAACCGCCTTTGAGCCTGCGAAATGCCGCAAGAGACACCACCGCGCTGCCGCCAGTGGCGCCCTTCGACCAGCCAGGCGATATGATCCCGGCGCAGCATCTGAACCGGCAAAGCGCGCGCACCAGCCGCGCCCAAAAGCACATTGGCCGCAGGCGCATCAGCCAAACGGCGTCCAGGCCGACAGCTCATGCCTGCCAAGACACCCGCCATCATACGCCCCGACGCTGCTTTTCGCGCGTCGCCTCCCAGTCCAGATGCGCCTTGTGCACAGCGTCATTGTCGGTGATATGCGGTGTCCCCACTTCCCACCATGCGTGGCCCTGCGTTGTCCAGCCCTCGTAGGGATCAACGTCCATGACAATGACATAGGTCTTGTCACTGGCCTGTGCCCGTTTGAATGCAGCGGCCAATTCAGCCGGGTTGACCACCTTTTCAGAGCTTGCCCCCATTGAGGCGGCATGGGCCACAAAATCGACGCCAAAGGCCTGTGGGATCGTCGGGCAATCACACAGAAGGTTGTTGAAGCTTTCGTTTCCAGTGTTGTTCTGCAGCTTGTTGATCACCGCGAAACCACCGTTGTCGAGCACCAAAACAATCATTTTTTTCTGGCTGAGGACACTGGAATAGATGTCCGAATTCAGCATCAGATACGAGCCGTCCCCGCAGAAGGTGATCACGTCTCGTTCTGGTTCATGTTCAGACTGCGCAATCCGTGCCCCCCATGCGCCGGCGATCTCGTAGCCCATGCAGGAAAATCCAAACTCGACATCGACAGTACCGATGTCCAGCGTCCGCCAGTTTGCCGTGACCTCTGCCGGCAACCCGCCGGCCGCCGCAACGATGCGATCGCGCGGGTCGCAGAGGTCATTCACGACTCCTATGGCCTGAGCGTAGGAATTGGGACGGTTTCCGGCACTGACATTTTCCGCGACATAGGCCTGCCAGGCAACACGTTGCTGTTGCGCAAAGGCGGTCCAGTCCGCCGGGGCCCGATACCCCTTATGCGCAGTCTGAAAAGCCTGAAGGGCCAGCCGGGCATCCCCGACAACCGGCAACGACCGGTGTTTGCCCGCGTCGTGCCGCGCCGCATTGACTGAGATGAATCTGGCCTCTTTCGAAAACGCCGTCCACGAGCCCGTGGTGAAATCTTGTAGCCTGGTTCCAACAGCAAGGATCACATCCGCCTGTTCGGCAATAGCGTTTGCGCTGTCTGACCCGGTCACACCGATAGGCCCGATATTCAGCGGATGCGTTTCAAGCAGGTTGGCCCGACCGGCAATGGTTTCGACAACTGGAATGTTGGTGGATTCCGCAAATTCAGTCAGCGCGGCAACCGCTTGCGAGTACTGCACGCCGCCCCCAGCAATGATCATCGGACGCTGGGCGCCTTGCAAAATCGCAATGGCATCCGCCACGTCTTCGGGATCGGGGGCCTGACGGCGAATGCGGTGTACCGTTTTCTCGAAGAAAACGGCAGGGTAATCATACGTCCATCCCTGAACGTCCTGTGGCAGCCCGATGAAGGCTGGACCGCAGTCTCCCGGATCTAGCATCGTGGCAATCGCATTGGGCAACGACTGGATCACTTGGGCCGGATGCGTGATCCGATCCCAATAACGCGACACAGCCTTGAAAGCATCGTTCACACCAAAGGTGGGATCGTTGAAGTGTTCCATCTGTTGCAACACCGGATCTGGCAAACGCGTGATGAAGGTATCCCCGCACAGCATCAACATCGGCAAGCGATTGGCATGCGCAAGACCCGCCGACGTCAAAAGGTTTGCCGTTCCCGGCCCGGCACTGGCGGTGCAGAACATGAACCGCTGACGCAACCATTGCTTGGCGTAGCCGGCCGCTGCAAAGCCCATGCTTTGCTCGTTCTGACCGCGATACAGGGGCAGCGCATCCCGATGGGCGTTCAGCGCCTCACCCAGGCAGGTGACGTTGCCGTGCCCAAAGATCCCAAAGCCACCGCCGCATAGCCGCAGTTCCTGCCCATCGATGTGAATGTACTGGTTGGCAAGCCATTTGATTATGGCCTGCGCCGTGGTCAGCCGGAGTGTCTCGTCGGTCATGCCACGCCTCCTCCCTTGCGAGGTGTTCCGATTCCATTGGATTGCATCTTGCAGTCCAGCGAGTCACACGATACAAATTTTGCAACCGGTTGCAATGCTATTTTGGGAGGTCCGCATTGGGACGTGAAATTGGGATTGGCATCCTGGGAGGCGGATACATGGGCAAGGCCCATGCCGTTGCAATGTCCTCCGTTGGAGCTGTTTTTGACACGACGCTGCGACCGCGATTGGAAATGATCTGCGCCGCGTCAGAGGAAAGCGCACAAAGGTACCGCAGTGCCTATGGATTTGCCCGATCGACGTCGGACTGGCAAGCTCTGGTGGCCGACCCAAAGGTCGATGCTATCGTGATCGCCACACCACAAAGCTTTCACAAGGATATCGCGCTTGCCGCCTTTGCGGCGGGAAAACCTGTGTTCTGCGAAAAACCGCTTGGCGCATCGATTGATGACGCGCGGGCCATGGTAGCAGCCGCGGACGCCTCACGCCTGCCCAACATGGTCGGCTTCAACTACATTCGGACGCCGGCCAGTCAATACGCCCGACAGTTGATTGCCGATGGCGCCCTTGGCCAGATCACCTGGTTCCGGGGGGAACATACAGAAGACTTCTATGCTGATCTTAATGCCCCGGCGTCCTGGCGCACCACCGGAATGGCAAATGGTACAATGGGCGATTTGGCCCCGCATATGATCAATGCCGCGCTGGCTTTGATAGGCCCGGTTGAGCGCGTCATGGCAGAAATTGAAACTGTACATGCAGAACGTCCCGGCGGGTCCGTGACCAATGATGACCATGCGCAGTTGATGTGCCGCTTTGCAAGCGGTGCCATGGGACAGATGTATTTCAGCCGTGTCGCAACAGGCCGCAAGATGGGCTACGCCTATGAGGTGACCGGGACCAAAGGGGCGATCCGGTTCGATCAAGAAGATCAAAACGCCCTGTGGCTGTATCTGCGCGAAGGTCCCGAAGGCATGCAAGGGTTCCGCAAGATCCTGACCGGCCCCGCGCACCCGGACTATGCCCCGTTTTGTCAGGGGCCCGGCCACGGCACGGGCTATCAGGACCAAATCATCATCGAGGCCAAGGACTTCCTGTCAGCGATCGAAACGGGCACAGCCGTCTGGCCAACATTCAGAGACGGCTTGGACGTCTCTCGCGTTGTGGCCGCCGCCCTCAAGTCTGCCCAAGCGCAGACCTGGGTGGATATCACCGATTTCTGACCGTCTTGGAGGACTTCACCAAATGACCATCCAGATTGGCAACGCCCCCTGCAGTTGGGGGGTCGAATTTGCCGGTGACCCACGCAACCCGACATGGCAAACCGTCCTGCAGGAGTGCGCTGAGGCAGGCTATAAGGGCATCGAGCTGGGGCCAGTCGGTTTTATGCCAGAGGACCCGGCCATTCTGGCGGATGGCCTGGCCTTATACGGTTTGCAGTTGATCGGGGGGGTTGTGTTCCGCCCGTTTCATGACCCTGCAGCGTGGACCGATGTCCTCGACGCGACGCACCGGACAGGCGCGGCGCTGCGCGCGCATGGCGCTCAGCATATGGTGCTGATCGACTCCATTTCTCCGCGGCGCGCACCGACAGCGGGACGTGCAAACGAGGCTGAACAAATGGATCCGGCCGAATGGGCCGCCTATCGCCTCCGCATCGCCGAGGCTGCAAAGATCGGATCGCAGGACTATGGGCTGACGGTCAGCATTCACGCCCACGCAGCAGGCTTCATCGACTTCGAACCCGAGCTTGAACGCTTGCTGGACGAAATTGACGAGGGCCTGTTGAAAATCTGTTTCGACACTGGGCATCACTCCTATGCGGGATTTGATCCCGTGGCCTTCATGAAACGGCATATCGGACGAATTTCCTATATGCATTTCAAAGATATAGACCCGCTTATCAAAGCGGACGTGATCACGAAACGCACCGGATTCTATGATGCCTGCGGTCAGGGCATCTTTTGCAACCTGGGCCGGGGCGATGTCGATTTCACAGCTGTTCGCCAGGTGCTGATCGAAGCAGGGTATGAAGGCTGGTGCACTGTCGAACAAGACTGCGATCCGACACTCGATATCTCGCCCATGGATGATGCGAGTGCGAATCGCACTTATCTGGAATCAATCGGCTTTTCCTAAGGAGGTCTGAGCCATGGCAAAACTGAAATGGGGCCTGATCGGCGGCGGCGAAGGCAGCCAGATCGGCCCGGCACATCGTCTGGGCGCCGGCCTCGACGGGGCTTTTGAATTCACTGCTGGCGCGCTGGACCACAGACCCGATGAAGGCCGCTCTTATGGTCAACGCCTGGGTTTGGCCGCAGACCGCGCCTATGGCGACTGGCGCGAGATGCTGGCCGGCGAAACGGCACGCGAAGATCGCATCGACCTTGTGACCATCGCAACGCCCAATGCCACGCATTTCGAAATTGCAAAGGCCTTTCTGGAAGCAGGCTTTCATGTTCTGTGCGAAAAGCCAATGACCATGACCGTGGAAGAAGGCGAAGAGATCGTGCGCCTGGCAGCCTCTTCCGGCAAAATCTGTGCGGTGAATTATGGCTATTCGGGGTATTCCCTGGTGCGCCACATGAAGGCCATGGTCACACGCGGAGATCTGGGTGCAATACGTCTGGTCAAAGCCGAGTTCGCCCATGGTCACCACGCCGACGCCGCTGACGCAGACAACCCTCGCGTACGTTGGCGGTATGACCCGGCACAAGCTGGGGTCTCGGCGCAATTTGCCGACTGCGGCATTCATGCCCTGCACATGGCCAGCTTCGTGATCGGACAACAGGTTGCAAACCTGTCTGCCGATACTGTCTCGTGCATTGCCAGCCGCGAGTTGGAAGATGACGCGATGGTCAATCTTCGCTTTGATGGTGGAACGGTGGGTCGGCTTTGGACCTCGTCGGTCGCGATCGGACGCCAGCATGGTCTGACCCTGCAGGTCTTCGGCGAGAAAGGCGGCCTGAGGTGGGCGCAAGAGCAACCGAACCAGCTGTACTGGATGCCCCTTGGTGAGCGTCTACAGGTCATCGAGCGCGGCGAAGCGAACTTGTCGCCCGAGGCGGACCGCACCACACGCGTCACCATCGGCCATGCCGAGGGCATGCCGTTGGCCTTTGCCAATATCTACGCAGACCTGGCAGAGGCCATTCGGGCCAACAAGGACGGCCGCGCGATGGATCCTGCGGCAAACCTATATCCCCGGGCCGAGGACGGATTGCGATCCATGGCCGCGGTTTTTGCCGTGGCCGAGAGCGGCAAGGCAGATGGCGCCTGGGTTGATGCCCGCCCGCCGATGTACCGCTAAGGCTCGGGCGGGGCGCGCAACGTGCCCCGCTCTACCACGGTGCAGGGAAAGATCCGAACCTCGGGATAGCGTTCGGGATCATCCAGCATCGCGACCATCAATTCGATCGACGAGGCAACAATTTGCCGGATTGGCTGGCGGATCGTCGTCAGGTCTATGCTTTCCCAACGGGCCATTTCCATGTCGTTCAGACCAATGATCCCGATCTCGTCCGGGACCTTGATCGCGCGCGATTGTACAGCCGACAACGCCCCAATCGACAAGACGTCATCCCCGCAAAAATAGGCTTCGGCCCGCGTCTCCGATGCCAAGAGACGCAGCATCTCGGTGCGGCCTGCGTCAAACGAATAGGCGCTCGCATAGCTATGGCTCACCGCGACCTGCGGATGCAGGGTCATTTCCTCGAGAAAGCCGGCCAAACGGTCCTGTGAAGAGGTCGCTGTCTTAGGTCCGGCCAGCATGCCGACACGCCCATATCCCCGATCAACAAGCGTTTGTGCGGCCATACGACCACAGGCCTTGTTGTCGATACCGACCACATGCACACTCGGCGCACTGGCATAACGACCAAAAGAATGGACGACAGGCACACCGGCTGCGCGGAACGCCTCGGCAAAGGCGGGTGGCAATGTGGACGAAGCCACCACCACGCCATCCACGGAATACTGTCGCAACATCTGCACCGAGGCATCAGGATCGGTTTCATCCGTGAGATTGACCAGCAAAGGCCGCAGGCCACGATCTTGCAGCCCACGGGTAAACAAATCGAACACTTCCAAAAAAATCGGGTTGTGAAAGTTGTTGGACACAAGGCCAATCAACTTGGTTCGCCCGGTGGTCAGAGACGAAGCCAGCGCATTGGGGCTGTAACCGAGTTCCCGAGCCGCTTTTTCGACCCGGCGGCGCATCTTTTCAGAGACCGACGCCCCTTTGGTAAAGGTGCGCGACACGGCCGATCGTGAAACGCCGGCGCGCTCGGCCACATCTTTTGAGGTCGCTGCCATGTCTTTGCAGATCCATTCCCAACGGGTTCACCACTTGGACGATAATATGATCGTAGATGACCTTTCATGCAACCGCGTGCAAAACCTTTGCAAATCAAGTGTGTTCTTGAAACCGCGCCGGTTCTGTCCAACACTTCGCTGCAATAGCATCAATTATTCGATGGCAAAGTTGGCATGACCGGACTTCAGGGCATTCATCACATCGCCCTCATCGCATCAGACTATCAACGGTCCAAGGCATTTTATGTCCAGACACTGGGTTTGCGTGTTGTGGATGAAAATTATCGTGCGGACCGTGACTCGTGGAAACTTGATCTGCGCTTGCCCGATGGGACCGGGCTTGAGCTTTTCTCATTTCCTGACAGAGAGAATCGCTTGGCAGGCGTCGAGCCGGTAGGCCTTCGGCATCTTGCTTTCTCCGTTGCTGATGTCGCGCTTTATGCAGGCTATTTGAAACGCCGGGGCGTGACCGTCGAAGAGGTTCGGGTTGATCCCTACACCGGACGCAAGTTTACCTTTTTCCATGATCCCGACGGTCTGCCGCTTGAGCTTTATGAACAGGAATGACCCGCTTTTGCCGCGATGATGATGGTGCGCAGTGTTATCTTGCACAGCCCAAGGCAGATGTCGTCCGGCCCACAGCACCACCTTGGGGACCAGCGCCACGGGGGCCTGCCATTGCCATATAGAATCGTCTCAGACATGGCGATGCCGGCACTTTTCACACTGCCAAGGCGTGACGATCTCAGCTGCTCGCGTTAGGACAAGACAAAGAGCGAAAGACTGTTGAACATGACGCACACACCCCCACGTATCGTCGCCATTGGCGAGGTCATGGTCGAATTGGCCCCCGTTCAAAGCGACGTCTACCAGCGCGGCTTTGCCGGAGATACATTCAACACGGCTTGGCATATACGCCAGTTGTTGGCTGAAAAAGCGCAGGTGGGCTACGTCACGCATCTTGGGCAGGATGCCCTGTCGGACCAGTTGATAGCTGAGATGCGGGCAGACGGGCTCGACACCTCAGGGGTGAAGCGTGACGCCGACAGGACCATGGGGCTTTACGTGATCGCGCTGCAAAACGCCGAGCGCAGCTTTCACTACTGGCGGGGACAGTCGGCAGCCCGCCGACTGGCCGACGATCCCATGTGGCTTGCCAAGTCATTGAAAGATGCAAGTCTGGTCCATCTGTCCGGCATCACTGTCGCCATCCTTGACGCCGCTGGCCGTGACAGACTGCTGGCAGCCCTCGTCCAGGCCCGAAGAGATGGCGCAAAGGTGTCCTTCGATCCCAACATTAGACCCGGGCTGTGGACATCATCGGACGAGATCCGACAGACGATCCCGCGCTTTCTTGACGTCACCGATATCGCACTTCCCAGCTTTGACGACGAAGCTGCGCATTTTGGCGACGCGACGCCTGCAGCAACGATAATGCGTCTGGCAACCTCTGGCATCCGCGAAATCGTTGTCAAAAACGGCGCCGGGGCCGTGACGGCCCGTATCAACGCGCAGGAGCTTGAAGTCAAAACACCTTCTGTCACGTCGGTCATCGACACCTCGGGCGCGGGGGATGCGTTCAACGCTGGTTATCTCGCCGCGCGGCTGTTGGGGCGCGATCCAGAGGTGTCGATCGCTGAGGGTCAAGCGATCGCGGGACAGGTGATTGGTTGCCGCGGCGCGCGCATTCCCAAACGTCAGATGGCCGCGCTCTGAGTGGCCAGCGCGCGGCTGTCGGGTTCTGCCTCGCCTCAGTCGGAGATGGCGTTTGCCGCAAGAAAAAGCCAGCGCATTGCCTTAAGTTAAGTCACTTAGTCCTGTCCATTATCGGCAGGTCAAAGACCAGGATTCCGTCCAAACCGCCGACTGCATGCGCCACAAGCTGCGCCCCCACCGCTTTGTGGTCTGGATGGTCCTGATAGGCCTGCAACGCCGTCCAGTCGGTAAAATCCGCGACAAATCCGTGCTTGTAGCCGCGCTCAATCTGTTCAGGGCTTTCGCTGCGCCCCGAAGCAATCGAGATCATGCCCGGCAACACGCGCTTTATGGCGTGCAGCTTGGCAAAAATATCCGTGATTGTTGTGTCTTCGACCTCGGGGCGAAACGTTACCAGGACGATGTGGCGTATCATGTCAGTCGTATCTCGCTGTTCCCAAGGATTATATATCGTGCAGTGGCACGAACCATGATCGGCAAAGCCAGCGGTTTCAAGCATATCACGCTTGGTACGGCCATATTTGATGACCCGTGTGGTCCGAACGGATCTTCGTCCTGTGCGAAATCACGCACAGCGCGCATCTTGAGGGTCGCCCCAGGCCGGGCCGCCGCAGTGACCCGGACCAAATGTGGTGAAAGGCCGCCCTGGCGCCACATACAGACAGGCCTGCCGCCAACTCTTCAACTGGCAGACAGCACTTGGGTCGTCATGGGCATGTTGCATACTGCGCCAGCGTCAAGGGTGTGTCGATATCGATCAGCACCGCGTCGGGCACCGACACAAGAGCAGAGGGTGCCAGCGCCCTGATCAGACCTGAGGCCCCCCTGTCCCCGTTTACATGCAACAGAGCCGAAAACTGTGACATGGGAAAACAGGCCGGCGGCGCACGGCGGGCGCCATCTGTCACGGCGCTGGCAGAGTCTGCTGTTGCGCGGGCCAGGACTGCCTTGAGTATCGCAGCATCGACAAAGGGCATGTCCCCCAGTGCAACCAGAACACGTGTTGCGCCCCGCACCTGTGCAGCGGCAATTCCGGCGCGAAGGCTGTCGGATTGTGCGGGCGGTGCCTCGGGGGGGCGGACGAAATCAAAGCCTTCTAGCTGCGCGGCAACGGCGTCAGAGGTCACAACAGCAAGACAGACCTCCGCACCACATTGGCGTACAGCCTGCGCAGCATGGCCTATCAGCGCGCGCCCCCGAAACGGGGCCAGCAGTTTATCGGCTTCGCCGAACCTGCGGGACGCACCGGCAGCCAAAAGAATCGCGACAGTCGTCATGCAATCGCCTTTTCGACGATTTCGCCCAGCACTGAAATCGCCAGTGTCCGCGGATCCCTGGCCGAGGGGATCAGTCCAATCGGGCCATGCAACCGCCCCAGCTCATCCGCCTCCAACCCCATGGCCGAGAGCGCCTCGAGCCGCGTCTGGAGCGCGCGCTGGCTGCCCTGCGCGCCGATATAGAATGCAGGAGTTTTGAGTGCGCTGGCCAGAATACCCGGTTCCCATTCATGATCGTGAAAGAACAAGACCACCGCCGTCCGGTCATCGACATCAATATCGGCAGGCAGATGAGGCGAAACGATCTCGCGGGTGCTGCACCCGGCCTCGGTGGCGCGCGCGAGGGTTTCAGGATCGGTAGAAATGACCAAGTTCTCATAATCGGCTGACTGAACCAATGCACCAAACGACGTGGCCTCGGGACCACTGCCAAGCACAAGAAAGCGCAGTTCCGGATCAAGCTGGACTGTCAGCGCTCCGGTGCTGCGGGCTGTCGGCTGATGCTCTAGCACCTCCATCGCTCCATCCTCTGTCCCGAATTTCAGGGCGCAGGGTTTTCGGCTCTGCTGGTTCGTTATGACGTGACGCAGCACCTCTCGGTCGGGATCCGGCAGGATCAGCACTTCCATCCCGCCCCCGCAGGGCAGCCGAATGTCCATGAACGGCGATCCGGCGCCATAGAGCAGTACAGCCGGTTTCCCCGCCTCACGGGCTTGCTGCGCCCGTAAGGCGATATCGCTTTCGACGCATCCCGATGACAGGCTGCCAACACGCTCTTGCTCACCCAAAATCGCCATCATGGTGCCAATCGGCCGGTAAAATGGTCCGGCCACATTTGTGATCACCGCCAGGGCTGCGGGGGCATCAGTATCCAGTATCGCTTTGATCGGGTCGCGCAGGCTGACGGGCATATGCTGGCTTTTTCCTTTGCATCGGGGCCGCGACCGCGCGACCCAAAACACCAAACAGCCCCAGGCCGTTTTGACGCGGGACTGTTCAACAGTTTAGCCGTTCCGGGCAGAATGCGAAGATCCGCCCGCAAAAAAGCCGGTGCTCCCCTGTCAGAACCGCACCACCTGAACCGAGACATTCGCATGGCGCGCGATCCGCGCCGCATTGGGACCCATCACCCGATCCGCCAGATCGGGTTTATGGGCGCCGACGACGATCAGGTCCGCATTTGAAAGCTTGGCCGCCTTCAGAGTCTTTTCATAGACAGAGCCGATCTCGACAATACATTGCACCTGCCCGTGGTCAGTCAGCACGTCGTCGGCCAAAGCGCGCAAAGAATCGTGCGCCGCGGCGGTTGCAGCCTTGAGCGTTCCGTCTTGAAAGAACGAACCAACAAATGACATGCCATAGTCCGGCAACACCGTCACAAGGTGAAGATTTGCATTCTCGAATTTGGCCAGACGCCCTGCCTCGGCTACCAGTTTGGCAGCGTCCTCGCGGTGAGTCAGGTCAACGGCAACAAGGATGTGCTTATGCATGGACCAATTCCTCTTCTTTTGGCTGACGGCGACGCTGCAGGAACACAACCAGCAGAACCAGCAACAAGGCCGGGATGTAGAAGATCTCCTTCGGCATCCGGTCGGCAGGCACTTCCAGCTCAACCAGCTCCCAGTCCCAGTCGATGCCCAGTTTTTCTGCAACACCGCCCAAGCCTTCGAACCCATCCACAAAGTAGGTGCCGTCTTCTTCTCGGAACATGATCTGTGACGCTTCCAGCAAACGCGTTGCGCCATCGGCGCCCGCAGGCCCAAGAGGCAGTATGTACTTCGCATCCACAGGGTCCCCATTCAGGTTTTCCCCAACCAATCGCACACGCAGCGAACCGTCATCCGGCGCAGCCTGGGCCATGGCCATGAATTCTGACCCCGGTCGCGTGTCGAACTCGGGCGCGAACTGGTTCAGCACATACCCCGGCTGGAACAGCACAAAGGCCGCAACCAACAGCAGACCACTTTCCCATAGGTGACTCTTCACAAGGAAATAGTTCATCGTGGCCGCCGCAAAGAGCAACATGGCAATCAACGCGATGATAAAGACGAACACCGCCTGTACCGGCCCCACATCAATCAGCAACAGGTCTGTATTGAAGATGAACAGGAACGGCAAAAGCGCCGTGCGGATCGAGTAGAAGAAGGCCTGGAAACCCGTCTTCAGCGGATCACCCTTAGAGATGGCGGCAGCGGCAAAGCTGGCCAGCCCAACAGGGGGCGTCACATCCGCCATGATCCCGAAGTAAAAGACGAACATGTGCACAGCGACCAGCGGCACGATCAACCCGGCCTGTGCGCCCAGTTCGACCACGACGCCTGCCATCAGAGACGACACTACGATATAGTTCGCCGTTGTCGGCAGTCCCATACCCAAAACGATCGAGATCAGCGCCACGAAGAACAGCATGGCCAAAAGGTTGCCACCCGACAGGAACTCGACAAATTCCGCCATCACCTGCCCGATACCGGTCAGCGTCACGGCACCAACGATAATGCCCGCAACCCCCATGGCGGCGGCCAGCCCGATCATGTTGCGCGCCCCGGCGATCATGCCGTCTGCAATATCCCTAATGCCTGCGATCACCTGGTTGGCGGCATCATTCTGCCCGCGGAAAAACGACTTGAGCGCATTCTGCGTCAGAAGAATGAACAGCATCGCAAGGGTCGACCAGAATGCGGACAGACCGGGCGATTTGCGCTCGATCATGAGCAAATACATCAACAGCAAAATCGGCATGATGTAGTGAATGCCCGTCTTAAAGATCTCACGCACCGGCGGCAGGTTTTGCATGCTGTCAAGGCTGGTCTCAAGGTCCGCACCCTTGGCGGCAAAGCGTACCGCAGCGACATAGGCCGCCAGCATCAACAGCAGGATGACTGTCATCGACGCGCCTCCAAATGAGGCAAAGATCGCATCCACGACGACGCCGGTCAGAAACAGCAGGCCGCCCGCAACCACGATCGAGATCGCAATGATGAAGATCGCACCTAGAATGAATTTGACCGGGTGCATGCGGCTGGTGCCCTTCATGCCGGACTTCAAGGCCTCAAGGTGCACGATATAGACCAGAGCCACATAGGAAATCGCAGCAGGCACGATGGCAGTCTTGACGACCTCGATATAGCTGATGCCGACATATTCCGTCATCAAGAAGGCCACGGCCCCCATGACCGGCGGCGTCAGCACCCCGTTGATCGAGGACGACACCTCGACCGCACCTGCCTTGGTTGCAGGGAAGCCGACCTTTTTCATCAGCGGAATGGTAAAGGTCCCGGTGGTGACAACATTCGCGATGGATGACCCCGAAATCAGGCCTGTCGCCGCAGATGCGATGACCGCGGCCTTGGCAGGTCCACCGCGCAGGTGACCAAGCGCTGCGAAAGCAAGCTGCAAAAAGTAGTTTCCAGCGCCGGCTTGGTTCAAAAGCGCACCAAAGAGAACAAAGAGAAAGACAAATCCACTGGAAACGCCCAAGGCGACACCAAAGACACCTTCCGTGGTCAGCCACATGTGGCTCATCGCTTTCTCAAACGATGCCCCCTTCCACTGAACCACTTCGGGCAGACCCGACCAAGACCCGAAAAAGACATAGGCCAGGAAGAACAGCGCCACGCCCATCAACGGCAGCCCAAGAGAGCGCCGCGCGGCTTCAAGCAGCAAGACGATCCCGACGCCCGCCATCACCAGGTCCATTGTGTTGGGGACACCGGTTCTGTCAGCCACGCCGCGATAGTCCCACCACAAATACGAGGCAGCGGCCGCCGCAATCAGGGCAACCACCCATGTCAGGATTGGAATGTGATGCCGGGGCGAAGATTTAAGGCCCGGGAAGGCCAGAAAGGCCAACAGAACCGCAAAGCCAAGGTGTATGGACCGCGTTTGCGTATCGTTCCAGACAAATCCCACGATAAAAGGCAGCGGAGAGGCGATCCATAACTGGTAGATCGCCCAACACAGTGGAATGTACCACAGCGCCGCACGGCCAAACCTGTCGGACGGAGCGCGCCCGCCGGTATCGGCGTCGGCAACAATATCTTCGAGCGCCGGATCGACCTCGGGCTCTTTGCGTGCGTCGGTCATTCAGTGTCCCCTGAACATCTGTTATTATTGGAAGCCGGGCGCGAGGAACCCCGCGCCCGGCTTTGCAGCAAGTCCTGAATTTTTGGCCAGAAACAGCCCGATTACATCAGGCCTGCTTCTTTGTAGTACTTCGCCGCACCGGGGTGCAAAGGCGCACTCAGACCGTCCTTGACCATCTGCTCTTTCGTCAGACGACCAAAGGCGGGGTGCAGTTTCTTGAAGTCGTCAAAGTTCTCAAAGACCGCTTTGACCAGCACATAGACGACCTCATCCGGAGTCGAGGCATCGGTTACGAATGTCGCTTTCGGACCCCACGATGCGATGTCTGCATCATTGCCAGGGTACAGGCCACCGGGGATGGTCGCTGCGGCATAGGCCGAATTCTCTGCCAGGACTTTGTCCGTGCCAGAGGTGCTCAGATCGAGGATCGAGATATCACAAGTTGAGGTCGCTTCCATCGACGAGCCATTGGGCAGACCCGCTGCCCAAATCGCGGCGTCCAGCTTGCCGTCGCACAGGGCCGCCGACTGCTCAGAGGACTTCAATTCGGCCGCCAGCGCAAAGTCGCTTGGAGAGACGCCAGCAGCATCCATCAGAACGCCAGCCAAAACACGGGTGCCCGAACCGGGGTTGCCTATGTTGACGCGCTTGCCCTTCATGTCCATCACGCTGCTGATGCCGGCATCAGCGCGCACCATGACGTGCATCGGCTCTGGGTGAACCGAAAAGACAGCGCGCAGATCGCCATAGGGTTCATCGTTTTCAAAAGCGCGCACACCTTCAAGTGCAGCAGACTGTACATCAGACTGCACCACGCCGAAGTCCAGCTCGCCTTCGCGGATGGTGCGGGTGTTGTAAACAGATCCACCGGTCGATTCGACCGAGCAGCGCACGCCGTGTTCCTTGCGATCCTTGTTCACCAGGCGGCAAATGGCTCCGCCGGTGGGATAGTAAACGCCTGTTACGCCACCGGTGCCGATGGTGATAAAGGTTTGCTGGGCCTGGGCTATTCCGCCCGTGGCCAGCAGGGCCACAGCCGCAGCTGTCAGTTGGAGTTTCGCAAACATAAATGTCTCCCTGTTTGGTTGCGATGGTTCACGGCCCCCAGGTTTCCCCAAGGTTGTGAATTTGGTTTTCCGCCGTCCGGATCATGTCTTCGGCATCCTCGCCGCGCTTTGCCAGCAGCAGGCTTATGATTGTTTCCAGCAAGACAAGAGTCGCAGCATACGACGAAAAGAACTGTGGGCTTTCTGTTGGTACGATGAAACACACATCTCCAAACTCCAGCGCCGGAGAAGAATGGCTGTCCGTGATCACAACGGTTACCACACCATGACGGCGCGCCGCCTCAAGCGCAAGCATCGCGCGCCGCGCATAGGGTGTCTTGGTCAAAACAATGACAACGTCACGGCTGTCAAGGCGCGACATGCTCGCCGCCAGTGGCGTGCCATTGCGCCCTGCAACCGACCAGTTTGTGTTGAACCAATGCGCCAGATACCCGATGTAATCGATAAATCCCGATGAGCCCAGCGCACCGACCAAAACAACATGGCGTGCATGGTGAAGAGCATCGACAACCTGTTCAATCTTTTCACCCTGAATCGTCTGATCCAGCAACTGGATATTCTGAATGCAGGCCGAGGCTTGGCGGTGCAAAAACGTCTCGCCACTGCGCAATTCACTATCGGTCAGCAAGGCGTGGGCGCGCTCCGAAAAGGGCACCATCTTGCGCCCTACCGCGGCGCGACCTGCTTCGCGAAGTTCTTCGTAATCCGCATAGCCCAGCGCCCGCGCCAGTCGAGAAAAGGTCGCTGGCGATACCCCGCTGGATCCAGCCACAGCCCGCAACGAACGCGTCGCAACATCCACTGGGTTCGCCGCCACAAAATCCGCCGCCACCTTCAGCTTGTCACTGAGTGAAACGTAATTGTCGCTGATCCGTTCTTCCATCGTCTCAGGCTTGGCCACGGACGAATCCCCCCTGTGTCGTGAAACTAAACGTTTCAATTGTCTTTTTTGTTGTCAAGATTTGAAACACCTGTTTCAAGTCTGTGTCGCAGGAGGCCAAGTATGTGCGATTCTCTGTTCAAACAGCGCTGTGCAATCTGTGCACACGCCAGCCCGGTCTTTCGCCGGGCACAGGATCTGCCGCCCCGGATGTGGCGTGCGGATGGCAAGATCGCACAGCGCAAAGTGACGGGCCACCTGCAGGTCCTGGCGTTCAACGCTGTCGCCCTCAACGTCTTCAACAATCCCGACCCAGCCTATGATGCGTTCGTGCGGCGGAGGCCGACGCACCGCAAATGGCCGATGCAGGCCGTCATTGCCAAGACAGCAACCGCTTCGGTCAGCCGCATCGGTGGCTCAGGCGACAGGACGCGCCTTGCGATCCGCCGCCAACCTTGGGTGCCTCTGCGATATGGGCACCAATCCGCACAAATTCGGGAGCCCGTATCAGAAACCAACGCAGCGCTTCACGACCCACGGGACAGGTCAATGGTCACACTTCCTGAACATGCCTCTGTCGTTGTGATCGGCAAGGACGTCATGGGCGGTCCCACTCTGTACCACCGCGTCAATTTCGGTGCAGATGCAGTGCTTTTGGAACGCAAGGCGCTGATGTCCGGAACCACCTGGCATTCTGCGGCCAAGGTGCGGGCGCTGCGCCGCCCGCGGAGGCTGACGCGGATGATCCAGTACTCGGTCGCTCTTTCCAGCGCTCTCGAGGACGAAACTGGCCAATCGGTGGGCTGGATACGGAAAGGATCTCTGTCACTGGCGATACATGCAGACCACCTGACATTGAACCGGCAACAAAAGGCGCTGGCCCCGATTTGCGCCTGCGAAGATCTCTATCTGCTGACCAAACCGGAACCGCGGATCACCGGCACTCTTCCGACAGTTTGCGACCATGACAACCATCTCCAGAGCCGTGACGATCGCGGCGGCTTGCTGGTTGGATGCTTCGAACCGATGAGGACCGCCACGCTGCACCGCCTGCCCGCGCGTGAAACCGCCGTCATCAAAAGGCTGCTGAACGATCCTGAAAGTTTCACGCCTGACGGCGTCTTCATGCTGGGCGAAACAGCCAAAACACGCGGCCTGTTTCTGGGCTGTGACATGAACTCCATCGGGGCGCAGCCGGCGGAGGCGTGGGCATGACCCCTGCTCATCAGATCGTGCAGGGCCACCCCGCAAGAATTGTCTTAGCCACGTTCCCGGACCAGAACGCCGAACCGCTTCGGCACGGGCCGATCCATGCTGAAAACAAGATCATCGGTCAGCCATCTTCTGCCGGCTATGGCTATGGCATCGGCGCGCCCATCGCCTTGGGCCATGCCGAGGGCGTGACACATCGCCAACGTGTCAATGTCGACGTCGCAGAACAACGGTTTGAGGCTCGGATCAGCTTTGGCCAGCAGTTCCACCCCAAAGTCAAAAGGATGCGGTCATGATCATGGTGTCGCCCACGGGGGCACGGTTGACCAAACGGGATCACCCAATGGTGCCACTGACAGTGCCTGAAATCGTTACCACCAGCCGCGCCTGCGTTCTCGCAGGGGCAGAGGCCCTGCATCTGCATGTACCCGACGGCGCCGGAAACCACAGCCTTGATGTCGGGCGGTATTCCGAAGACTTGACAGAAATTGACACTGCCCTGCCCGGATTTCCCGTGCAAATCACCACCGAGTCTGCCAACCGCTTTTCGCCCAGCGACCAGTTGAGGCTGCTGCGGGGTCTTGCACCGAAATGGGCCTCGATCGCGGTGCGCGAAGTGATGGCCGATGCCACCGTTGCGCAAAGGGTCTATGACGTCTGTGCCGACACCGGAACGCGTGTGCAACACATCGTCTATGACGCACACGACATCCAGACGCTTCGCGCCTGCATGACACGCGGCGCCATTCCCGAGGCACCGGATATCTTGCTTGTGCTGGGCAGCTATGCCCAAGGCCGTCCCGCCACCGTAGACGAGGTCTTGCCGCGGGTCTCAGCCCTGCCTGAGCGGGCGCGCTGGATGCTCTGCGCTTTCGGGCCAAACGAACACGCCTGCTTGCATACCGCCGCCCTGTTGGGGGGTGACCTGCGGGTCGGGTTCGAAAACTCGCTGACACAGGCCGATGGCACAGTCTGGGCCAGTGTCGAGGCATCCGTCGCGGCACTCTGTGCACACCGTGATCCGCCAATCGTCGGGGCCGCCTTATGGCCCGGACCCCAAGATTTACTGCAAAACCGCAGCCCGACAAGCACCCACCTAAACCCCACCGGTTCCATACGCCGCCCTTAGGCGCAGGAGTTTTCAATGTCCCACGTCTTTCCACGCCATACAAAAGTCACCCCACCTCGCGCAGTGCGCGGTGAAGGCTGTTACCTCTTCGACGCAACCGGCAAGGCCTATCTTGATGGCTCAGGTGGCGCGGCCGTGTCCTGCCTTGGGCATGGCGACCCCGATGTCATCGCCGCCGTGCGCGATCAGGCAGAGGCTTTGGCCTTTGCACACACCGGGTTTTTCACGTCGGAACCTGCCGAAGCGCTGGCTCAGCTTTTGATCGCCCATGCACCGGGTGATCTGGATCGCGTCTACCTGGTGTCCGGAGGATCAGAGGCAACCGAGGCCGCCGTGAAACTGGCGCGTCAGTACTTTGTTGAAACCGGGCGCCCAGAGCGGCGTCACCTGATTGCCAGACGCCAAAGCTATCACGGCAACACCCTTGGCGCCTTGGCAGCAGGCGGCAATGCATGGCGACGTGCACAGTTCGACCCGCTTCTGATCGATGTGTCCCACATTGCGCCCTGCTACGAATATTGCGACCGCCAGTCAAACGAAAGCACGTTTGACTATGGCCAGCGCGCGGCGCAGGAGCTTGAAGATGAAATCCTGCGGTTGGGCCCCGAAACCGTCATGGCCTTTATGGCAGAGCCGGTGGTCGGGGCCACCATGGGCGCCGTACCGGGGGTCGAAGGCTATTTCCGCCGCATCCGCGAGATCTGCGACAGGTATGGAGTGTTATTGATCCTGGACGAAGTGATGTGTGGGATGGGCCGTACCGGGCATCTTTTTGCGTGTGACGCCGACGGCGTTTCCCCTGATATTCTTTGCATCGCCAAAGGGTTGGGCGCGGGATACCAGCCGATTGGTGCCATGCTGTGCACCAGCCAGATCTATGCAGCCGTGCAAAACGGTTCGGGCTTTTTCCAACACGGCCATACCTATATCGGCCACCCGGTCGCGGCTGCTGCAGCGCAGGCTGTGGTCACCAAGCTGACAACACTTGGCCTTGTCGATCGCGCCGCCCGCATCGGTGCGGACCTCAAATCCGCACTAACCGATCGCTTTGGGCAGCATCCCAACATCGGCGACATTCGGGGCCGAGGCATGTTCCTTGGGCTTGAGTTTGTGGCGGATCGCGATAACAAGCAGCCCTTCCCTGCTGACCGAAGGATCGCACCGCAGATCAAATCCGCAGCCTTTGAAGCCGGGCTGATCTGCTATCCGATGGCCGGCACCCGCGACGGCAAATCCGGTGACCATGTTTTGCTGGCGCCGCCATTCATCCTGACCGAAACGCAGGTGGCCGAGTTGGTCGACAAACTGGCCGTCGCCATTGACCGCGTGATCGGCTGACTCGCGGCTGACCCGCGGCTGACAAGGACGCGTAACAGCAGTGATACGAAGCCCGCTCTGGCGCAGCACGGCCAAAGCAGACATGATCCCAACAGGAACCCAATGAAAGGACCCTGTAGATGATCGCCTACACAACGGCCCCCGGACGTGGTGCCATGGACGAATTGCTGTACGGCGTGGCACAACGCTTGCTCCAAAGGGGGCTCAGGCCGGTTGGAACTGTACAAATCAACACGGACAGAGATCACGGCGGCCCCTGCGACATGGATGTGCAACTGCTTCCCGACGGTGCCACGATACGGATCTCGCAGGATCTTGGACCCCATGCAAAGGGCTGCCGCTTGGATCCCGAAGCTTTGGCGACCGCTGTGGGCTTTGTCGAACAGCGGCTGGGCGAGGGCGCGGATTGCCTGATCGTCAACAAATTTGGCAAGTCAGAGGCCGACGGACGCGGTTTCCGTCGGGCAATCGGCGAGGCAATGTCGCTTGGCATCCCTGTTTTGGTTGGGTTGAACCAACTGAACAGTCAGGCGTTCCTGGACTTCACCGAGGGGCTCGCAACGGAAATCGCTCCAAGCGAAGAGGCGCTTGTGACCTGGTTCTTGCGGCATCTTTCACCTGCGAAAGGCTGACATATCCGTGCGGCTTTGAGCGCGCATCAGCAAGACCCATCCATCGTCATCCATGATCCGCAGGCCCGCAACGCCCAAAGAGCGTTTGGCCATGCCGCTTTTGTCCTCCGCATCGTCCGTTGGGGTGCAAACCAGCCATGAACCCAAAAGGCATGGTCAAGATCAAGACGCCGGAGATCCCATGTCTTGGGCAACGGTCCGTTTTATTCATGGCGACGGCCAACCGTCTGCATCGCGGCCACGTCAGCGGCGGGCATATGCACCGGGATGGCCGACCCAAGGCGCTGGGTTGCGAAGGGCCGCGCCTCAGTCGTGTGCCCGCAGGGGCGCGCAGTGGTGTTCGGACATGATCCTGCACCGATGCAGGCCTAGGAGCCACCTCAGAAACCCCATGTGCATCATGGAAATGTGTTCTGAGCATGCACCGCATGCGCTGCCCGCCACGGCAGAAATGCTGACCCTGATGCTTACCCCCCGCTGGACGAATGACCGGTTTTCAGCGACCCTGCATGAACAGGTCTGGCCTTTGCCTTGACCAAAGCGTCGGATCGGCCCAACACCCACAGCGCGACAGGCGCAATGCAGGAGATTGCCGCATGACCCGGGACGTTTTGCTTCTTCATCCCAATGACTCGGTTGCGATTGCTCTTTCTGACCTGAAGGCCGGCACGTGGATCGCCCCGGCAAACGCGGCATTGCAACAAGACATTCCGCGCGGCCACAAGGTCGCCATCAAGACGGTTGGCCCGGGCAAACCGGTCTTGCGGTACGGTCAGATCATAGGGCAGGCCTTAGAGACAATTTCGGCGGCCGAGCATGTGCACACGCATAATCTGGGGATGGGGGAACATGGCGACTGCGCGCCCGGGAGCTTTGAGCAGATGCCAGAGATTTCATGCGAAACGCCCATGTTTCAAGGCTACCACCGCATCGACGGACATGTGGGCACACGAAATTACATCGGTATCCTAACGTCGGTGAACTGTTCAGGGTCTGTCGCGCAGTTCATTGCCCAGGCCGCCGAACGCATCGGGTTTTTGGATGACTTCCCGAACATCGACGGCATTGTGCCCATCGTTCATGGAACCGGTTGCGGGATGTCGGGGACCGACGAAGGCTATGCCACACTGTTGCGCACACTTGCCGGATACGCCCAGAATCCCAACTTCGGCGGCATTCTTCTGATCGGCCTGGGCTGTGAAGTCATGCAAATCGCAGACCTTGTCGGTGGGCGACCGATCCGCGCGGATGGGGTCTTGCGCTACATGACCATCCAGCACGAGGGCGGGACAAAAGCGACAATCGCCAAGGGGCTGGCAGAGCTGCGTGGGATCGCCCAGTGTGCAAACGAGATCGAACGCGCCCCCGCCCCGATCAGCCGTCTGACGGTTGGGCTGCAATGTGGCGGTTCGGATGGATACTCTGGCATCACGGCGAACCCGGCTCTGGGGGTTGCCTCGGATCTGATTGTTGCCCATAGCGGCACGACAATCCTGTCTGAAACACCCGAAATCTATGGCGCCGAACATCTTTTGACAGCCCGGGCCCGCACACCCGAGATCGCGGCAGCCCTGATGGAACGCATCCGATGGTGGGAGGACTATACCGCCCGCAATGGCGGCGAGATGGACAACAATCCAAGTCCGGGAAATACGCGCGGCGGACTGACAACCATCCTGGAAAAGTCACTTGGGGCCGTGGCCAAGAGCGGCTCGGCGCCCTTGCAGGGCGTCTACAGGTTTGGCGAACGTATCACCACCCGCGGTCTTGTCTTCATGGACAGTCCTGGCTTTGATCCCTGCTCAGTCACAGGGCAAGTCGCCTCGGGTGCGAACCTGATTGTTTTCACCACAGGGCGGGGTTCTGTCTCTGGCTACCAGCCGGTTCCATGCATCAAGCTGGCCACCAATTCCGAAATGTTTGCCCGGATGTCGGACGACATGGATCTGAACTGTGGTGACATCGTCAGCCAGGGCACATCTGTTGCGGACAAGGGCCGCGAATTGCTGGCTCTGATGATCCGTATCGCCAACGGCGAACACACCAGAAGTGAAGCTCTTGGTTTTGGCGGGGTTGAATTTGTGCCTTGGCAGATCGGTGCAATGATGTAGAGACCGGGCACGCCATGGGTTTCCTTAGATCAAGGCACCCGGCAAATGCCGTCATTTCGCGATACGACAACCCGGGCTTGGTTGAGCCGCCACACCCGCCCTGTCACCTGCGACTGTCCGGCCCGAAAAGGCCGATGGCACTGTCGGCAGATGTCAGATCATGGGAAGCCCCTTGGCCCGTCCCATCCGCTTTTGTGCGGCGATCCGGAAAGGGGCATTTGGGCCTCCAAAACCGATATATCCCGTGTTGCGTTGAACCAGCTCGAAGAAAAAGCCATTGGCGATTGCGGGCGCATAGCACTGAAAGAAGTCGCCGCCTTCGTCCTGATCATAAAGTACATGTGAGGCTTTCATCCGCGTTAGCAATCCGGCGGGCAGATCAAACCGTGCAGCCAGGTCGTCATAGTAATTCGACGGAATCTTGAGCGGAACAAAACCACGCTCCCCCAGTACGTTCAGCGTCGCAAAGATATCGTCGGTTGCCAAGGCAAGATGCTGCACAGAGGCTCCGAACGTATCAGCCAGGAAAGACCCGGCCAAAGTCCTGTGCGTGTCCGCCCCGTTCAGAGTGACCTTTAGCGCCCCGTCGGAGGATTGAACCACCTGGCTTCGCACCAAACCATCGGGGTCGATCACATCGACGATCGGAGATTTCTGCATGTCAAACAACGACGTGTAGAACAGGGTCCAGCTTAACATGTCCTCATAGCTCATGGTCTGCGCCAGGTGATCCACATGGGTCAGGCCGGCCTCCCCCGGCGCTGCGGTGGTGTGGAACTCGCGCTGCCAAACCTGATCCAACCCCGAGGCCGCATCGATAAAGTGCAGCAAGGACCCAGACAGTCCGCGGATCGCGGGGATAAGCAGTTCTCCGGGCCCCAGCGGCTGCGCAAAAGGCTCGGCGCCGAGCGCTTCGGCGCGGGTGACGACGGCCTGGGCGTCTTCTACCTGTAGCCCCAGATCGCAGACAGAGGTGCCGCGGGCGTTCCACACAGCACCTGCGTGACCCACGGTTTCCTGATTGACGACGATCCGAATGTCGCCTTGCTGCCACAAGGCCACCTGCTTGTTGCGATGGGTTCCAACCCGGACAAATCCCAAGGTGGCCAGTTGCGTCTCCAGCGCCTGCGCCTCACCGCCCCTGCTGGTGAATTCGGCAAAGCTGACGCCTTTGGGTTTGATACGGGCCGGCAAGGGGGGGGCCACGGTCTCTACATCGGGTTCGTGTCTTTGAACATCATCCATCAGCGCCACAAGCGACCGGTGACCATCCCGCGCCAGCGCCAGCGTGTTTCCTCCGCGGAACTGGTCATTGAAAATCTCAAGACTGATCGGTCCGGTATACCCAGCAGCCATGACCGCACGCATGAACCCCGTCACGTCGAGGTCCCCCTCGCCCGGCATATTGCGAAAATGGCGGGACCAGTACAGCAGATCCATTTCGATCAGGGGCGCATCTGCAAGCTGTACAAAGAAAATCCGGTCGCCGGGAATGCTGCGAATTGTCTGAGGATCGATTTTGCGGGCCAGCGTGTGGAAGCTGTCAAGAATAAGACCGACGTTGGGATGATCAGCCCGGCGCACCACCTCCCAGGCGTCGCGGTGATCATTGACATGCTGCCCCCAGCACAGCGCCTCGTATCCGACGCGCAATCCGCGCTTGGCGGCGCGTTCGCCCAAGGCATGGAAATCATCGGCAGCGCGATCAATGCCGCCCAGCGACTTTGGGTGCAAAGAGGAACAGATCAGGATCAGGTCGGTGCCCAGTTCCTGCATGACGTCGAACTTCCGTTCAGCCCGGTCAAATGCCTTGGCGCGGTAGGGTTCGGGCAGCCCTTCGAAATCACGAAATGGCTGGAACAGGGTGATATTCAGGCCATGGTCGCGGATCATCTCTCCAATTGCGCGCGGACTTGCCTGATCCGCGATGAAATCCTGTTCAAAAATTTCGATCCCATCGAAGCCAGCAGTGGCGATGGCCATCAGTTTTTCTCGTAGAGTGCCTGAAATTGAGACTGTCGCGATCGAGGTTTGCATGATCTACGTTCCTTCAATCCGCACCCAGTCCCCACCGGCGGTGTTGGACTGCACCGCGGCCTCGACAAAGCGGACGCCCGCTGCGCCTTCCTCAACACCGGGATATCCGAGCCAGTCGACCGGGGGCTGAACACCATCACGACGCGCGGCAACTGCCATGGCAAACTCGGTATACAGGTTGGCCCAGGCCTCGATCAGACCCTCTGGAAAGCCGCGGCCCGTGCGGACGAAACGTTCGGTGACGCCAGAGACACCATGCCCATGCCCGCGCGACAGCACTTGATCGGGCTGACCGAAAATATTCAGCTTCAGCCGCTCGGCGTCCTCCATATCCCATTCAAGCCCGCCTTCGGATCCGAAAATCCGCAGCCGCAGCCCACCCCGATTTCCCGGCGCCAGACGCGTCGCCATTAGGGTGCCGGGCACCCTGTCAGCATAGCGTATCAGCATAAATGCTGTGTCCTCCAGCGCCTTTGGCGCACCGCAGACGTGAAATTCGGCGCGCAGATCGGTCATCGGCAACCCCGAGACAAACTGCGCCAAATGCGCGGCATGTGTGCCAATATCACCGACGCAACTTGTCGGTCCAGAGATCTTGGGATCCAACCGCCATTTCACATGAGGGGCCTCACCGACATCCTTTGGCGTCATCCAGTCCTGCAGAAACTCGACATGGATCTGGTTGATCTGTCCAAGCACTCCAGCGGCGACAATCTGGCGGGCCTGGCGCACCATCGGAAAGCACGACATCGTGTAGCACACCCCAAAGACCTGCCCGCTGTCCCGCGCCAACGTGACAAGCGCCTCGGCCTCTGCCAGTTCGTTGGTCAGGGGCTTGTCGCAAAGCACATCTATGCCTGCTGTCAGAAATGCCTTTGCCGCCGGGAAATGCAGATGGTTCGGAGTTGTGATCATCACGGCATCCACACCATCAGCCCGAGACGCTTCGCCCTGCGCCATCTGGTCAAAAGACGCATAACTGCGGTCCGGGTCAAGAAACCACTCTGTTCCGCGGTGACGCGCTTGGTCGGGATCAGAAGACAGAGCCCCCGCCACGATGTCCCAGCGATCACTCAGCCGGGCCGCCATGGCCTGAGTCTGCGAGATGCGCCCCCCTCCGACGACGCCAAGGCGAAGGCGGCGAGAGAGCCGCGGAAATCCTGCATTGAAATCGATCTGTTGGGGTAAAAGTCTTGCAGTCATGATGTCCTCTTTCACGCAGGCGGGGTTGCGCCATCGGGCAGCATTTCGACCGCCAGAAAAATTGAGGGCGTTATGGTTTCGAACTGATGCCAGGGAAATCGACCTTGGGCGTCATACATCGGTCGGTGGGTTGTGCCCGGGGCCATCGGCTCTTCGAGATAGAGCGTGCCGACATCTTTTTCGCGGCACTGCTGCATCTTGCCAAATCCAACGACCTGGGTGTGCACCTCACGAAATCCCGGTACCGGGCAAAAGGCATGATCCTTGTGCAACCCGACGCGCAACGGAACAGAGCCCGCGTGATAAAAGGTGAATCCGTACTGCCCGACCCACGCCTTGGGCGACATGTAATGACTGACGCCGCGCAAACGCTCTTCGCCGCGCACGGCAAACGCAGACGGCCATGCGTCACGCACCTGCGCCATCAATGCCGCGTCATCGGTGTGATCGGCAAATCGCTCAATCAAGACGGTATGACACAGAGTGCGGAGCTCGGTGTTGGCGACAATCACCGACTGCAAGTGCCCAAGCTGCTGATCGCGGATGCACATCGGCGTTTCAGACAGATTCAGGGCAATCGCTTTGCCTGCCACCACGTGACTGTCTTCATCAGTCAGGATACGCAGTGTGAAAAAGGGTTCGCTGATATCCAGTGTTTCAACCGGCATTCTGAATATCCTCTGGCATGAGGTTCGCCGGCGCCGTACATGCCGGCCCGCTGTTTTCTGGCGCGCCGTCGACGGACAGGGCGTTTTCAGATGCGGGAAAAGTTTCCGGCAGCCTGTCTGGCACCCGGCAGCTTCCGTCTATATCGACCAAGCGCCCTTCCCGGGCAGATTCCTCGATCCCGACCATGACTTTCAGCACATGTTGTGCAAGATCGCCGCCTGCGCGCACTGGCCTGTCATCGCGGACAGCATAGGCCAGATCAAGCAGCCCCAAGCCCCGGCAATCTTCGTTAAATCCATGGGTTGTCTTGGCCAACTGCCAGTCATCACGCCCCGTTGGCCGGGGCTGAAACTCCCATCGCGACTGGGCGCGGGTGCGATACCAGACCGGACCTTGAAATATGTTGGCGCCATGCACCGGGTCTGGGTCGGGAATGCAGATTGTGCCCTCTTCGCCATAAATTTCGAACCGGGGTGTTTCACTGTCCCAGACATCGAAACTCATGGTCATGGTTCCGATGACACCGCTGGAAAACCGGATCATGGATTGCGAATGGGTGTCGACCTCAACCGGCATCCAATCTCCGTGCCGGGGACCGTTTTCGATCATGCGGCGGCTGAACGTGCGCCGCGCCATGCCACTGACCTGGGAAATTGGCCCAAGCAGAAAGACCATGGCGGTCAGATAGTAGGGACCAAGATCCAACAAGGGCCCTCCGCCGGTCTGATAATAGAAATCGGGGTTCGGGTGATGGCGCTCGACACCATGGGTTCCAACAAAAGCCATCACGCCCGTCGGACTCCCTATCAGGCCCTGATCGATCAATTTGCGGACCGTCTGCCAGCGACCGCCCAGAAAGGTGTCCGGAGCGTTTCCGACTTTCAGGCCTTTGGCCTGGGCCAGATCCAATATCCGCTGTCCATCTGCAACAGTGGTGGCAAAGGGTTTTTCCGAATAGACATGTTTGCCCGCTGTCAACGCCTTGATGCTAATGTCGGCATGCGCCGAAGGGACTGTCAGATTCAAAATGCAATCAATCTGAGGGTCCGCGATGATTTCATCCGGAGTACCTGTTGATGGAACACCAAAGGCCTCGGCCTTGGCCCGGCTCTCTTGTGGGTTCAAACTGCCACACGCGGTGATGTCCAGCTCTGGAAAGCGGGCACAGGTCTTGAGATAGATGTCACTGATACGTCCCGTGCCGATCAAGCCAACACGCAGGTGTGGAACAGGTTTTTGGCTCATGGGTCAGCCCTGATATCCAAAGAGGCGCGGCAACCAAAGAACAATATCTGGAACGAGTATCATCACCAGCAGCGCCGCCAAAAGAATGCCTAGAAAGGCCCAGATCTCGCCAATGATCTCTTTCAGTGGAATACCTGTCACTGCATTGATCACAAACAATAAAATCCCATATGGTGGGGTTATCAAGCCGATCATCGCGTTCACGACGATCAAGACGCCGAAATGAACCAGATCGATCCCAAGCGCCTTGCAGGTCGGAATGAACAGCGGCACGATCACCAGAATGATCACCGTTGCGTCAAGAATACAGCCAAGCAGCAAAACCAACAGGTTGACGATAATCAGGAACAGAAGTGGGCTGACATTGGCGCCATCCAGCACCGCCGAGATCGATTGCGGTATGTTTTCCTGGATCACGACATATGTCAGGATCATCGAAGCGCCGATCACAAGACCGACCGATGCGGCAGAGCGGGCACTTTCGACAAAAACATCGTAGAGCGTGCGCAGCTTCAGCGCCCGGTAGAGACCAGCCGCAACGATCAGCGCGTAAAGCGCAGCAATGGCCGCCGCCTCAGTCGGCGTGGTAAAGCCCGAGTAGATGCCAGCCAGAAGGATCACCGGCATCAGCAAAGCCGGCGTCGCCTTGACTGTGATCGCAGGCAGCTCGCGAAGCGGCACGGCATCTTCCTGCCCAAAGCCACGGCGATGAGAAATGAACGTGTTCATGCCCATAAGAACCCCGCCCATCACCAGCCCCGGCACGATCCCCGCCAGAAACAGATTGCCGATCGACGCATTTGACACCAAAGCGTAAAGCACCATCGGAATTGAAGGCGGAATGATCGGGCCAATGGTCGCCGTGGCGGCGGTGATCGCGGCGGCGTATCCCCGCGTGTACCGGCCCGACTTCACCATCATGTCGATGA
>JAKVCP010000033.1 GCA_022448925.1 Paracoccaceae bacterium
CGGTCACGACAACAGCACCTGTGGCCTCATCCAAGCCAAAGCAATATTGGCCGAAACTTTGGAATACGAAGTGTCTGGCGCAGAAAATCATTTTAGGGAAAATTTTCCCTAGAATCCGCCCATTCAAATTTGAAACTTAATTCAGAAAAAACAGATACCTACCGCGAATAAAGCGCGGTAGGTGGGTCAGTTATGTCCCGAGAATCTGAATGCGTCGGCGACAAGGCCACGGGCGCAATCGAACTCTGTCAACACAGGGTTAGTGGGTCAGGCGGCCAAGTGCTGCGGCAACATCCGCCATGCGGGCAGAGAACCCCCATTCGTTGTCGTACCAGGCCAAAACCCGCACCGTGCGTCCCCCGATCACCTTGGTCTGTTCCGGAGCAAAGATCGAACTGTAGGTGGTGTGGTTGAAGTCGATCGATACTTTTGGTTCGGGATCGTAGGACAGCACAGACCCCATGCGTCCGGCGGCGGCTTCAGCCACCACCTCATTCACATCGGCAACGGTAACATCGCGCGCGGCTTCAAAGGTCAGATCCACAGCCGAGACATTCGGGGTTGGCACACGGATTGCCGATCCGTCCAGTTTGCCTTCGAGTTCCGGCAAAACCTCTTTCAATGCCCTTGCGGCGCCGGTCGAGGTCGGGATCATTGCCATGGCAGCAGCCCGGGCGCGGTACAGGTCATTGTGGCGCCGGTCGAGTGTCGGCTGATCCCCGGTGTAGCTGTGGATCGTGGTCATGATGCCGCGCTCTATGCCAATTGCGTCGTTCAGGGCCTTGGCCAGAGGGGCCAGGCAGTTTGTGGTGCACGACCCGTTCGAGATCATCGTGTCCCCTGTCTCCAGGTCGCGATGATTGACCCCATAGACGATGGTCTTCTGGACATTCTTTGCCGGAGCAGAGATCAGAACCGCCTTGGCGCCACGGTCTTTGTGGACATTGGCCTTTTCGCCGTCGTTGAACTTGCCAGTGCATTCAAGAACAACGTCGACGCCGGACCAGTCCAGTTCGGATGGCTCGTAGGTGGAAAACACCTCCATTGGGCCCCGGCCCAGATCCATCGTGTTGCCTTCGATCCGGACGTCGCCTGCGAAACGACCATGAATGCTGTCGTAGCGCAGCAGATGTGCGTTGGTCTCTAGGGGGCCGGTGGCGTTGATTTTGACCACCTGCACATCGTTGCGCGCGCTTTCAGCGATATGTGCCAAGGTGCAGCGGCCAATGCGGCCAAATCCGTTGATACCAACTGTGACGGTCATGAAAGACTCTCCTGCTCGGTCGAACTTGTGGATCGTATAGATTTGCTTTGTGGTGGGAAAAAGGAAAAAGAGTCTAATTTCCAGAGTGTTAGCGTTAAACCTGATCTACTTTGCCCTGGTGGCGCTAACGAATGGAGCCACTTGCGCATTATGAAACATCCCTGCGCTGGTCTGGATACGTTCTGCCTGTGGCAGTCGGCTTGTTGTCGGACGGTTGAATTGCCGTGGATTGCAGCTAGGGTGGCCAGATCAAGAGATGGGAGACGATGATGAGCGGTTTGCTGGCGCTTCTGGATGACGTTGCGGGGATTGCCAAAATGGCGGCGGCCTCAGTTGACGATGTGGTGGGACAGGCCGCCAAGGCCGGCGCCAAGGCGGCCGGCGCCGTGATTGACGATGCAGCGGTCACGCCAAAATACGTTCAGGGTTTTGAGGCGGCGCGTGAATTGCCAATCATCTGGCGCATTGCGCGGGGGTCTTTGATCAACAAGCTGGTCTTTCTTTTGCCCACCGGTCTGGCGCTGTCCGCGTTCGCCCCCTGGGCGATCCCGCCTCTTTTGATGCTGGGCGGGGGATATCTGTGCTTCGAGGGGGCAGAGAAAATAGCCCATGTGATGCGCCCACATCATGATCACCCAGAGGACGCAGGGGGCAAAAAGGCGGCTGGCGATCCGAGGCACCTTGAAGAAGAAAAGATCGAAGGTGCGATAAAGACCGATTTCATTCTGTCGGCCGAGATCATGACGATCGCTCTTGCGGCCATTCCTGAAAGTACGTTCTGGATGGAAGCTGCCACGCTCGCAACCGTTGCGGTGATGATTACGGCGGCGGTGTACGGGGCCGTCGCGCTTATCGTCAAGATGGATGACGTTGGGCTTTATATGTCTGCGAATGCTGCACTTGGGCCGACGCGCTGGCTTGGTCGGAAAATTGTCAAAGGCATGCCTTGGGTCATGCGGCTTTTGTCAATTGTTGGAACGGCGGCCATGCTTTGGGTCGGCGGCTCGATTATTGTGCATGGTCTGGCTGAACTGGGCTGGCATGCTCCGGAAAACTTTATTCACCACCAGGCTGAGATCGTCAGCCATCTGTTTCCCGAGGGCATGGTTGGATTTGGCGCTTGGCTGACCAAGGCCGTCATGGACGGTATCCTGGGGCTTGCCCTCGGCATTGTCCTGATCCCGATTGGTACCAAGGTCGTTGGTCCGATCTGGTCGCGGATCTTTGCCAAAAAGAAAACCGGCGCTCATGGTTGAGCGCCGGGTTCCCGGTGTTTCTTGAAATGCGCTTTTGGGTGGCGCTGTCTAGACGCCCAGCAAAGATTTGACGGCATCCTTGGCCGCGGTCGCTGTGATGCCGAACTTTTCATACAACTCGCCGGCGGGTGCAGAGGCGCCAAATCCCGTCATGCCGACGAACGCCGCCTTGTTCGGACGACCGTTTTCACCCGTCAGCCAGCGGTCCCAGCCCATCTGAACGCCGGCCTCAATGGCCACACGGACAGGACCGGGCGGCAGGATCTTGCGGCGGGTGGCGTCGTCTTGCTGTTCGAACAGTTCCCAGCAGGGCATCGACACCACACGGGTGCCGATTCCCTCCGCCTGCAAAAGCTCTCGTGCGGCCAGAGCGATCGAGACTTCGGACCCGGTGGCCATCAGGATGGCCTGTCGCTTGCCCTCGGCTTCGGCCAGAACATAAGCGCCCTGCGCGCTGAGGTTCTTGGTCTTGTGCTCGGTTCGCACGGTGGGCAGACCCTGACGCGTCAAGGCCATGACGGATGGGGTCGACTGCGCGCTCAGCGCAAGTTCCCAGGCCTCTGCGGTTTCTACCGCGTCGGCGGGTCGGAATACCATCGTATTGGGCGTCGCGCGGCTGATCGCCAAATGCTCGACCGGCTGGTGCGTCGGGCCATCCTCTCCCAACCCAATCGAGTCATGGGTCATCACGAAGACCGTTGGCACCTTCATCAGCGCGGCCAGGCGCATGGCAGGGCGCGCATAGTCGGTGAAACACATGAACGTGCCGCCATAGGGGCGCACACCGCCATGTAGCGCCATGCCATTCATCGCCGAGGCCATACCGTGTTCGCGAATACCATAATAGACGTAACGCCCTTTGCGGTTGGTTTCGTCAAAGGTGCCCAGATCCTTGGTCAGCGTATTGTTTGAACCGGTCAGATCTGCAGAGCCACCGACCGTTTCGGGCATGATCGGATTGATCACCTCGAGCGCCATTTCCGAGGCCTTGCGGGTTGCCACCTTGGGCTGATCTTCAGAGACCTGCTTTTTCAGTGCCTTGATTGTCGCGCTCAGTCGTTTTGGGGTTTCCCCTGCAAAAACCCGGTTGAACTCGCGCTGGCGGCCCTCAGAGGCGGCCGCAAAGCGGGTGTCCCAGGCTTGGCGCTCGGCGGCGCCTCGGGTGCCAATGGCTTCCCAGGCTGCTTTGACATCGGCTGGGATTTCGAATGCACCGGCAGGGCAGCCATAGGCCGCCTTGGCCGCTGCAAGCTGCTCGGGATCTGTCAGCGCGCCGTGGCCCTTTGACGTGTCTTGGGCCGCGTGTCCCAGCGCAATGTGGGTCTTGCACGCAATCATCGAGGGACGGTTGGTTTGTTGCGCGGCTGTGATGGCGGCGTCGATTTCGACCGGATCGTGGCCGTCGATTTGCTGGACATGCCAGCCGCTGGCCCGGAAGCGCTGCATCTGATCTGTCCTGTCCGACAGCGTCACATTGCCGTCGATGGTGATGTTGTTGTCGTCCCAGAACACGATCAACTTGCGCAGCTTTTGTCGTCCCGCCAGGGCGATGGCTTCCTGGCTCACGCCTTCCATGAGGCACCCGTCACCGGCGATCACATAAGTGAAATGGTCCATCAGCTTAGAAGAGAACCGTGCGCGCAGGACCTCTTCGGCGATTGCAAAACCGACCGAGTTGGCAATGCCTTGCCCAAGCGGGCCTGTGGTCGTTTCAATCCCGTCGGCAAGGAAGTTTTCGGGATGCCCGGCGGTGCGGGCCCCCCACTGGCGGAAGGACTTCACTTCGTCCAGGGTGATCTGAGCATCGCCGGTCAGGTAGAGCAGCGCGTACAGCAGCATCGATCCATGACCGGCCGACAGGATGAACCTGTCACGGTCGGGCCAGGTCGGGTGCGCCGCATCAAACTTGAGATGTTTTTCATAAAGAACGGTGGCCACGTCCGCCATGCCAATTGGCATTCCGGAGTGACCCGAGTTTGCAGCGGCGACAGCATCGAGGGTCAGCGCGCGGATCGCGGCTGCCTTGTTCCAGTGTTCCGGGTGAGCGTCTCGAAGGGCCTGAATGTCCACGAAAGCGGTCCTTTTCCATCAGAATGCGGGCTGTAGAGGCTAATACACGGCCCCACGGCAAGTTCAAGTGGGACGGCCAAGCTCTTGAAAAGAGAGTGAAGCATTTTCCCTCGGGGATTGTTACACTCAATAGCGCAAACCCGCAGGCGATTCGCTGGTTCGTCTGGAAACAAAAATGAGGGTAGTCGATGAGTGACTTCGACGAATTGGAAGGGCGGATAGCGTCAGCCCTTGATCGAATTGGCCAAGGCGCCAAGGCCATTGAGGCACAGGCCATCGCCGCAGCAGAACAAGCCGCACAAATGACGGTTGCGCCCGAAGTGGACCCGGAGGAAATCGACCTGTTGAAGAAGCAGCTCGAAGATGAACGGTTGGCCAATGCCCAGCTCGAGACGCGACTCAACACGATCCGGGACCGCCAAGAAGCGAGCGCCAAGAAACATCGCGAAACGGTTTCTCACTTGAACGAACAAGTGACGGGCCAGTTCAAGGCCCTGTCGGATCTGGACATCGAGTTGCAGCGCCTGCGTGCCGCCAACGCCTTGCTGCGGCAAAGCAATGCGGCGTTGCGGCAAGCTACAGACGAAGGCGAGGTAAGTGCCCATCTGATCAATGAAGTCATGCGCGCAGAACTGGACAGCCTTAGGGCAGAGCGCATGGCCGACCGGGCAGAGGTCGCCGCCTTGGTCGACAGCTTGACCCCGATGGTCGAAAACCGGCTGAACAAGCTGGATGCCAAGCAGGAGGGGAACTGATGCCGGAGGTCGAGATCAACATAGGCGGACGGACCTTTGAAGTCTCTTGTCAGGAGGGCGAAGAGCATTTCCTGCTGTCGGCGGCGCGGATGCTTGACGAAGAAGCCAAAGTGCTTGTTGAGCAACTGGGCCGGGTGCCCGAAGCCCGCATGTTGTTGATGGCGGGACTGATGCTGGCTGACAAGACAGCGGGCCTTGAGGACAAGCTGCGCGAAAGCGAAGAGGCAAAGCAGGCTCTTGAGGTGCAATATGATGCCCTGCGGTCTGCGCCACTTCCCGAGCCTGAGAAAATCGAAGTTCCCGTAGTGCCGGATGCGGTCACGGATTCCTTTGCAGAGTTGGCTGCGCGCAGCGAAGCCTTGGCCGATCAGATCGAAGAAAAAGCCAAGGCGCTGACGCCCGAGTGAACCCGAGTGAACAGGGCGATAAGCCCTTTGGGTGGGCTGTCACCGTCCTGTAAACAGATTTTTACCACGCGGCCCCGATGTGTGGGGCGACTCATCGGTGTGTTTGGTCTGTCAGCACGCTGTGCGCCGGGAACGCGACCTGTGCATTTACTGCCCTTTGCCCTTTGTATGTTCCCAGCAGGCATCAAAAGGGGACACTCCCTCTCCCTTTTGAATGCGCTGATGATCGCGTGCGTGCGGGCTTTCTAGCCGTTTGCTTCGCGGATCTTGTCCGCAGCCTCTTTGTCAAAACTGACACCGCTGTCGTCAAACAATGTGTCGAGTTCGCCAGACAGGGTCATGTCCGTGATGATGTCACAGCCGCCCACGAATTCACCCTTCACGTAGAGCTGTGGAATGGTTGGCCAGTCAGAATAGTCCTTGATGCCTTGGCGAATATCGTCATCGGCAAGCACGTTCACATCGATATAGTCGACGCCCATGTAATTCAGCACGCCGGCGACGCGGCTTGAGAACCCGCATTGCGGCATGCTTTTGGTGCCCTTCATGTAAAGAACAACATCGTTGCCCTTTACGGTTTCGTCGATGCGGTTTTTGGCGTCGGTCATGTGGTCTCTCCTGCGGCCTATCAAAGGCGTCGGCGTTGTTTTTGTGATTTTATCGGCACGGGTGCCTTTTTTGCGATAAACGGAACCAGGACCAGGGGCCCCAAAACCGCAAGTACAAGGGCATTCAAAAGTGTCATCGGGTCACTCCGGAGCACGTGTGGTAAGAGCAAGCGCATGGATCTCTCCATGTGGTCCGTCCATCTTGCCTTTCAAGGCGGCATAAACGGCGCGCTGCTGCTGAACACGGTTCTTGCCGCGAAAGCTTTCGTCGATCACTTCGGCGGCAAAATGGGCCCCATCATCGCCTTGAACAACGATGGACGCATCGGGAAAAGTTTCGCGCAACAGCGTTTCTATCTCTTGGGCCTGGATTGGCATCGCTCTGATCCTCTTGGTCGTTGCAATAAAATGTAGGCCCTGCACCAAGGGGGTGCAAGAGACTGTGTCACCGATGTCTGCTATCGTGCCGCAGAAATCTTGTACTCATGCGAAATGACGCGCGAAACTACCACGATAAAGCTCGGCCAGCTCCGCAAGAGGCGCGCTGGCGCTGCCTGCCTTGACCTGATCGCCGGTAAAGCGGCCGACGGTTTGGATGGCAATACCGGCCTGGGCTGCAGCGCTCATCAGGGCTTCTGCTTCGTCAAAGCTGCAGGCGATCAGATACCGTGCCTGATCCTCGCCGAAAAGTAGGGGGGTGCTGTCGTCATCAAGGATGACGCCAACGCCGGCGGCTTCGGCCAGCTCAAAGGCGGCCATGATCAGGCCGCCATCCGACAGGTCAGTGCACGCGCCGATCAAGTTGCGGTTGGCCCGAATGAACTCACCGGTCTGACGCTCGGCCTCCAGATCGACTGCCGGCGCGTCGCCATCTTCGCGGTTGAAAACCTCGGCCAGCAAGGCGGACTGCCCAAGATGGCCTGTTGTTTCCCCAACCATAAGCGCAACGTGGCCATCACGCGCCGTTCCGACAATTGGATCCTCATCGGCGGCGATCAGACCAACAGCGCCAATGGTTGGTGTGGGCAGAATGCCTTGTCCGTCGGTTTCGTTGTAGAGCGAGACATTTCCCGACACGATTGGCATGTCCAACGCGGAACACGCCGCCCCTATGCCCTTAAGCGCCCCGACGAACTGCCCCATAATCTCGGGCTTTTCCGGATTTCCGAAGTTCAGGTTGTCTGTGGTCGCCAGCGGCAGGGCCCCCACTGCACAAAGGTTGCGCCAGGCCTCGGCCACGGCCTGCTTGCCGCCTTCCTCGGGATTGGCTCGAACATAGCGGGGCGTCACATCGCTGGTGAACGCCAAGTGTTTGCCAGTACCATGCACGCGGATGAGCCCGGCGCCCAGACCCGGGCCCTGCGCCGTGTCGGCCATGACCTGTGAATCGTACTGCTGGTACACCCACTGTCTTGAACAATAATTGGCCGATCCAATCAGCGCGGTCAGGCCGTCGATTGGGTCGACCTGCGGCACATCCTCCATCTCTGAGGTGACCTCGGACGGGATCCAGGGGCGGTCATATTCCGGAGCGTTGCCCGACAGCGCCTTCAACGGCACATCCGCTTTCACCTCGCCATTGTGCACAATCAAGAACCGATCCTCGGCGATGGTTTCGCCGACGATGGCAAAATCCAGATCCCACTTGTCGAAGACGGCCTTTGCCTCGGCCTCCTTGGCGGGATCAAGCACCATCAGCATCCGTTCCTGGCTTTCCGACAACATCATTTCATAGGCGGTCATCGCCTCTTCACGGACGGGCACGTTTTCCAGATCCAGGCGCACACCAAGATTGCCCTTGTCGCCCATCTCGACCGCCGAACAGGTCAGACCCGCTGCGCCCATATCCTGAATAGAGATCACGGCGCCGGTCTGCATCAGCTCCAGGCACGCCTCCATCAGACGTTTTTCGGTGAACGGGTCGCCCACCTGTACAGTTGGGCGTTTTTCCTCGATGGTTTCGTCAAACTCGGCCGAGGCCATGGTCGCCCCGCCAACCCCATCACGGCCGGTTTTTGCACCCAGATACACAACCGGACGTCCGATGCCGCTGGCGGCTGAATAAAAGATCTTGTCCGCATCCGCCAGGCCCGCAGCAAAAGCGTTCACGAGACAATTGCCATTGTAGGCTGGGTGAAAGCGAACTTCTCCGCCGACGGTGGGAACGCCAAAACAATTGCCGTAGCCCCCGACACCTTCGACCACGCCATGCACCAGTTGACGTGTCTTGGGGTGGTCCTTTTCACCAAAGCTAAGCGCGTTCATGGCCGCAATCGGCCGTGCGCCCATCGTGAAGACGTCGCGCAGAATGCCGCCGACACCCGTGGCCGCACCCTGATAGGGTTCAATGTAGGACGGATGGTTGTGGCTTTCCATTTTGAACACCACGGCCTGACCGTCCCCGATGTCCACCACGCCAGCGTTTTCACCGGGCCCGCATATCACCTGCGGTCCCTCGGTTGGCAGGGTGCGCAACCATTTTTTCGAAGACTTGTACGAACAGTGTTCGTTCCACATCGCGGAGAAGATCCCAAGCTCTGTGAAGGTTGGCTCGCGGTCCAGAATGCGCAGGATTTCCGCGTATTCGTCCGGTTTGATACCGTGGGAATCGATGAGCTCGGGTGTGATGGCCGGGTCTTGCATGAGGGTGAGGGATCCTTTGCGCAGCGTTTGCGCGGTTTTAGGGCAATCGGCCGAAAGTTGGAAGCCAGAGATCTGAGACCTTTGCCTTCGTGGCCGTTTCGGGACTTGGGCAGCGTTTTTGCACCGATCGGTGCCTGCTTTACTCCGTTGCACCCACGTGTGCTTTGGTGGGCCACACCGGGACTGCCCGGTTTTGACCTGCCGGGGTCTTGAAAGGTGGCGCCAGGCGGCGCTGTTTCGGCATCCAGCGCTTTGATCGGCCGAGGCGGGCGTTGCGACCCAAGCGGGTTTTCATGCCCAGGATACGAGCTCACAGGCATAGACCGGAGGAGCGCCGAGAGGGAGCTGTCGGATTTGTCATATGCGATGCAGGCAGATCCCATCTTGCCTTGCTGTGCGGCCAAGCAGATTTTGCGCGTTTTTATGGCCTTTTACGGTTGGCCGTCGCGAAATCTTTACCTTTATGATTCCACTGTCCGTGGTAGCTCGGCTGCATCGCGTAAAAAAAAGGCCGAGCGCAAAGCTCGGCCGAAGTCCAACAGGGAGGTATGAAGACGTTGCGCTGTTAGGCGCTTCATCATTCAATTGCTGAATTAGTCATCAGTATTGAGTCAATCAAGCCCAATGATGCCGCAAATGCAGCATTGCTGCTATGCTATAAATGCATAGCTCGGCTTAAAGTTGTTGTCCCATGGCTCTCAGCTGTTTCCGATGCGCGAATATTTCGTCTTGGACGAAATCCCGAAACGCGGCTATACGCTTGGAATGGCGAAGTTCTTCCGGATAGGCCAAGAACACCGGCACTTCGACCGACTCAACATTCGGCAACACACGAACCACGGATGGGAAGTCCTCGATGATGTAATCCGGCAACACACCCACGCCGACATCATGCAGCACCGCCTGAAGCACACCGAAGTAGTTGTTCACCAATAACGTGGATCTGACATTGTGTGTCAGCAATTCCTGCACCAGCTTCATGCCCGCACCGACCTGGGCAGAGCGTGTATTCTGGCTGACAAGGCGGTGACCGCAAAGATCTGACATCTCTTTGGGTTCGCCGCGTTGCTCCAGATATGTTGGCGATGCATACAGCCGCATCCGAACGCTCATCAGTCGTTTGCGGATAAGGTCTGCTTGGCTTGGCTCTTTCATGCGGATTGCGACGTCGGCCTCGCGCATCGGAAGATCCAGAACCCGCTCTTCCAGCATAAGGTCGATGTTCAGGTCAGGATATTTTTCATAGAATTTCGGCAGTCGAGGAGCAAGCCAAAGCGTGCCAAACCCGGTCGTCGTCGTGACCTTCAGTTCGCCAAATACCTCTTCCTCGCTGTCGCGGATGCGCGCAGCGGCAGTGTCCAGCCGCTTGACCATGGCACTGGTGGCGTCGAACAGCAATTCCCCCTGCTCGGTCAGGATAAGGCCGCGCGCATGTCGGTGGAAAAGAATCGTGTTCAGCGATTCTTCCAGCGCCCGTACCTGCCTTGAGACAGCAGATTGGGACAAATGCAAGGTGTCCCCTGCATGTGTCAGGCTGCCGGCATCGGCGACGGCGTGAAATATTCGAAGCTTGTCCCAGTCCATCTCGATAACTTTTTTGTCCTAAAGGGATGCATACAGCAAACTTCGATTTAGTTAACATGGTTCCTCTGGCGAGAGGGGAAAAACACTCATTTTTTTCTAGACAGGTCAGCAAGTGTGACCCAAAATGGGTGAGACGAGCAAGATCATTTGGTGACAGGAGGCACTTGATGAGCAAGCAACGGTTTTCACTGGACGACCGCTTCAACCTTGAAAAATCCTCGGTTGTTTTAAACGGGACGCAAGCGCTGGTTCGGCTGATGCTGGCACAAAGCGCGCGAGACCGAGCTGCTGGTTTGAACACTGCAGGCTATGTCACGGGATATCGCGGATCGCCGCTGGGGGCTGTCGACATGCAGATGTCGCGGGCCCAGAAATGGCTGACCGCCGCAGACATCCGCTTTGAAGAAGGGCTGAACGAGGATCTGGCCGCAACGGCGTTGTGGGGCAGCCAGCAGGCAGAACTGCGCGGCGAGGGCAAGTTCGATGGTGTGTTCGGCCTGTGGTATGGCAAGGGTCCCGGGGTCGACCGGTCCGGTGACGTAATGCGCCATGCCAACATGGCTGGTAGCTCTGCACGGGGGGGGGTGATCATGGCAATGGGCGATGATCACACTGGCGAAAGCTCGACCGTGTTGCACCAATCCGAATGGGCGATGATGGATGCCTACATGCCCGTCGTCAGCCCGGCAGGGGTTCAGGAGATTCTTGACTACGGTTTGTATGCCTTTGGACTTAGTCGTTTTTCCGGACTTTGGGTTGGTCTCAAGACAATGAAGGATACGGTCGAAGCGACCTCGGTCATCGATGGGCGTATCGATCGCGTAGACCTCGTGACACCTGAGTTTGCAATGCCTGACGGCGGGCTCAATATTCGGTTGGTTGACACGCCCCACGCGCAAGAAGCGCGGATGATCGATCACAAGCGCTTCGCCGCTGAGGCCTATGCCCACGTGAACAAGATGGACAAGCGCATCTGGGGAAAGCCGGGTGCCAAGATCGGGTTTGTGGCTGCTGGGAAAAACTGGTTGGACCTGGTGCATGCCATGTCGTTGTTGGGCATCGACGAAAGCGAAGCTGAACGCCTTGGCATCACGACCTACAAGGTCGGTCAGGTTTTTCCACTGGACATGAAGGGTTTCCATGACTGGGCTGAGGGCCTCGATCTGATCGTGGTGGTCGAAGAAAAGCGCAAGCTGATCGAGGTTCAGATCAAAGAAGCGATATTCGATGACCGCCGGGGTCGGCGGGTGTATGGCTGGCACAAGGGGGGCGGTGCGGGCTCAATGCACGGCGAAGAGCTATTCCCGACGCGAGGTGCGCTGGATCCGGTGATGATCGCTGGCAAACTGGGGGCAATCCTGGTGGAAGAAGGGCGCGGCACAGACCGCGTCCGAGCCGGGTTGTCGGCATTGGACGAAGCCCGAAAGGCCGACAATGCGCAGGATATCGCGGAACGTATCCCGTATTTCTGTGCCGGATGCCCGCACAACTCGTCGACGAAAGTGCCCGAGGGCAGCCGGGCCTATGCAGGCATTGGATGCCACTACATGGTCCAGTGGATGGATCGGGAAACCACGGGCTTTACTCATATGGGGGCCGAAGGGGCAAACTGGATCGGTGAGTCGCATTTCTCACATCGTGAGCACGTCTTTCAGAACCTTGGCGATGGCACTTACAATCACTCAGGTGTGCAGGCCATCCGTGCCGCCTTGGCGGCAGGGACACGCATCACCTATAAGATCCTGTTCAACGATGCCGTCGCGATGACCGGAGGGCAGGCCAACGAAGGAAACCTGACACCGCAAAAAATTGCCGCAGAATTGAAGGCCATGGGTGTTCAAAAGCTAGCCGTTGTCTATGACGAAAAGGAAGAGATCGATCTTGGTGGCTTTCCGCAGGGCATAGATCTGAAGCCGAGAGCAGAGCTTGATGCTGTGCAGCAAGACTGCGCGTCCCATCAGGGGGTTTCGGCGATCGTCTACGTCCAGACCTGCGCGGCGGAAAAACGGCGTCGCCGTAAACGAGGGCTGTTTCCTGATCCTGATCGACGCGTTTTTATCAATACAGATGTCTGCGAAGGCTGTGGTGACTGTGGCGTGCAATCGAACTGCGTTGCCATTACCCCGGTCGAAACCGAGTTTGGCCGCAAGCGTGCGATTGATCAATCCGCGTGCAACAAGGATTTTTCTTGCGTAAACGGGTTTTGTCCATCTTTCGTGACCATCGAAGGTGCCAAAATCCGCAAGACGCAGACTGTTGAGCTGGACGTCTCGGGCCTGCCTGATCCGGATGTGCCGCGGATTGATGGGACCTGGAACCTGGTTGTCACCGGCGTCGGCGGGACGGGTGTCGTGACAATCGGAGCGGTGTTGGCACAGGCGGCTCAGATTGAGGGCAAGGGGGCTGGCATGATGGAAATGGCCGGACTTGCCCAAAAGGGTGGTGCGGTTCATGTGCATTGCCGGTTGGCAAATGTCCCCGATGATATCGCGGCGGTGCGGGTGGCGACTGGTGAGTGCGATGCACTGATCGGAGGCGATCTGGTGGTCAGCGCTGGCGCAAAGACGCTGGGTCTGACACGGTCCGGGCGGACTGGCGCTGTGGTGAACAGCCATGAAATCATAACCGGTGCTTTCACGCGTGATACGGAATTTTCCCTTCCAAAGGATGAGTTAGAGGTTGCTCTTAAGGCGCGAATTCGGGATCGCCTGACGCTCTTTGATGCCACGGATCTGGCGCGGGTTGTGCTGGGCGACTCGATTTATTCAAATATGATCATCTTTGGTGCAGCCTGGCAGCGCGGGCTTGTCCCGCTGTCCCATGACGCTATTGTTTCAGCAATTGAATTGAACGGCGCTGCAGTTGAACGGAACAAGCGTGCGTTCGAGGTGGGGCGATGGGCGGTTGTCAACACGGCTGATGTGCCTGCCATGCTGACGCCAAATGTCTCGGCGCTGCCTGTCTCTTTGGAGGACAGGATTGAAACACGGGCGAAACACCTCACCAAGTACCAGAATGCCAGGCTTGCAAAGCGCTACATGCGCCGTGTTGCGACGGTCGTTGATGTCGAGCTGAAAGAAGCCGTGGCCACGAGTTACCACAAATTGCTGGCCTACAAGGACGAGTACGAAGTGGCGCGCTTGTTGCAAACGACGCGCGCCAAGGCGATGGCGGCTTTCGATGGGGACTTGACAGTCACCTACCATTTGGCGCCGCCTTTGCTGTCGGGCAAAGGTCCGTCCGGGCGCCCTCGCAAACGCACCTTTGGGGCGTGGATGGAAGGGCCGTTCCGTATGTTGGCACGTCTGAAGTGGCTGCGCGGCACGCCTTTTGATGTGTTTGGCTATACGGCCGAGCGCCGGATGGAGCGCGCCTTGATCAGGCAGTTCGAAGCAGACATGACACGCGTTCTGCCGATGGTGACAGACGACAACCGCGAGATTGTTCTGGCCTTGCTTCGGCTTCCCCAACAGATACGCGGTTTTGGTCCGGTCAAGGCACAGGCCGAAGCTCGTGCTGCCAAACGGCGTGAAGAGTTGCTGGCCGCTCTGCGGGAGGGCCCGACACTTCAGGCGCAGGCCGCAGAATAAATCCGCGCAGGTGTCATGCCAGTGTTGCAAGGACTGGTAACATGTGACGAACCCATTTATGGAGCCGGCAAAGTCAAAGGGTTTGCCCATGAACAGCAATCGGCAGGTCGCGCGCGACATTTCTTATTCTTACTCGGCCGCCACTCGTGGCGGTCGTACGATGATCCGTTTGATGGAAAATGCCACCGGGCGGTTGGGTCTGATCAGGCGCGCGGAAGGCTATGAACATGAAGTGGCGCAGGGCCGAGACTTTTGGCAAGTCATGGTTGAACGCTACGGTCTGGCGCTTGATGTCGTCGGCGGGGATTTGAGCAATATTCCCGTCGATGGCCCGCTGATTGTGCTGGCCAACCACCCCTATGGCATTCTTGACGGGTTGATGCTGGGTCATATCCTGTCGACCGTCCGGGGTGATTTTCGCATTTTGGCCAACCGTGTGTTCCGCAAGGCTCAGGATCTGGACCGTGTGATTTTGCCGATCTCCTTTGATGAAAGCAAAGAGGCGGTTCGGCTGAACCTCGAGACCCGCAAAACCGCGCTTCGCTACTTGGCCGATGGCGGGGCGATAGGGGTCTTTCCGGGCGGAACCGTGTCGACCGGAGTGCGTCCATTTGCACCGCCGATGGATCCCGGGTGGCGTGCGTTTACTGCGCGGATGGTGGCGAAATCCAACGCAACTGTGGTGCCGATCTACTTCGATGGCCACACATCGCGTTTGTTTCAGGTGGCCAGTCATCTGCATTCGACGCTGCGGATGGGGCTTTTGATCAAAGAGTTCAAGAAACGCGTGGATACGCCTGTTCGCGTCGCAATCGGCGCTCCGATTCCGCAATCAGAGCTGCAAGCCCGCGCGAAAGACTCGCGCGCGATGATGGATTTTTTGCGCAAGGCAACATATGACCTGTCACCGACGCCTTTGAAGTCGTATGACTACGGGTTCGAGTTCGAGGACAAACACAAGGCCTGAGCGGGCCGGGGGCATTGACATGGCAGTAGGGGTTTTCGATAGCGGTTTGGGTGGGTTGACAGTGCTCGATGCCGTGTCCAACCGGTTGCCAGAGGTGCCGTTTGTCTATTTGGCCGACAGCGCCCACGCGCCGTATGGTGTGCGCGATGCGCAGAACATCTACGATCTTACGACCGCATCTGTGGTCCGACTGTTTGATGCGGGCTGTGACCTTGTCATCTTGGCGTGCAACACAGCTTCGGCGGCGGCGCTGCGTCGGATGCAGGAAAGCTGGATCCCGACCGACAAGCGTGTTTTGGGGGTTTTCGTGCCTTTGATTGAGGCCTTGACCGAGCGGCAGTGGGGGGACAACTCTCCGCCGCGTGAAGTGGCAGTGCAACACGTTGCCCTGTTTGCAACCCCAGCAACGGTCAGCAGCCGGGCGTTTCAGCGGGAATTGGCATTCCGTGCCATTGGCGTCGACGTCGAAGCCCAGGCCTGTGGCGGGGTGGTGGATGCCATCGAAGACGGCGACATGATCTTGGCAGAGGCATTGGTCCGCAGCCATGTGGATGCGTTGAAACGCAAGATGCCTGATCCCGAGGCCGCCATCCTCGGCTGCACGCATTACCCCTTGATGGAAGACACCTTCCAGGATGCTCTGGGATCAGGTGTTCAGGTTTTTAGCCAGGCAAACCTTGTAGCAGAGTCCCTTGCGGATTACCTGCAAAGGCACCCCGACAAAATCGGAGCGGGCACCGAAAGCAGGTTCTTGACAACTGGCGACCCTGATCGTGTTTCGGTGCGTGCCACACAATTCTTGCGGCGGCCAATCACCTTCGAGGCGGCCTAGGTCTCTGGGTGCCGAGGTCCAACATCGCCTTCCCACCAATCCCGTTTGATCCCCTTGAAGGCGGTGATGTCGGACCCGGGTGTGAAGCTGCGCAGAGTGCTTGCCGTGTAGGCAAGGCTTTGGCACTCGTGCCCCTCTGGGTTGGTCCAGACCAATCGGTACAGAGTTTTCTTGTTGACCGAGGTGTTGGTGGGGTGCTGGCGCAGCACCTTTGCCCGGTACATGGTGCCATAGGCCCGCGCCCGCGCCCCGGCAACTGCGTGGCGTCCACTGATCCACAACCCTGTCAGGCCCAGAACGCCAAAAAAAAGGGCAATGTAGCGCGTCACGACCGAGGCGGCCCGGTTTTCCCCCGGATCCAGCTCGATCTCTTTGGGTTGGCTTTCGAGGTAGAGCACAAAGATCGGTGCGCCGACCTCTGTCTCTTTGAATTTGGACGGGTTTACTGACCGTGTGACAGAGACGGAACCGCGTTGCCGGGTGTCGAATGTGATCTCCAGATAGTAGTTCGTTTCCGAGTTGCCCTCACTGTCAGTTTCGACCCGTTCGTACTTGTCCAGCACCACCCCTGTTGCAGACAGGCCCTCTGCCTCAAATCGCTTGGCAAGCCGCAGACTAGAGGCGCTGAAGACCGTCAGGATAAGAACAAATACCGCCCCAACCAGGAAGAACCAGCCTCCTTTTCTCAGAAAAAGCCGCCATAAGGGAAACCGCGTGTACCCGACAAGTTGCATCTCTGCAGGATGCCCGCTGCCCAGCATCAGGGCAAGGATTCGCTTTGGCGCTGCAAGCCATTGCGCCCAAGGATCGGGGCCGCTATATCGACGCTCCAAGGAGACCGCCATGCGTGTATCGTTCACATACAAATTGCGACGATAAAACCCGGATCTGGCATCACCGCCGATGCGCGGTGCACTTTCCGTTTCTCAGGGCCTGCACGACGGGCCGCTTCATTTGACAGGACGTCCCATGGCCCATTCCATCGCCATCATTGGTGCATCCGGCTACACCGGAGCAGAACTCATCCGGCTGATCGCCACCCATCCAAACATGCACATCACTGCCCTTGCCGCAAATTCGAAAGCAGGCTTGCCAATGGCGCAGGTTTTTCCGAATTTGCGTCACCTGGACCTGCCGGATTTGGTGACCTGGGAACAAATTGATTATGCGTCTATTGATCTGTGTTTTTGCGCGCTGCCACATAAGACCAGTCAGGATGTGATCTCGAAATTGCCCCGGGATCTGAAGATCGTGGATCTGAGTGCGGATTTCCGGCTGCGTGATCCGGATGCTTATGCGAAGTGGTATGGCAACCCTCATACGGCCAGTGATGTACAGGCCGAAGCCGTCTATGGCCTGACCGAATTCAACAGATCCGAGATCGCCAAGGCGCGGGTTGTTGCGGGCACAGGCTGTAACGCTGCAACGGGTCAGTACATTCTGCGGCCACTCATCGAAGCCGGAGTGATTGACCTTGATGACATCATTCTTGATCTCAAATGCGCTGTATCCGGGGCCGGGCGCTCTTTGAAAGAGAACCTGCTGCACGCAGAACTGAGCGAAGGCTACAACGCTTACGCCGTTGGTGGAACACACCGACACCTGGGCGAGTTTGATCAGGAACTCAGCCAGATTGCCGGTCGCGAAGTGAAAATCCAGTTTACGCCGCATCTTGTTCCGGCAAACCGGGGCATTCTGGCCACGGCATACCTAAAGGGTGATGCTGAAAAGATCGGTGCCGCGTTGATGGCCGCCTATGAACAGGAACCGTTCATTCAGGTCTTGCCTTTTGGTGAAACGCCCTCAACCCATCATGTCAGGGGATCAAATTTTTGCCATATCGGCTGGACTGCGGACCGGATTGAGGGCCGCACCATAGTTGTCGCAGGTCTGGATAACCTGACCAAGGGGAGTTCGGGTCAGGCATTGCAAAACGCCAATCTGATGTTAGGAGAGGAAGAGACAGCAGGGTTGATGCTGGTGCCCTGTTTTCCCTGATCCGCAGAGGAGGCTTGGATGGCACTGAAATCGTTGAAAAAACAACGTCGCATTCAGATTGTCACATTGGCGGCAATCGCGCTTGTGGTGGCCACGGGTTTGATCGGCTACGCCATGCGAGACGGGATCAACTTTTTCCGATCTCCCTCTGAGGTGATCGCCGCGCCCCCGGCGCCGAATGAAGTTTTTCGCATTGGTGGTCTGGTTGCAGAGGGCTCACTTGTGCGGGGCCAGGGGGATGTCATCAGGTTTGACGTGACAGATGGCGGGGAGACGGTGCCAGTGGTTTTTGCTGGCGTTCTGCCTGATCTATTCGCTGAGAATCAAGGCATGGTCGGCACTGGGAAATACGTGAACGGAACCTTTGAAGCCTCTGAAATACTTGCGAAACACGATGAAACTTACATGCCGAAAGAGGTCGTCGACGCTCTGAAAGCGCAAGGTGTATATCAAGAGCCGGAAGGATGAGTGACCGATCAGCGTACGCTGGTCTAGCCTGCGTTTAACCTTGCCCTGCCAGCGTTTTGCCCGAAACAGGCGAAGCGAGGCGCGCAATGGGCACGTTGAATGTACGGCAGATTGCCGAAGAGATAGTCGAGCGTGAAGGCGGCTATGTGAATGACCCGGACGATCCGGGTGGCGCAACCAAGTTTGGTGTCACGATCCACACAATGCGCCGATTGGGGCTCGATCTTGATGGGGACGGCAAGGTTTCGGCAGAAGATGTCCGTCGTCTGACGCCCGCCCAGGCCGTCGACATTTTCCTCGACCATTATTTCGACAAGCCCGGTATCGACCGCTTGCCAGAAGCGTTGCAGCCGAGTGTTTTTGACATGTATGTCAATGCGGGCAGCAACGCGGTGAAGATCCTTCAGGGGCTTCTTGGCGATATGGGACACCGTGTTGCGGTGGACGGTGTACTGGGGCCGGTCACGGCCGCCGCTGCGCTGGCGGCCTTTGCGGCCGCGCCAAATCATTTGGTCGACGCCTATGGCATTGCCCGGCGAAACTACTATTTCGCTTTGGCTGATCGGCGTCCGGCGTCGCGCAAATACGCCCGGACCCGCGCCGGCAGCAAGGGCGGCTGGATTCGCCGCGCCGAGGACTTCATCTCGCCACGCTACCACATGACGCAACGCGAATTCGATCACAGGGTTGCGGCATGGGGTTGATCACGCAAATCCTGTCGGCAATCTTTGGAGGCGGACGCAATGTGGTGGCTGAAACCGCGCAGGTGTTTCGTGTGAACGCCGAAGCAGAGGCCATCCGCACGATTGTCCTGCGTGAGCAGGCGCTGGCGCAATTTGGCCAAGAGTTCCTGGCTTCGCGTCGCAGCACCTTTGACGGGATAATGGACGGTATCAATCGTCTGCCGCGTCCGGCATTGGCGCTGGGAACACTCGCCTTGTTCATTGCTGCGATGGTCGATCCGCTTTGGTTTGCGGCGCGGATGACGGGCATCGCGCTGGTGCCAGAGCCGCTTTGGTGGCTGTTGGGCGTCATCGTGTCCTTTTACTTTGGTGCGCGTCATCAGGCCAAGGGGCAAGAGTTTCAGCGTGATTTGGCGCGTGTTGCGGCCTCTGCCGAAGAGGTTTCTCGTCAGATCGATGCCTTGGATGTGCAACGCGCCGCCGTTTCGGCTCCGGCCAATCCCGCGTTGGCAGATTGGCGGCGCAGCCAGGAGGACACCGCGACATTGTGAACGCATGGGGCCTGCGAAAACCGTTGGCCCCTTGATCCCAGGCGCCTATAACAACGGGTATGGTTACAGAACTCGGACATTTCGCACTTATTCTCGCTTTCATGGTCGCCTGTGTTCAGGCGATTGTGCCTCTGGTGGGCGCGCACAACCGCTGGCCTGGATGGATGGCGTTGGCTGAGCCGGCCGCAACCCTGCAATTTTTGCTCACGGGATTTGCCTTTGCTGCGCTGACCCATGCCTTTGTCACCTCAGACTTCACCCTGAGGTTGGTGGTGTTGAATAGCCATTCGCTCAAGCCCATGATTTACAAAGTGTCGGGCGTTTGGGGCAACCACGAAGGGTCCATGTTGCTTTGGGTGCTGATTTTGACATTGTTCGGGGCGATGGCCGCTTGGTTCGGGGGGAACCTTCCGCCGACACTGCGCGCCCGCGTGCTGGCGGTTCAATCCGCGGTCGCGGTCGCCTTTTTTGCATTTATTCTCTTCACATCGAACCCATTCCTGCGCGTTGCGGTTCCGCCGTTTGATGGCCAGGACCTGAACCCTTTGCTGCAGGATGTGGGCTTGGCGCTGCATCCTCCGTTTCTTTATCTTGGGTATGTCGGACTAAGCATCTGTTTCAGTTTCGCAGTTGCCGCCCTGATCGAAGGGCGCATCGACGCCGCTTGGGGGCGTTGGGTGCGACCCTGGACCTTGGCTGCCTGGGTATTTCTGACGATCGGGATCGGTTTGGGAAGCTGGTGGGCCTATTACGAATTGGGATGGGGGGGCTTTTGGTTCTGGGATCCGGTCGAGAACGCCTCATTCATGCCGTGGCTGTTGGCGGCAGCGCTGTTGCATTCTGCCATTGTGGTAGAGAAACGAGAGGCGCTGAAAAGCTGGACGATCCTGCTGGCGATCCTGGCTTTCGGCTTTTCCCTGATTGGCACCTTTATTGTGCGCTCTGGCTTGCTGACTTCGGTTCATGCCTTTGCAAACGACCCCGAGCGCGGCGTCTTTATCCTTATCATTCTGGTGCTGTTCACCGGTGGAGCCCTGACATTGTTCGCGGCCCGGGCCAATGTGATGGATGCCAAGGGCGTCTTTGGTTTGGTCAGCCGTGAAAGCGCTTTGGTGGCCAATAACATCCTGCTGGCTGTCTCCTGCTTTGTGGTTTTCGTCGGCACAATGTGGCCGCTGGTGGCCGAGATGTTCTGGGATCGCAAATTGTCCGTGGGACCACCCTTTTTCAACATGGCCTTTACTCCGTTCATGGTGCTGCTGGGTCTGCTGCTTCCGTTGGGGGCGATGCTGCCGTGGAAACGCGCTGGGGTAGGGCGCGCGGTGCGCCAGATGGTTCCGGGATTGGTGGTTGCCCTGGCGCTGGCCGGCCTGGCATGGACCGTTCAGACCGGGCGGTCGCTGCTGGGACCCGTAGGGCTGTTTCTGGGCGCATGGATCGTTGCCGGCGCTTTGACAGAGCTCTGGACGCGGATTGGGCGCAGTCGTGACGTGACACGGCTGTGGCGTCTGCCGCGGGCGGATTGGGGAAAAGCGGTAGCGCATATGGGGCTTGGCGTCACGATGTTCGGCGTGGCTGGCCTTATGGCATGGGAAGCCGAGGACATTCGCGTCGCGCAACTGGGCGAAACCTTTGAGGTTGCCGGTTTCGAGCTGACATTGAATGAGGTTCGGGATGTGCGCGGTCCCAATTACTTTTCAACCATGGGCGATGTCACCCTTGCGAAAAACGGTGTTGAACTGGCCAGGTTGTACCCCGAAAAGCGCAATTATCCGGTTGCGGGGATGCCCACGACCGAAGCGGCGATCGATTATCGTTTTCTGCGGGATGTCTATGTGGTGATCGGAGATGAACAAGAGGGCGGCGCCTGGACCCTGCGAACCTATGTGAAACCGCTGGCCGGTTGGATCTGGGCGGGGTGCATCATTATGGCGCTCGGGGGAAGCCTTAGTCTCAGCGACCGGCGCTTCCGTGTCGCCGCAGGCGCGCGCCGTCGCAAGCCGCTGGGGGTACCTGCCGAATGAATCGCCTGATCCTCGCTTTTGGTATCGCGCTGCTGGCAGCCTTGCCTGCGTATGCTGTGCAACCTGACGAAGTGCTGGACGATCCGGTTCTGGAACAACGGGCACGCGATTTGTCCAAAGGGCTTCGCTGCCTTGTCTGCCAAAATGAAAGCATTGATGAAAGCAATGCCTCGCTTGCACGTGATTTGCGTATATTGGTGCGCGACCGGTTGGTTGCAGGCGACACCGACGAAGAAGCCTTGGACTTCATCGTAGAGCGCTATGGTGAGTTTGTTCTATTGCAACCGACCACCGGTGGGGCAAACTGGTTGTTGTGGGCGGCAGGCCCAATCATGCTATTGATCGCCAGTGCTGCAGGCTTTTCCTACCTTCGGCGCCGGTCACGCGCAGTGCCACAAGGCACGGAAACGCTGAGTGCAGAAGAGCAACAGCGCATCAGTGAATTGCTGAAAGAGTGACGCGACCTTGCGCTGAATCGCCTGAGCGCCTATCCGGCATGCAGGTCCGCAGTTCACCTAGGCTCCGCCACTCGCTAAACCTGCCTTGAAAAGATCACCAAGGTTCGACTTTCGCGGTACCCTGGGACAAGGGCGGGCATCCTTCCCCATTTGGGGTGCGGTATCGGACGGAGAGTCCCATGTCCCGAGACACGTTTCAGGTCCAGATCACAGACCTGTCCAAATTTGCGAAATCTCTGCGCGGAGAACTTAGTAATCCCCCAAGTCATGTTGAAATGCTTGGATTGCTGGCGCGCGCTGCCGGTTACCGGAACTTTCAACACTTGCGGGCAGTCAACAGGCCAAGACCGCCAGTCAACCACAAGAAGGTGACACAAGCCGCCCGGTATTTCGACAGCGCAGGCAAGTTGAAGAGCTGGCCCCAAAAGACGTCGGTCCAGCATCTGTGTGTCTGGGTCGTCTGGGCGCAACTGCCACCGCGCCTGTCGATGACGGAACGCGACATCAGTGCGCGGATCAACGCTTTTACGGTGTTTCGTGATCCCGCAAGGATCAGGCGCACCTTGATCGAGATGAAGGTGTTCACGCGCAAGATCGACGGGTCTGACTACCGGCGTGTTGAACAACCGATGCCCGCTGACGCCACGGCGCTGCTTGACAGGATTAGGTCGCAGAAATGACGCCGGGTTTCGACTTTCCAAACTGGTCAGTTCAGTGTTTGATGCGCTGAACGTGTAAATTGCGGGGTGTGGAATGAATTACGACACGATCACTTATGACCTGGATGGCGGTATCGCGACAATCACGCTGAATCGCGCGGATGTCATGAATGCTTTGAACACCCAGATGCGGGCCGAAATCACCGAGGCCGTTCGTCGTGCGGGTCGCGAGGCACGCGTTGTGGTGCTGACCGGTTCGGGCAGGGCATTCTGCTCGGGCCAGGATCTCGGAGACGGAGCCAATATCAACAGGTTGGATCTGGAACGTACATTGCGGGACGAATACGTTCCGATGTTGCGGGCGATCTTTGATTGCCCAGTGCCAACGATCAGCGCCGTCAACGGCCCTGCGGCGGGGGCTGGGGCGAATCTGGCCTTGGCGGCCGATGTTGTGATTGCGACGGAAAGTGCATATTTTGTTCAGGCTTTCACCCGTATTGGCCTGATCCCAGATGCAGGGGGCACCTGGTTCCTGCCACGGCAGATCGGCCTGGCCAAAGCGATGGGCGCGGCGCTTTTCGCGGACAAGATCGCGGCGCAAAGTGCGGCTGACATGGGCATGATATGGGAAGCGGTTCCGGATGAGAGTTTCGCCGAGCATTACAAATCCCGTGCCGCGCATTTGGCCAATGGCCCGACCGAAGCCTATCGCCACTTGAAGACCGCATTGCGCGGCTCATTCGACAATGACCTTGAGGCGCAGCTGACGCTTGAGGCTAAACTGCAGGGGAAATGCGGCAAGACGCGTGACTTCAAAGAAGGCGTGATTGCGTTTGCGGAAAAACGACCGGCCTTGTTCGAGGGGCGCTGACAGAGCCCATAACAGAAAAAAGGCCACCCCTGCGGATGACGCATTCCGCCTGGTGGGGATCTAAATAAGAAGGGCCTGTCGTGACATTCGCGGCAGGCCTTTGATTTTGTTTAGATAAAAGGCTCTAAAGTTTTATGAGAGCGTCAGGGCTTTGCGAAAATTTTTCTTCTCAAACAAAAAACGTAGTGGACTGCGCAGAAAAATCCGCCCCACACGCAATTTTCCGACCTCTGATTTAGAATAACTAGGCAAACTTATTTGATCACAAGCTTGAAGGCCCTCTGGACCGGTTTCAGACAGGAGCCCGTGTCTACCTCTAATTTTTTGTTTTTCTGCTTCATGAGCGTAAAAAAACAATCAAAGGCAGGCGCTGCGGCAAAACCGAGGTGTCGATGACAAGTTTGGCATAATTCAATTTCAAGCTGACTGACCTATATCTCCGGTCCACAGACAGCAATCTCAACACATGCGGCACCCCTGACTGTTGGAACTTCGGCGTAACACCCAACACCAGATCTGCGCGCAAATTCCCCATTCTGGCAGTGAATGACGATTGCTGTCAGGAGACCCCATGCCTGATGGCCGACACTTCCGTATCCGGTGCACGTGTCGCACGCGAACTGCATGCGCTTGTTCGCACTTACGGCAAGCCCCAGCAGAATGCCTTGATCGAGACGTTCAACTCCAGCCTGCGGGCCGAGGTGTTGAACGAAGAAGGGCTCGACAGTCTGGAGGACGCCCAAAGGAAACTGGCGCGTTGGCGCTACGACGACAACCAAGTCAGGCCACATTCATCTCTGGCACACAAAACACCCGCGGAAGCGCGCCGAGCGCTTGACCAATTTGAAGGCTCCGCGCACGCCGTGCTTCCCCAAACCGACGACCAAGACTATGAAAACCAGACCCGCAGACACTCATTATGAATGAGGGAGCCTCGGGGGCAGGTGAGCCGAACAGTTTTGTCTTCGCGCCGCCCCTCAACCAGGTAGTAGTAGAGGTGTCCTTTAATTTTCCTGATAGGAACGTAGGCAAAATTCGGAGCTCCTAAAGAGGCAACTCTGCAAAGTCTATGACCGTGGATCATACCAGCCGGTAAATGACGATCCTGTTGTGAAAACGTTGGAGAAACCTGCCGTCTCTAGCCCCACTATACGGGACGTTCACGGCCAGCGTTCTCTGGCGGTGCGATAGCGTGCTGAAGTCGGGCACCGCCCAGTTCACACCGATCAAACGCAACAGGCTCTCGACGAACCCGGTCGTCTGTCGGAGCGCCATACCGAACAGCACCTTCATCGTCGGGCATGTCTGGATGGCCGTATCGCTGTAGGTTTGCCGCCGCCCGCGTCGTCCTGTCGGCACGGCGTCTCAGTTCATCTCGGGATCGAACCAGACTGTCAGAGAGCCTCTGCGCTTAAGCATTTTATTGTAGGCTGGCCAGTTTCTGATCTTTTAGGTTGGGGGTTTCGGTCTGCTTGTGCAGCCCAGCTACCACGCTGGATTCACGAGATGAATCCCTCAAGGGATTTGTGCAACAGAGCCTCTGAACTCGACAAAATGAAAGGCCTGCCGCGCATGTCACGACAGGCCTTCCTTGTTTTGACAGCAACCACGCGGAATGCGTCACCCTGCGGGTGGCCTTTGCTGTGTGACGGTATTGACCAGCGTTACCGGTCTTCGATGTTCACATAATTGCGCGCGGTCTCACCCAGGTACAACTGACGTGGGCGACCGATCTTGAGCGCCGGATCGCTGATCTGCTCTTTCCACTGGGAAATCCAACCGACGGTCCGCGCCAGGGCGAATACCGGGGTAAACATCGACGTCGGGAAGCCCATCGCTTCGAGAATGATGCCCGAATAGAAGTCTACATTCGGGAACAGCTTTTTTTCCGCGAAATATGGATCGGCCAGCGCCGCGGCTTCCAGTTCTTTCGCAACGGCCAGGATCGGGTTGTTCTCAACGCCGAGCAGCTCCAGAACTTCGTCCGCCGATTGCTTCATAACGGTCGCGCGGGGGTCAAAATTCTTGTAGACGCGATGACCAAAGCCCATCAGGCGGAAGGGGTCATTCTTGTCCTTGGCACGGGCGATGAACTCGGGAATACGGTCGGTGCTGCCAATCTCATTCAGCATTTCCAGACAAGCCTGGTTGGCCCCCCCGTGGGCAGGCCCCCAAAGGCAGGCAATCCCGGCTGCAATACAAGCGAACGGGTTGGCCCCCGAAGAGGACGCCAAGCGCACGGTCGACGTTGATGCGTTTTGTTCGTGATCCGCATGCAGGGTAAAGATGCGATCCATGGCGCGTGCCAGAATTGGATCAACCTGATATTCCTCTGCGGGAACGGCAAAGCACATGTGCAGGAAATTCGCGGCATAGTCGAGGTCATTGCGCGGGTACACAAAGGGCTGACCAATCGAATATTTGTAAGCCCAGGCCGCGATGGTCGGCATCTTTGCAATCAAGCGATGAGAGGCGACTTCGCGCTGCTGGGGGTCAGAGATATCGGTTGAGTCATGATAGAACGCCGCCATGGCGCCAACCACGCCGACCATGATCGCCATCGGGTGCGCATCGCGCCGGAATCCGCGGAAGAAGTTGACCATCTGCTCGTGGATCATCGTGTGGCGCGTGATGGTATTCTCGAACTTTTCCAGTTCGGCCGCTGTTGGCAAGGCATCATACAACAGCAGGTAGCACACCTCAAGAAAGTGGGACTGCGATGCAAGCTGGTCGATCGGGTAACCGCGATGCAGCAATTCACCCTTGCCGCCGTCGATGAATGTAATCGTCGAGTCGCAGGCCGCGGTCGATGTGAAGCCCGGATCGTAGGTGAAGACACCGGCCTGGCCGTACAACTTCCGGATATCAAGCACGTCCGGTCCCGCAGAGGGCGATAGGATCGGCAACTCGAAGCTGTCTCCGTCAATTGTCAGCTTGGCGGTCTTGGTTTCATCAACCATGATCAGATTCCTTTGTCTGGGCCCGTCCCGCGAATGGCGGGGCAGGCGTGCCTATTCTTGGGCCCCGGCAAAGAAGGACCCCACAGGTCCGTCACTCCCTTGCAGGGGAAGCAGCCTGGGCCAGACGCGCAAGCGTTTCGTCCTGGCCCAAGACAAGCATCATATCGAACACACTCGGAGTGACGGCGCGCCCTGCAAGGGCAGCCCGAAGCGGCCCGGCAAGCTTGCCAAACTTTGTCCCCTCTGCCTCGGCGAAACGGGACATGACCTCCTCCAATTCGTCTCGTGTCCACCTAGCATTTTGCAAGTGCGGCGTCAACGACGACAGTATACCACGGGATACCGTGTCAAGCGTCTTTGCAGCCTTTTCATCTGGCTTGACTGGCGTTTCTGTCAGAATAAAATGTGCTTTTTCAATGAGTTCAATGAATGTCTTTGCGCGCTCTTTCAAGCAGTACAGCGCACGCGACATGTTGGCTGACTTAAGGTCACCCAGGGCAGGCTGTCCCGTTACCTGTAAAAATGCTTCAAGCTCATGCAGCAGCGCAGCATCGTCGGCGTTGGCAATATGTTGGCCGCAGAGGTTTTCCAGCTTCTTGAAGTCGAACCGCGCTGCTGATTTGCCAATTCCGGTTGTATCGAACCAAGCTTTTGCCTGAGCGTCGGTGAAGTATTCATCATCCCCATGGCTCCAACCCAAGCGCGCCAGATAGTTGCGCATGCCCGCCGCAGGATAGCCCATGGCCTGGTACTCTTCTACTCCAAGTGCGCCATGACGTTTGGACAGCTTTTTGCCATCCGGTCCATGGATCAGAGGGATATGAGCATAGACAGGCAGATCCCATTCCATCGCGGTATAGATTCCCATTTGGCGCGCCGCATTGTTGAGATGATCATCCCCGCGGATGACATGTGTGACGCCCATGTCGTGGTCATCAACCACAACCGCAAGCATATACACCGGGGTCCCGTCTGACCGTAGCAGGATCATGTCATCCAGTTGATCGTTGCGAATCTTGACGTCGCCCTGCACCTCGTCTCGGATCACCGTCATGCCGTGGGTTTCGGTTTTCAGGCGCACCACATAGGGCGCCTCTGGGTGGGATGCCGGATCGGCATCGCGCCACGGGCTTTGAAAGAGGGTAGAACGGCCCTCTGCGCGGGCGGTTTCGCGGAAGGCGGCGATGTCCTCTTGAGTTGAAAAGCACTTGTAGGCTTTGCCGGTGGCAAGCAAATGGTGTGCGATTTCGGCATGGCGGTCTGCGCGGTCAAACTGGCTGATAACGTCGCCATCATGATCAAGGCCCAGCCAAGACATGCCGCGAAGGATGGCCTCGGTCGCCTCTGGGGTGGATCGTTCGCGATCCGTATCTTCGATTCGCAGCAGGAACTGGCCACCGCGGCCACGGGCATAAAGCCAGTTGAACAGCGCAGTTCGGGCCCCGCCAATGTGCAGGAAACCAGTGGGGGAGGGCGCAAAACGGGTGACGATCTGTCCGGTCATCGGGGCAGCCTTAAGGTTTGAGTAACTTTGTTTCAGGTAGCATTTCCGCACTCCTTAATCATTGGGAGGGACCGGGACAAGCATGCAACCAATCGCACAACGGTTCGAGGCAGCAATGCTGGCGCAGCGCGGCAGCCTGTTCCTTTGGGTTCCGGTGATGCTGGCGATCGGAATTGGCATCTACTTCGGCCTGAAGACAGAACCTTCCGTTTGGTCCCTGGCCATTTTCGGCGGAGCCGGGGGGCTGATGATTGTGCTTCACGCCCGGTTTGGCCCGGTTTTCGGCCCATTGGTCTGTGCAATTGGCGTCATCTCTGTAGGTGTCGCGCTTGCGGGTGCACGGGCGCACAGCAAGGCCGCCCCGGTGCTGGATTTTCGCTACTACGGTCCCGTGCAGGGGCGATTGATTGCAGTGGACCAGTCTGCATCGGGGGCAGTTCGCCTGTTGCTGGATCAGGTGGTCTTGTCGAATATGGACCCAGACAGGGTGCCTGGTCGGGTGCGGGTTTCGTTGCACGGACAGGCGGACGTGCCACTTCCGCGCGCGGGCTCTGTAGCGATGATGACGGCGCATTTGTCCGCGCCCAATGGTCCGGTGGAACCGGGGGGGTTCGACTTTCGCCGCCATGCCTGGTTTCAGCAGTTGGGAGCCGTCGGCTATACGCGAATTCCGGCGCTTGAGTTGGATCCCCCGAGCGCGAGCGTGATCGTCTTGCGCATTCGGCGATGGTTGTCGGCGCGTGTGCAAGCACAGGTGCCCGGCGAAACGGGGGCGTTTGCGGCGGCCATCGTCACTGGAGATCGCAGCCATTTGGGGCAGGAAACTCTGCAAGCCTTGCGCGACAGCAATCTTGCTCATCTGTTGGCCATCTCAGGGCTGCATATGGGCCTGTTGGCCGGCTTTGTCTTTGCCGGATTGCGTCTGGTTGCCTGCCTGATCCCTTCGTTCGCCTTGCGTCAGCCTGTAAAAAGCTACGCAGCGGCAGGGGCCCTGGGGGTCGCCGCCCTCTATTTGGCGTTGTCGGGGGGCAATGTTGCCACCGAGCGGGCGTTTATCATGGTGGCGGTGGCGCTGTGCGCCGTGATGGTCGACCGGCGCGCTCTGAGCCTGCGTGCAGTAGCGATTGCGGCCCTGGTTGTACTGACCTTGCGGCCCGAGGCCTTGTTGGGTCCCGGATTCCAGATGTCTTTTGCCGCAACAACCGCCTTGGTCGTCGTGTTCGGCGGCCTTCGTGATATGCCGATGCAAGATCGTTTGCCTGCATGGACAGCGCCGGTTTTGTCGGTGATCCTGTCGTCAGCCATTGCAGGTTTGGCAACGGCGCCGATTGGCATGGCTCATTTCAATCAGGTGTCTCGGCTTGGCTTGCTGGCCAATATTCTGTCGGTGCCGCTGATGGGTGTTCTGGTCATTCCCGCAGCGGTTCTGGCAGTCTGCCTGATGCCGCTGTCCCTGGATTGGATCGCCTTTCGGTTCATGGGGTGGGGCCTTGATTGGATTCTGACTGTCGCCCATTACGTCTCGGAAATTCCCGGCGCCGTTGGCCATATCGCGGCTCCACCTGACATCGTTCTGCCAGCAGTGGCCCTTGGGGGATTGGTGTTTGTGCTATGGCAGGGCCGTGCGCGCTTTGTCGGGATCGTACCCATGATTGTGGCCGCTGGAGTGTGGGCAAATGCGGAAAGGCCCGACCTTTTGATTACGGAGGACGGCAAATTGGTTGGCGTCATGACAGAGGCGGGCCGAGCATTGAGCAGACCAAAGGGAAGCGGGTTCGCAGCCTCTGTCTGGCTTGAGAATGATGGCGACGGGGCCAGCCGCCAGGATGCCTCGGCTCGGTGGGAAGCCGGCAGTCGGCTAGAGCGTCACGTTCAGGTCGCGGGCATCACCATGCGCCATCTGGTTGGCAAACGCGGTGCAACTGCGTTTGAGGGTTGCAGCACATCCGAAATCGTCATTACAAGTGCACCTTTGCCAAATGACGCAGGTTGCGAAGTGTATGGCCCTGAAAGGCTGCGCGATACCGGCGCTGTTGCGCTGTTTCTACGGCACGGCGTTCTGGTCGAAGATACCGTCGCGCGCAGAACCGGTCAGCGTCTTTGGACGGGTCAATAGGTGCGGATCAAACCCACAAGGCGTCCCTGAACCTTAACTTGCCCGATCGGTAGAACGCGCGGTTCATATGCCTCATTCGCGGCTTCAAGAATGATCATTTCGCCCTTCTTGTGGAACCGCTTCAGTGTTGCTTCATATCCATCGACCTGTGCCACGACGATGTCACCATTGTCGGCCTGCCCGGTTTCACGGATCACGACGACATCCCCATCGTTGATCCCGGCGTCGATCATTGAGTCGCCCTTGACCTCAAGCGCATAGTGGTTGCCTTGGCCAGTCAGCATTGCACCGGGAACAGTTATGCCGCCGGGAGCATCGTCAACCGCCTGGATCGGCTCACCCGCAGCAATGCGCCCCAGCAATGGGACTTCACTTGCTGAATTGAGTTCGGCGGAAACAGCCTGCGCGCGCGCAGGGGGCGTAGGTCTGTCACCCTCAATCACACGTGGGGTAAATCCAAAGGGTGCGCCCCCCATGCTTTCGGGCAGTTTCACGATCTCGATCGCGCGCGCACGGTGGGCCAGTCTGCGGATAAAGCCCCGTTCTTCAAGCGCCGTGATCAGACGGTGGATGCCTGACTTCGATCTGAGGTCAAGCGCCTCTTTCATTTCGTCAAAACTTGGGGGTACGCCGTCGCGTTGCAGGCGGGTGTTGATGAACTGAAGCAGGTCCAGTTGTTTCTTTGTCAGCATGCTCGGCCTCCGATACCTGTTCCGTTTTGTTCTACCAGTGTTCTTGTTTTGTGTCAACTGTATGTGGATAAACCCGTCGGCAGGAACGAGATATGGTAGTGAAACGGCATTGGTACCCTAGGCCAAAAGGTTGGCAACGCGATGCAAAGCCAGACTGTATCCCTGCGTGCCACATCCTGCGATTACCCCGTCGGCACGCAATGAGACGTAGGAATGGTGGCGAAAGCTCTCTCGTTGGTGAATGTTTGAGATGTGCACCTCCAGAACGGGGCCATCAAAAGCCTTCAGAGCGTCAAGGATTGCAACTGAGGTATGACTGTAGGCGGCGGGATTGATTACAATGGCATCTGCCTGGGTACGGGCCTCTTGAATCAGATCGACCAGGATCGCTTCGCTGTTGGTTTGCTCAAACCGCATCTGCAGGCCGAGGTCCGCGACCACCTGGGCGCAGGCGGATTCGACGTCCGCGAGTGTTTCGGCCCCGTAGATCTCTGGCTGACGTTGACCCAAAAGGTTCAGATTTGGGCCGTTGAGGACATAGATGGTCTTTTTCATACCAGTTTCCGATTTCGATTGGGTGCGGCCTGCGTGCCATTTGTGGTCGGAAAAGGCAACCAAGGGCACGAGGTCCAAAATTTGGGACTTAGTTCCACTATGTGAAATAGACGCCGTATTAGACGGTAACCTGCACCGTTCTCTATTGCATCGCAGTCGCGCAAAAGGCAACTCTGAGTGCACTCCCGAAATCTTTCAATCGCCTCGACAAGGGCAGGAGACACGACCGTGGCAGACGAGACTTCAAAACATCGATTCCGGTCACAGGCCTGGTTCGACAATGCGTCGAACCCGGATATGACCGCGCTTTACATCGAGAAGTACATCAACCAGGAATACACCCGCGAAGAGCTGCAGGCCGATCGTCCGATCATCGGCATCGCCCAGACGGGCAGTGATCTTGCGCCCTGCAACAAGATCCACATGTTTCTCGTCGACCGCGTCAAGGCCGGCATCCGGGATGCGGGCGGCATCCCGATGGAATTCCCTGTGCATCCGATCCAGGAAACCGGCAAGCGTCCGACCGCAGCACTGGATCGCAATCTGCAATATCTCAGCCTGGTTGAGGTTCTGCATGGCTATCCGATTGACGGGGTTGTGCTGACGACCGGTTGTGACAAGACGACGCCCGCCATGCTGATGGGGGCAGCCACTGTGGATCTGCCAGCCATTGCGCTGAGCGGCGGTCCGATGCTGGACGGCTGGTGGAAGGGCAAACGCGCCGGGTCGGGGACCATCATCTGGGAAAGTCGACGTTTGCTTGCCGAAGGCAAAATCGACTACGAAGAGTTCATGAACCGGGCCTGCTCTTCGGCGCCGTCGCTGGGACATTGCAACACCATGGGCACGGCCAGCACGATGAACGCTTTGGCCGAGGCACTGGGCATGACGCTGCCCGGCAATGCTGCGATCCCGGCCCCCTTCCGTGAGCGGATGGGCATGGCCTATGCCACCGGCAAGCGCGCGGTAGA
>JAKVCP010000034.1 GCA_022448925.1 Paracoccaceae bacterium
AAGAAGATGCGTGGCAAATGCGTGTCTCAGGGTATGCGGTGTGACCTTATCTGGATCGACACCTGCGGCCTGCGCAAAGTCCTTGATCCGCCTGTAAAACCAGTGCCTGGTCAAATGTCCATTCCGGCCAAAGGATTTAAACAAGTAGGGCGAGCCGGGTTTGCCATTGGCGCGATCGGATTCGGCCTGTGCGTCACATGTGTCCAGCCAAACCGCCAGCGCATCGCGCGCCGAGCGCGACAGCGGCACCAAGCGCTCTTTGTCGCCCTTGCCCCGGATCAGCAGCATTCGCGGGTTGCCGCGCGCCGCCGCCAGCGGAAGGGACATCAGTTCGCTCACGCGCATGCCTGTTGCATAAAGCAGGTGCATCAGACAGGTGTCGCGTTGCCTGTCAGACACTGTGCGGCCAAACGCTTCGGCAGCTTGCAACAGCCGGTCAACTTCGTCCATGGACAGGATGGTGGGCAGCCGTTTTTCCCGTCCGGGACCGATAATCTTTATGGCTGGGTTGTCCTGGCGCAGGTTCTCTTCGAAGGTGAACCGGTAAAGCTGCTTTATGGCCGACAAGCGCCGGGCGCGCGTGGCGCGCGACAGGCCCTGGGTATTGCAGAAGACAAGATAGCTTTCGATCTCGGTGCGGCGAGCCTGTGACAGGTCACTGCCCTGCGCGGCAAGCCAGTCGACGAAATTCTGCAAATCGCGGGCATATGCCAGCTGGGTATTTGTTGCCGCGCCGCGCTCTGCCGCTTGTGCCTCAAGAAAGGCGGTAATCCAGTTTGTGTGTGTCATAGCATCAACTTGCGGTTTTGGACAAAATCAGGTGCAGCGCAGCCCGCCGTGCAGTGTCTTCAAGGCCAACGGCCCGAAGCGTGCGGATCGAGTCAACGAGATCATTGATGTTTCCATCAGCGCCACGATCAAACTGGCGCAGGGCGGTCAGCAGAGCCTCACCAAGGCGGCCGGTTTCGACCATTCGGGCAAGCTCGGGCTCCATAGGAGCACCGTCAAACGCCAGCGCCAGACCGGCCTGAATGCCCGACAGGCCATCGGTTGGCACAGATGTCCCGCTTGCAATGGCACGGATAACATCAGCAGACCTGAAATCCTCGGGAAGATTGCGCGCGGCAATTTCGTAGTCTGGTGAAAGCAGCGCCACCTCGATCGCCATCCGACGAGCGTTTCCCTCAAGTGTGTGCTTCAGCAAATCCGCGCTAAACAGGTCGGCAAACGCGATGTCAAGACCGGCCTCTTGCATCCGCGGCCAGACCTGCGCCAAGGCAATGCCAATTGCGGCCGGTTCCCCGGTTTTCATTGCAGTGTCAAAGCGTTGGATGGCATCTACCCGGTCCCAGACCCCGCCCGAGGCTGCGCGCTTGCGGTCGGTGTAAACGCCTAAAAGACGGTTTTCCCCCAAAACGCCGGCAGACGTCAGACGTTCAGCGGCATCCAGTTGCGCCTTCCAACCAGCGTCTCCACCAAGGTCCAGCGTGGCATAGGCGCGCGGTAATCGGCTCGTTGGCAGGCGCTCTCCTATGGCTTCGTAAAGACGAACTTGCAAAGGCGTGATGCGCTGCCCGGGCGGCAAGGTCGGCAGGGATCCGGCGTCATCCTCATCAAGGAATTGAAGCAACAGGTGACCGGTGCGCGCGGGAACTGTGTCCAGCGCCAGGGCCGAGTTCAGCATAAGGGTCGCACCGGCCCAATCCCCACCGCGGGCAGCACAAAAGATACGCGCCGCGATCTCGGGACTTAGATGGGGCATGGCATTTATCTGAGCACAGATCTGAACGGTCCGGCCAGTCAGCAGCGCCACATCAAATTGCAATCCGATGATCTCTGGTTCTGTCGTATTGGCCCGTTGCAGCAAGGCATCGGCTGCATCCACAGCGCCAAGTTCCATCAGCTTTTCAACGCGTGCGGCCAAAAAATTGCCAGCGCGACCACTGTCAATCGGTGGTTCTGCCTCAGCGAGGAGAAGCGTCAACAAAAGTGCAGTCATCGCCGGATGGCCATCTGTCGGGGCATCCTTCAGCGCCTTGATCAGCGATTGTACGTCGCTCCCTCTCCAAAGATCGGGCGGAAAACCGGTGACGGATCGCGGCAAAAGACCCACGGCGTCAGCCGTCGTGGTCTGATCAAGGGGCAGGGTCTCTATGTCGGGCGACACTGCGGTGTTGGCGATGCCTGGGTCTTTGTGCTGCTCAGGCACCCCAAGTGTCGGCTGCGCCTCAAGCCAATCGATGGCAGACAATGGGTCCTGTGCCAGTCCGGATCCAGCACAGAGACAGGCACAGGCAAGACATAGGCAGAGCGCCCTAATTCGCATCCAGAATCACCGGCTGTCGAACTTCTTCCCGGGTGGGGGAAAAGTCAGCACCAAAAAACGGTCCGGCATAGGCATAAACCACCAGGGACACCGCACCCAATGCGCAAATGTAAATGATCCATCGTATCAAACGCCCCATAGCCTGTCTTTCTTATTTGCGCGCCGCTGCCACGCGTGCCTTTTCCAAAACTTATAACTGGCCTTTCTTGCAAGATCACGTCATTCACGCAAGATGGGATGAAATTGGCGTGGGTTGGCCGAAAGTCGCGGATGACATGCAGGCAGAGTTGAAAAAGACCGTTGTGATGGTCGGGATGATGGGGGCGGGCAAAACCGCCGTTGGACGAACTGTTGCGCAGGCTCTCAACGTGCGCTTTCTCGACTCCGACGCCGAGATAGAGACAGCCGCAAACATGAGCGTAGCCGACATTTTTGCCCGCGATGGTGAACCGTTCTTCCGGCAGAAAGAGACGCAGGTGATCACCCGCCTCTTGGATGAAGAGCGGGGCATTCTGTCCACCGGGGGCGGGGCCTTCATGAACCCCATAAATCGCGAAATCATTTCTAAACGTGGTGTGTCGGTCTGGCTGAATGCGGATCTCGATCTGCTGTGGGACAGGGTTCGCCATCGCGACACGCGCCCGTTGTTGCAGGTGGATGATCCTTTTGCGGTGCTCAGCGACTTGTACCGCAGACGTGTCCCCGTTTACGCTCTGGCAGACCTTGAGGTCGCAGCCGACCCGGCCTATGCGCTGGAGGATATGGCAGACCGGGTGATAGAGACCTTGCAGACCCGGCCCGACGTCCTGGAGATCAACTGATGACCGAGACCGTGCATGTTCCACTGGGTGAACGCGCTTATGACATCCATATTGGCACGGGGATCATCGCCTCGGCTGGGGAATGGATTTCCCCTCTTCTCAGTCGACCGCGCGTTGCCATTGTGACAGACGCAATGGTGGGCGATCTGCACTTGGATGCCTTGACCCGGGCGCTTGACGCCGAAAGTATCGATAGTGTTTCGCTGCGCTTGCCGGCGGGTGAGGCCACAAAGGGTTGGCCGCAGTTCACCCGCACGGTCGAATGGCTGCTGGAGAACCGGATCGAGCGTCGCGATGTTGTGATTGCCCTGGGGGGAGGCGTCGTCGGCGACCTCGTGGGTTTTGCAGCGGCTGTGCTGCGTCGGGGTGTCCGTTTCGTTCAGATTCCGACCTCTCTTTTGGCGCAAGTGGACAGCTCTGTTGGGGGAAAAACCGGGATCAATGCCCCGCAAGGCAAGAACCTGATCGGCGCCTTTCATCAACCCAGCATGGTGCTCGCGGACATTGGCGCCCTTGAAACCCTGACGCCACGCGACTTTTTGGCGGGTTATGGGGAAGTCGTCAAATACGGGCTTTTGGGGGATTCCGCATTCTTTGAGTGGCTCGAAGCCAACGGCCCGGCACTGGCCGCGGGGGATGTGGATGCCCGCACCTACGCTGTCCGTCGATCTTGCGAAATGAAGGCCGAGATTGTCGTGCGCGACGAGACCGAACAGGGTGACCGCGCGCTTCTCAACCTTGGTCATACCTTTTGCCATGCACTCGAGGCCGCGACCGGCTATTCCAGCGACTTGCTACACGGCGAAGGTGTGGCAATTGGCTGTGCACTGGCATTTGAATTGTCCGCGCGTCTTGGCCTGTGCAGCCAAGAAGATCCAAGCCGGGTTCGGGCCCATCTGACCTCTATGGGCATGAAAACCGATTTGTCGGATATCGACGCAAATTTGCCGGGCGCGGACGTGCTGTTGGACCTGATGGGACAGGATAAGAAGGTCGTTGATGGCCAGCTGCGGTTCATACTCGCACGTGGGATCGGCCGGGCCTTTGTCACCTCGGATGCGCCGCGCGATGTTGTGCACAAACTGCTTGCGGAAGTGCTGCCAACCCCCGGCTGACGGCGCGCACCCTTGGACTTGGGGTGGCAGCTGCCCACGGATGTAGTCTTTAGCGTTGGTCTCTTGGAACAAGAGGCCGCCTTTCTTGGCGCGGACGAGATTATTCGGGCGGATTGCCTTGACGCGGTGCCCTTGCCGAAGGCGCAATCACCAATCTATTTGTGATGACGCCTCGATGCCTTGCCTCACCGCCCGTGCGCGCCGGAGCATTGCCCGGTATTTTGCGGGCTGAGGTGCTACGTTCGGGCAAAGTCTTCGAGAAACAGCTACGCCCCGACGATTTGATCGGAGCGCAGGTTTGGGTTGGAAACAGTCCGCGGGGGCTGATCCGCGCAACGCTTGTCTGATCAGAACGGAATTTCGTCGTCCAGATCGCGCGATGGTGCACGTGGCGCGCTGCCCCCGCCACTTCCGCCACCATAGCCGCCCTGGTCGGGGGCACCGTAATCGCTGCCATAATCGCCGCCACCGCCGTAAGAGCCACCGCCCCCGCCACCTTGACCCCCGTCTCGGCCATCTAGGAACGTCATTTCACCCTGGTAAGGGCGCAGCACGACCTCGGTGGAATAGCGGTCCTGGCCACTTTGGTCCTGCCATTTTCGGGTCTCAAGCTTTCCCTCAATGTAGACTTTTGATCCTTTTCGCAGATACTGTTCGGCCAAGCGCGCCAGGTTTTCATTGAAAATCGCGACCGAGTGCCACTCTGTGCGGTCACGACGTTCGCCGGTGTTGCGGTCCTTCCAGCTTTCAGATGTGGCAATGCGCAGGTTGCACACCTTGCCGCCATTCTGGAACGTACGCACTTCGGGGTCGCGCCCCAGATTGCCGATCAGGATCACCTTGTTGACAGAACCGGCCATGCCGAACCTCGCCTCGATTATTTCAGTTTTCTTCGAATCTGCGCGGAAACGCGCTGAGTATCCTTACACCACCTGGCTCCAGTTAACAGACCATGAAGATCCAAGGGTGGCGAAGAGCGCGAAAATGACTATATTCGGCGTGGCAGTCAAGGCATCTGCGGGGGGCAGAGCGTGTTACGTTTGGGTCTTACGACATTTGTGGTGATTTCGATGGCAGGCGTCGTTGCGGCTGACACGGTTTCGTCGCAAAGCCGCCTGCGGCTTTTCCAGTCCCAAACCAAGGTTTTGGATGGACGGGCGGCCGAGCAATACAAGAATTCTGTGCGTCTGAAGCCTGCCGATGTTGTGACGCCTACAAAATGGGATGACCTGGTCACTCCGCAATACCGCGGGCGGTACAAGGGCATTTACCTTGAAATGGCCCGAGAGGCTGCCCGTCGTCATGGCGTGCCCGAGGGTCTGTTCTTGCGTCTTGTTCAGCAGGAAAGCAATTGGCGCCCGGACGCAAAATCCCACAAGGGGGCCGTGGGTTTGGCGCAACTTATGCCGGCAACTGCGCGCAAGCTTGGTGTCGATCCAACCGATCCGGGCCAAAACCTTGATGGGGGCGCGCGCTATCTCAAGCAGATGCATAAAAAATTCGGCTCATGGAAAATTGCGCTGGCCGCCTATAATGCCGGTCCCGGCGCAGTTGAGAAATACGGCGGTGTGCCCCCTTTCCGTGAAACCAAAACCTATGTGAAAAAGATCTGGGGCAGCTAACCGGGCGGGGTCGCCAGGGTGTGTTACGACACAGATGAACCGAACCGACTTTTGCAGATATTTTGCGTCTTTGACCTTAAATAAAATTCGGTATCGCGATCTCTCAGCACTGACAATCCCAACCAAAATTGGCATATTTCAGAACATCTCTTGCCGGGTCATACCGGTGGAAACGATGAAACTGATCGAAGGTTCCTTTCAACGCTCGTCGCGTTCCGGGACCAATCGCACCATCAATTGCCCCGCCATAGTGCCCCTTGGCTTTGAGTTGTCTTTGAAGCTCTAGCGCGGTTTCACGTTTCCATTCGCGGTCCCGAACGGGAACCCTTGATCCCAGTTCTACGGCACGGATCCAATACTTCGCCGCTTTTTGGGGATCAGTCACGCCTGCCTCGCCGCTTTCGTAGTATCCAGCAGCCAGTTCCAAACCCTGCAGGAAATCCTGTTCTGCTGCCATTTCGTAATACTTCAGCGCTTCACCCAGATCGCGGGGCGTGCCCATGCTTCCGTTTTCAAAGATCCGCGCCAAAGCCACCTGGGCGTTCGCAGACCCGTTGTGTGCAGCTTCTTCGTACCAATGCAGTGCTTTCTTAGGATCTGTCTGTTTTGTTCCAGTCCCGTCGAGGTCGACGCCATAATGATAAAGCGAAGCCAAGCGTTGTTGTGCCGACACATCGCCCTGATCGGCCGCTGCCTGAAAATATTCAAGGGCTTTCAACGGATTTCGGTCGATGCCAAGATCTCCGCGCAACAGAATGAGGCCCAGTTCGTATCGCGCGTGCGGGTCGCCATGTGCTGCGGCCTTTTCGTAATTCTCGAAACTCTTGATGGCGTCTTTCTGAAACAGCGTTCCCTTGGCGTAGATCCGGCCCAATTCGCGAAATGCACGTGGATAGTTCAGGTCAGCGGCCTGCGTGATGTAGTCGATGGCCTTTCCAAAGTCTTGTCGGGCCAGGCCCGCGTCCCCTTCGTACAAACGGGACAGCATTGTCATCGCAGCAGGATCACCGGCTGTGGCAGCGGTTTCGAATCGTCGGAGCGCTTCGGCAATGTCCTTGTCTCCGGCCCTTCCATCACGCGCAAACCGTCCCAGCGCCGTATGCGCCGCTGCATATCCCTTGGAGGCAGCGATGGAATATTCCGCCTTTGCCGCGCTCAAATCGCCGGCCGCCTCCAGAATTCGACCGACCGCAAAACTCATACGAGGGTTTTCGGTGGCCTGCACGCTGGCGTTTTGGCAAGCTGGCAGAGCAGCTGAAACTTGCAAAGCGTCGAATTCCACGCCGGGCAAGTCGCTGGGGCGGGCAGGGTCAAAGGGGCTGGCCGCCAGTGTATCACAGCGGCGAATGTCGATCAGTTTTTGTGATTGGGCATCTAACGCGATCTCGGGTTCGCGGCACTCACGCTCAATATACCCGTTGGCCAGCGCTGCGAAATCGTGCGAGCTGCATGAAGAGACATAACTTTCGTACGCAAAACAGGCGTTAAGGTCCTTGGCCTCTTGATACAGGGCCTTGCAACGATTGGCCTCTGCGAGGCGCGCGAGCTCGGCAGGATCAGGTTGTGGTTCCGGCTGTGGGGCTTGACATTCACGGTCTAGATAGCCATTCGCAATTCCCCAAAAGGCGTGATCTTCACATTCCGCCACATAACTTTCATAGCCAAAACATGCGCCCAGATCCTTGGCTTCGTTATAAAGGGCGTCACACCGCTGAACCTTTGCAATGCGGGCCAGTTCGTTTGGGTCTGGCTCTGGCTCGGCCTCGACCTGAACGCATTGCCGCGCGACAAAGGTTTTGGCGATGCTGGCGAAATCGTGATCAGCGCATTGGGCGAGATAACTTTCATAGCCAAAACAGCCATCTAGCGATTTTGCCTCTTCATACAGCCGGTCGCATTGCGAAGGTTTGGCCGCGTTCAGAGCGGCCAGTTTGATCAGGTCGTGGCATTCCCCGGCAAGACAGGTTTTCCCCAGCGTTTCATCATAATATGAGGGTCGCTGACGATGGCCGATCTGCGCGGCCAGCTCTGCGGTTTGCGTCTGCGCCAGGGACACCGCATCCTCAAGAGTGAGGCCGGAATTCAGCAACGGCAAGAAATGCCGTGTGAATACACTGAACTTTTCATCCGCCGGATCACTTGGAAGCCGATCCAAGGCCACCTCTCCTGCGCCGGCAGAGAACACGACAAAAGCACCCTCGGGGGGTTGCAAGCGGGACAAGCCTCTTCCAATACCAAGGTTCTTGCTGCCTTCAGGCGGCTTGAACGGATTGTCACGACATGCATCGACAACGGCCACCTGAAGGCCGGCGCCCTGAAGCGCCAATTCATCAAGCAAGCCGTTATATCCATTCTTCAGAGCAAAGGAATACCGTTTGAGTTTTCGCTCGGAACCCGAAAGCGGGCTGTCTGTCGCCAAAAGATAATTTACGGATCCATCGCTCCATCCATGACCCGAGAAAACCACAAAGGCCTCATCGCCATCGCGAATTCGATCTGCGAAGTCTATGATTGCGTCTTCCATACCGAAGCGATCAAGATCGGTGTGAAAGGTTACATCATAGCCAAGCACAGAGAGGACATCACGATACCCTTCAGCGTCGGTAGTTGGGTTCTTAAGGTCCTGAAGCTGTGCATATTGGGAATTGCCGATCACCAAAGCAAGCTTGGCTGCCCAAGCCGGATGGGCAAGAAGTACATACAAAAGTGTTACAAAAAGGTATTTCATGACAAAAGGCCCGCGGTTATTCCACGAGCCTATGCCATATTTGATGTATTGGGCAAGTGATGCGATTGCAAAGCAAACACTAGGTTAAGGTGCGCTCACTCTGCCGCGACTTTGATCACGGGCTCCATGCGGGCCAAAATGTCGTCTGCCAGATGGCACTTCACCTGATGCCCGGCCTCCATCTGCCGCACCGGAGGCACTTCTTTTTCACACAAGCCCCCCGGAACCTCAGATTTCCAGCGACAGCGTGTCTGGAACGGACAGCCCGGCGGCGGGTTCATCGCGGATGGAATGTCACCTTCCAGCACGATGTGCTGTTTCTCGATGCTGGTGTCCGCGATTGGCACTGCTGAAAGCAATGCCTCGGTATAGGGGTGGTAGGGAGGGGCAAAGACCTGCTCGGTCGAGCCGAGTTCCACCACATGGCCGAGGTACATCACCATGACCCGGTCACTGAGGTAACGCACAATCGAAAGATCATGACTGATGAACAGCAGAGTGGTCTTGTGTTCGCGTTGAATTTCCATGAGCAAATCCGTCACGGCAGCCTGGACCGATACATCCAAGGCCGAGACTGGTTCGTCCGCCACCACGATCCGAGCATCGCCGGCAAAGGCGCGGGCAATGCCAACGCGCTGTTTTTGACCGCCTGAAAGCTGGCGCGGCATGCGATCGGCAAAAGCCCGGGGCAGTTTCACCAGGTCAAGAAGCTTGAGCATCCTCTCTTTGCGTTCGGCCTCGGAGGCGCCAACGCCAAAGATTTCCAGCGCGCGAATGATCTGTCGCCCGACGGTCATCGATGGGTTCAATGTGTCAAAGGGGTTTTGAAAAACCATCTGGATGTCCGACACCGTTTCGGTGTCACGACTTTCAATGGCCGTCGACTCGATGTTGCGATTGTCAAGGATGATCTGCCCATCCGTGGCCGTTTCCAGCCCCATCAACACTTTGGCAAAGGTCGACTTGCCACAGCCGGATTCCCCAACGATCGCCAGGGTCTCGGATTCGCGCGCTTCGAAACTGAGCGTTTCATTCGCCTTGACAACCTTGGTGTTGCCGCCGCCAAACAAAGCATTTGCTGCAACCTCATAATATTTCTTGAGGTTGTCCATTTTCAAAACGACATCGCCGATCTCGGCCTTGGCTTTTTGATCGATGACGTCGATCGGGGCATCCCAGTCGATTTCGCGGAACTTCAGGCACCGACTCCAATGGCGATCGTCACCTTCGATGGGCTCCATCTGGATGGCATCCGCATCACATCGCCCGGCTTCGAAATAGTCACATCTGGGCCCAAAGTTGCAGCCCTGCGGGCGCTCATGGGGCAGGGGAAAGTTGCCCGGAATAGCCTTGAGGGGATGGGTATTTTTGTCCGCACCGGGCAAGGGAATAGAGCGAAACAGCGCCTGAGTATAGGGGTGCTGCATCTTGTCAAAAACGTCCGCAATCGATCCGGTTTCTACCGCCTCGCCGGAATACATCACACAAAGGCGGTCACAGGTTTCCAACACAAGACCCAAGTTATGGCTGATGAAAAGCATTGACGTGCCGTATTTCTTGCCGAGCTCCTTGACCAGCTCAACCACTGCGGCTTCCACGGTTACGTCAAGGGCTGTTGTCGGCTCGTCGAGGATCAAGAGTGCGGGCTCTGACATCAACGCCATGGCAATCACGATCCGCTGTTGCTGCCCTCCGGACAGTTGGTGCGGATAACTGTCCAGCATGCGCTTGGGATCTGGAAGTTTGACGTCAGTCACGACCTGCAATGCACGGTCATAGGCCGCCTTTTCATCCATTCCTTGATGGATCATGGGGACTTCCATCAACTGCTTGCCGATTTTCATTGCCGGGTTCAGACTGGCCATCGGTTCTTGATAAATCATGGCTATTTCAGACCCACGAATATCGCGGAGCTCTTCCATGCTCATCTGGCCAAGGTCGCGCCCCTTGAATTTGATGGAGCCACCAACAATCCGGCCATTTTTGCCCAGGTCTTGCATGACACCCAATGCCACGGTCGATTTTCCACATCCGGATTCACCCACCAGGCCAACCGCCTCACCGGGTTGCACGGCCACTGAAAAGTCCATCACAGCCGGGATTTCACGCAACCGCGTGAAGAAGGAAATCGACAGCTGATCAATCTCAAGGATTGGCCCGTCATACTCCGTTTTGGTCATGTTACATCTCCCTGTCGGAGGGGCAGACGCCTGACGTCACCCGCCGGCTTTCTTACCCAGAATAATCCAGGGACCCAGGCGGCACAGCCACCCGGATCCCCCATAATTCAGTCTTTCAGGCTTTCCTCACGAAGGCCGTCCGCCAGAAGGTTCAGCCCAAGGACCAGTGACAAAAGCGACAGCGCGGGCACGATGGCCGGATGCAGATAGATCGACAAAAGCTTGCGGCCTTCGTTGATCGTGTTGCCCCAGTTCGGACTTTCAGGTTCAAGGCCCAGCCCAAAAAAGCCCAGGGTGCCCAAAAGGATGGTCGCGTATCCAATGCGCAGACAGAAGTCGACGATCAAGGGCCCCCGTGCATTGGGCAGGATTTCCCAAAGCATGATATACCAGGCACCTTCGCCTCGGGTTTGTGCCGCTGCGACGTAATCACGGGTTTTGATGTCCATTGTCAGACCTCGGACGATCCTGAAAACAGTCGGCGAGTTGACAAAAACCACCGAGACAAAGACGGTCAGGATACCGCCGTCGAGGTCAAACAGATCAGCAAATCCGGGGATCACATGCACCTTGCTGCCGACTTCTGAAATAAGCGACAGGTAGATCCAGCCGCCCATTCCCAGAACCGCGATCAGCAAAGGTGTGCGGAAACCAGGTTGCGTGTAAAAGCGTGAATTCAGCAAGACCGTCAGAAAGACCAGCGGAAAGATGAAAAGGATAGAGGCCATATATTGTGGCAATCCGGTTGCTCTAATTTCCGGTGTCACCAACAGGTAAAACAACAAAATGACCGGGAACGCGAGGATCAGGTTGGCCGTGAAGGATAGAATTGTATCGAGCCGCCCACCATAGTAACCCGCAGGCAATCCGAGCGTAATGCCAACCATGAACGCAAAAAGTGTCGCAAGCGGCGCAATCAACACCACGATAAGACAGCCTTTGACCATGCGGCTGAACACGTCACGCGCGAGGTTGTCTCCGCCAAGCAGATAGTATGGGAAGTCCCCTTCGTCTGCACCGCGCATCGGCGTGCCCGGAACCTTGTTTTTCATACCCGACACCTGCGTCAGCGCATCATGTGTGACAATCATGTCAAAGGCGCCAAACAGGCCGGTAAAGACCCAGAACATCACCAGTGCAAAACCGATCATGCCAACGGTCGAGTCAAACAGTTTTCCGTAAAGCCCCAATCTGCGTTTGTAGGTGATAGAGAGCACAAACAACACGACAAGGGATATCCATACCGGCACGAATTGCTGGCTCATCGCACCAATGATGCCTGCATTCAGTCCAAGAAACATACCTCCGATCAGATAGGCCAGCAGAACGGTGATGATGGCCAGAAAGCCATACTTCAATGCTGATGTTACCAGTGTCAGCAGGCTGGGTGAGACAGACAATGTGCCATCGGGATTCACCGTGGTTTGTGCCTCGGGGGCAAAGACGCTTGCGACCATATACGCCGCAACCAATGCCGCGCAGATAAAGATCAACGCGATGAAGATAGGATTCAGAAAGTCCAGTGACCCTGTCCAGGTAAGCGGTTCCATTCGCAAATCCTCCTTACGATACGCTGATGCGCGGGTTCAAATAAACGTAGCCAATGTCAGAAATCAGCTGCGTCACCAGAACCACGATGACCGAGACGACAGACACACCAAGCAGAAGCTCGATATCATTGTTACCGGCCGCCTGAACCAACACCCAGCCAAACCCCTTGTAATTGAACAGAGTCTCAACAATCACCACACCGTTAAGCAGCCAGGGAAACTGCAGCATAATCACGGTAAAGGGCGCGATCAGCGCATTTCGGAGCGCGTGTTTCATAACGATATTCCGAAAGCTGACGCCCTTTAGGCGCGCGGTTCGGATATACTGCGCAGTCATGACTTCGGCCATCGAGGCACGCGTCATCCGTGCGACATAGCCCATGCCATAAAGCGCGATCGTAATGACGGGCAATGTGAAGTTTTCAAAGGTGACTGTCTCCATCGCCGAGGTGGCAGAACCTTTGAACCACTTCAATCCAACGGCCGAGGATGAAAAAACCGCGATCAAGATAACACCTGAAACGTATTCCGGAGTTGCCGTTGTCGTGATGGCGAATGTCGACAATGTGCGGTCAGTGACCGACCCTTCGCGCATCCCGGCGAGGATCCCAACCAACAAGGCCGTGGGCACCATCACCAACAAGACCCAGAACATCAGTTTTCCAGTCAAGCCCAAGCGTAACGAGACAATGTCCGCCACCGGCTCTTTAAAGACCGTCGACCACCCCCAATATCCTTGAAGAATGCCGCAATAGCTGGGCGAATCTTCCGCTGCGATTCCGGGTTGAATGCAACGTCCAATCACGTCCCCTTCGCTGTCGGTCGCCCGGTAGGACGGCACCACGCCAAGCCATTCGGCATATTTCTTCGGAGTGGATTGCAAATACCCGCGCGTTTCAAGCCAGCTTGCCACGGCCTCATCCGACATCCGGAAATTGCCCTGTGTCTTGGCCAGTTTTTCAAGGTTCGGGTAAAGATTTGTTAACCAGAAAACGATGAACGTCAGACATAATGCCGTCAGGATCATCACCCCGACGCGCCTCAATATGAAAAGTCCCATTTGAGCCCCAGTTGGTGTCAGTTCGCACTTGTCAGGCCGCTCGGCGGCTGGCCCTGTGCATACGCTGCCCTAGTCGTGCGAAGCCGCGCTGATCCGCGCGGCTTCGCCAAGCTGTTGCTTAGGCTGCAAGGCCCCATTTGTAGATTTGCGGGAGGTAGGCGATGTGCATTTCCACACCCACGAGGTTGTCGCGGTGGTGACGCTGGATCGACCTCCAGTATGGCTGGATCGTCACACCTTCGTCGAGGATGATCTGCTGCATTTTGCCCATCACAACGCGGCGCTCGTCTGCATCTGCAAGCGAATTTGCCTCGGCCAACAGGGCGTCGAACTCACTGTTGGACCAGCCGAACTCGTTCCAGGCTTCGCCTGATTTATACGCCAGGCCAAGAACCTGAGTTCCCAATGGGCGGTGGTTCCAGTTGGTCGATGAGAAGGCGTACTTGGCCCAGTCGTTCCAGAAGGTCGAGCCAGGCAGAACGGTGCGCTTGACCTCGATACCTGCATCACGCAACTGCGCTGCCACGGCGTCTGTCGTGTCCTTGCGCCAGCCATCATCAATCGAGATCAGTTCGTGCTCATAGTCGCCCATTCCGGCCTCTTCCATCAGCGCCTTGGCGCCAGCGGGATCGTAGGGCAGGCGTGTCACAGAGGGGTCATGCTCTGGGTGCATGGGACCGACGTGGAAGTTGTCTCCGGCAATGCCAAGTCCGGCATACCCCAGTTCCAGACACACGTTGTTGTCGACCGCCATGGCCAGGGCCTTGCGCACCCGTGCGTCGGCGTAGGGTGTGTTGCCTTCCCCATCTGTGGCAAGCTGGTTTGGACGAATGACGATTGTCGCACCCGAGGCAACCTGTGACTTCACCAGACCAATCGAGTCGAGAATATCGACGAATTCACCCTGGCTTTCCCAGTTCATATCGATTTCTTCGGCTTCGTAGGCTGCGATCACAGCTGCAGGATCGGTGCCGTAGTCGATGAATTCGATGCGATCCACGTAGCCGCCCTTTCCGGCAGCATAACCCCACCACTCGTGGTCTTCATTACGCACCAGAACGCCCTTGACGCCCACTTCATAGCTTTCGGGCTTCATAAAGCCGGTGCCGATCGGGTTGTCCAGCATGGTATCGGCATCAAACGAGCTGTGGACGATCGCGGCTGGATAGTCGGCCATTCCGGGGATGATCGTGATGTCAGGCGACTTGGTGACCAGCTTTACGGTGTGGCTGTCAAGAACGGTGATCGCACCATCCATTGCCTTGCCGGTGTCATCGTCGACCAACGAGGCAAACCGCCCCGCCATAGAGTTGCCCTCGACAGCCTTGTCACACCAACGGGTAATGTTGTTGGCAACATCCTCGGCCGTGAAATCATCGCCGTTGTTCCATTTGACGCCCTTGCGCACATTCAATGTGTACTCTGTCGCGTTTGCGTTGGCTTCCCAGCTTTCCAGCAGCATGGGGTTGAATGAACCGTCGCTGTTGTACTCAACCAGGTATTCCAACCAACCAGCTGAATAAGTGGCAATTTGTGTCCAATCGTAGGTGCGCGGATCCTTCAACGCACGCACTTCCATTTCCATCCGAATGGTGCCGCCCGTTTGCGCATGGGCCGCCGCTTCGGCGGGACGCTGCAAACCACCCAGCGCATATGCCGCTGTTGCGGTCAGACCCAAAGCCGTCGTGCGTGACAGAAACTCGCGGCGATCAAGTTGACCTGCCTTGAATTCCTTGGCGTACATCTCCGCCGCAGGATGGATCTTGGTTGTTGTCGTGGATTGCGTCATCTTTGTCTCCCTGTGACACACTGAAACTTGTGCGGGTGCTCACTTTTTTGTCGCGACCCGAGGGCCAGCTTATCCCGCATTCGTTATGAACTCCCATACGGCACTCTTTTGACGCGTCCGTCAACGACAGGTTTCGTCATTTGAGGGTCCAAAAACGGCATACACTCAATTCAAAAGCGACATTCACCAAGTTGCAAGGGCTATTTGAATCCAATCAAATGGCTAACGGGATCGTGACTGAGCGTTTCGACGCAGCAATGTCGGCGTCAGGCCTGTATGCTGTTGCATGAACCGGGTAAAATATGCGGCGCTGTGGAATCCAAGGTGTCGCGCAACATCTTTGATTGCAGGTCCCGGTTGAGACAAAAGCAGACGCGCCTCGTACACTCGGCGTTCCGTAAGGATGTCCGCAGCGGTTTTGCCACAGCACTCCCGGCAAATGCGCGTCAGATGAGTTGGCGTGACCTCAAGGTCTTCGGCATAGGCGCCCATGGCCTTGTCAGAGCGGAATTCCCGGGCCACACGCTCCGAAAAGCGTCGCGCCAGCCTTTGGCCCGCGGTTTCCCGTGGTGTATCCGCCGATCCGGCCCCGAATTGCCTTTGAACCCAAACTGAAATCAATCCAAGCCGCGCCGTCAGGGCCTCTTGCACCAAGGGGCGGTTTTGCGAGATCTCTCGTTGCATCGCCTCGAGTTCGGCAGTCAACTCGGCTTGGGCCAGCGCGTCACGGACCCGCAAATGCATCGGATCGCGTGGCATCCGGCCCGTCAGACCAGCTGGGCTTTCGATGACCTGGCCCAGAGCTTGGGGACCCAACTCCAAAGAAAACAGCGTGCCCGCTGGAATCACAAGGGCATTATGTGCGCCCACGCCGCGACGCACTCCGTTAAGGATAACGCGACCCTGGCCACGGGTAATCCAGATCAGCGCATGCGTCGGTCGGTCATGCAGAAGCAATAGGCGCCAAGGTTCCCCCTTGCTGACCTGCGCAATGGATTGGCAGGCGATGGTGCCGCTCAACCATGCGGCATTCCTCTCTGAGGCCCGGGCTGATCCGTGACGCAGGAATGAGGGCGCATCGCTCATGGGTGATCTGGCCTGTAACGGATCCACTGTGACATCCGCGACCGAAACCAGGTTCTTTGGCGTTTTGCAAATTGTCGTGTCAGGATAGAGGCGCGCTCGGCAGCGGCGCCCAAGGTCATTTCGCCGCGCAGATGGGCGATCAGCTCCGCCGCACCTATGGCCTTGGCAGAAGGCAGATCTGGCGACCATCGCGCCAGGTTGGTCCGCGCCTCGGCAAGCGCCCCCTCGTCAAGCATCTTGTCAAATCGCGCTGCAATGCGTGCGTTCAGCCAGTCTTTGGGAGCGTCGAAAACGATGGCATGCGTCTGCGACAGCTGCAATCGCGGCGGCGGTGTGTCCGCCTGCCAGGTCGAAATGCTGCGCCCGGTCGCCATCTGAACCTCCCATGCGCGTTGAACACGCATCGGGTTTGCGGTGTCAATTCGTGCCAGGGTGTGCTCGTCCAATTCCGCCGCAAGAGCTCCATGCCCCTCGGTTGCGACCCGATGATCAGCCAAACGACGCAGATCGGGCGGGGTCGGCGGGATCTGGGCAAGTCCTTCGGTCAAAGCAGAAAAGTAAAGCCCGGTTCCGCCAACAATGATCGGCCGTTCAGGCCCTGTCAAAAAGGGGTCAAGGTCGCGCAGCCAGTCCCCGACCGAATAAGCGCGGTCTCCGGGCACATGGCCATAAAGACCATGCGGCGCGCGCGCTTCATCGCCAACCGATGGGCGGGCCGTCAGGATGCGCCAGGTGTCATAGACCTGCAGTGCGTCCGCATTCACAATCACGCCCCCGGACCGTTCGGCAATTTCCAAGGCCAAGGCAGACTTCCCGCTTGCGGTGGGCCCCGCAATCAGCACCGGTCTGTCAGGGGAAAGCGCCAAAAGCTCTTTCATTCCGGTTTCGTCCATGCCTCGTGCGTCCTGCGACGTATCTTGTTATCTTTGTTGTCAAATAAACGCCGCGTCGCATTGTGTCTGGCGGCATTTTCCGACATTTTGCACCCAATCCTACTCTCTGCCAGCCCCGGAGCGCAACATGACAGACGACCTGCCGATAGCAAAATTTTCACGCGTTATGTTGAAGATATCAGGAGAAGCCCTGATGGGCGACCAAGGCTATGGCCTGCATCCACCAACCGTCGAAAGAATCGCCCGCGAAGTTAAATCTGTTCACGATCTTGGGGTCGAGATTTGCATGGTGATCGGCGGCGGCAATGTCTTTCGCGGGCTTTCTGGCAGCGCTCAGGGGATGGAGCGGACGACCGCGGATTACATGGGAATGCTGGCAACGGTGATGAACGCTTTGGCCATGCAGGCCGCGCTGGAAAAGCTGGGTGTGTTCACCCGTGTGATAAGCGCCATTCCGATGGATCAGGTCTGTGAGCCTTACATCCGCCGCCGTGCCGTGCGCCACCTTGAAAAAAAGCGTGTGTGCGTGTTCGCAGCAGGCACAGGAAATCCCTATTTCACCACGGATACCGCCGCAACCTTGCGCGCCAATGAAATGGCCTGTGAGGCAATCTTCAAGGGCACCAAGGTCGATGGTGTCTATGACAAGGACCCGATGAAGCACGATGATGCCAAGCGCTATGACACGGTGACCTACGATCAGGTCCTGGCCGGGCATTTGGGGGTTATGGATGCCTCTGCGATAGCCTTGGCGCGCGACAACAACTTGCCAATCATCGTCTTCTCTTTGGACGAACCGGGTGGGTTCCGGGGAATTTTGGCCGGTAAGGGAACCTATACAACTGTCAATTGATCAAACCAGATCGAATCTGACCTCAGCGCATGTGAACGGTCCGCGCGTGCCGATTTGCCGGCGTTATATCTGTCTGTCATTCACGGTCAGGTCCGGCGAACAGCGGCCTTGCAGCCTGTATCGCTGGCCTCCGGATCCCGATCGCGGCCTAGGGCGTCACAACACCCGCGTTGACATACGTTCACTGCCCCAAAAGACGGACCCGAGGCTTATTAACCACTTAGAGCGATGAGATGGCAATGCCGTGCATGACCATAGGCCAGCGTGAGCTTTGAACCGAATTTCGCCTTGCGGTTTATGCAAATACGGCTTTGATCCGCCGACGAATGCGGGTTTCGCCTAGCAATTCGACTGTTCAAGCGGCAACAGACTGATATAACGATGTTTGCGTCTTGACGACGAAGACCAAGAAAGAGCAGCGCCATGTCCGAAGATTTTGAACTTGATACCGATGATCTGACCCGCCGTATGGATGGCGCGATCTCTAATCTGCGCACCGAGTTCGCCTCATTACGCACGGGGCGGGCCTCTGCATCCATGTTGGAGCCTGTGCAGGTAGACGCCTATGGACAGATGACCCCGATCAACCAGGTTGGCACGGTCAATGTCCCAGAACCGCGCATGGTCACGATCAACGTTTGGGATAAGAGCCTTGTGGGCAAGGTTGAAAAGGCGATTCGCGAGAGTGGGTTGGGCATCAATCCGCAGTTGAATGGCACGATTATCATGCTGCCCATTCCAGAACTGAACGAAGAGCGCCGCCGAGAGTTGGGCAAGGTTGCGGGGCAATACGCGGAAAGTGCCCGCGTATCTGTGCGCAATGTACGTCGCGACGGCATGGACCAGATCAAGAAGGCCAAAGCCGACGGGCTATCGGAAGACGACCAGAAGCTTTGGGAAGGTGAGGTCCAGGAGCTGACGGACAGTTACATTGCACAGGTCGACAAGTTGCTCGATACCAAACAAGAAGAGATCATGCAGGTCTGAGCAGGTCCGGGGAGGCACCTAATAGATGGTCAAACCGATCCGCGACACTGACGGTCCACGACACGTGGCCGTTATCATGGATGGAAACGGGCGTTGGGCGACACAGCGCGGGCGTCCTAGACTGTTTGGCCACCACGCGGGGGCGAAACGGGTGCGTGAAATCGTACAAGCCTGCCCTGATCTTGGCGTCAAGTACCTGACAATATTTGCATTTTCGACCGAAAACTGGAAACGCACTCAGACCGAGGTTGCAGGTTTGATGAGCCTGTTTCGTCGCTACATCACGATGGAAGCCCGCGCTCTATGCGATCAAAACGTGCGCGTTCGCTTTATCGGAGATCGCGTTCGCCTTGACAAAAAGCTCGTTGGATTGATGGATGAGCTGGAACAAATGACCAGGGGTTGCACCGGTATCAACCTGACCATTGCGATCAACTATGGTGGTCGGGACGAGGTCGCGCGCGCAACCAAGCGTCTTGCACAAGACGTTGCCGCACAGCGTCTGGATCCTGAAAACGTGAATGAAGAAACACTGCCAAAGTATTTGGATACATATGTTTTGCCGGATCCCGACCTTGTAATCCGTACAAGTGGCGAAGCGCGCATCTCGAACTTTCTTCTTTGGCAGTCGGCCTACGCTGAATATGAGTTTATCGACACGCTATGGCCGGACTTTTCAGCCGAAGAATTTCAAGGGTTGATCAACAATTACGCGGGCCGTGAGAGGCGATTTGGGGCAGTGTCAGTTTGATGGGACAGACCGCAAAGCAAGATTGGAGCAATCTTAAGCCGAGAGTGATCTCAGGGGTGATCATGTTGGCTATAGGCTTGGTCACCCTTTGGATGGGGGGACTTTGGTGGCATCTTCTGGTGTCAGTTTTGTGCTGTGCGGTTCTTTGGGAACTGAGCACAATGTTGGCGCCGGATCGGTCTGTCCCTGCTATTTGTCTGGCTCTCCTTGGAGGCGGCGCCGTTCTCGGAGCGCTGGTCAGTCCAGGACCTGTAACCTTGATCTCTTTGTTGCTTCCTGCGGTTGCCGGGGCTGTATTGCTCGGTGGCGCGGCTGTGCGTTTTGCCGGGATTTCGTTGCTGATCCTGCTTGCGGTTTACGGGTTGGGAAGTGTTCGCACGAACTTGGGATTGGTCTGGACATTCTGGCTGGTTCTGGTTGTGGTGGTGACAGACGTATCGGGATATTTCGCGGGGCGTACCATTGGTGGACCCAAGTTCTGGCCAAGCTTGTCACCGAAAAAGACATGGGCCGGAACTATTGCCGGGTGGATCGGCTCGGGGGTTCTGGGCGGGTTGATGATGGGTCAGTTGCCGCTGGGAGTGTGGCTCATCCTGATCAGCATGATCGTGTCCTTCGCCAGCCAACTTGGCGATATCAGTGAAAGCGCGATAAAGCGCGGAGCGGGGGTCAAGGACAGTTCAAATCTGATTCCGGGGCATGGCGGCGTCTTTGATCGTTTCGACGGCATGCTTGGTGCTGGTTTGTTGCTTGTGTTTCTGGGGCCGATGGTTAGCCTGGACGCCTTGGGCCAATGAGCCGCCGCATTTCAATTTTCGGAGCAACAGGATCGATTGGGCAAAATACGCTTGATCTGATCAAACGAGCGCCGGACGACTATGACGTGATTGCCCTCACTGGCGGACACAATATCGCACAACTTGCGGCCGACGCACTTCAGGTTGGCGCGAAACTGGTTGTGACAGCGCATGACCAACACTTGCCCGCGTTGCGCCAGGCGCTTGAAGGATCAGGGATCGAGGCGGCCGCCGGACCCACTGCCCTGTGCGAGGCAGCGACGCGGCCCGCAGATTGGGTGATGTCGGCTATCGTTGGGGCTGCGGGGCTTGAGCCTGGTGTCAGGGCTCTTCAGCAAGGGGCCACTCTGGCGCTGGCCAATAAGGAAAGCATGGTTTGCGCAGGGCCTTTGATGCTGGCGACCGCCCGCGCGAACGGAGGCACCATTCTGCCCGTCGACAGTGAGCATTCCGCGCTTTTTCAAGCCTTGAATGGCGAACCACGGGACGCCGTCGACAAGGTGATCATAACGGCCTCTGGGGGGGCATTTCGCGATTGGCCCTTGGCAGATCTGGCCCATGCAACGCCAGAACAGGCTGCGACCCATCCCAACTGGTCCATGGGAACACGGATCACGATCGACAGCGCTTCGATGTTCAACAAGGCGCTTGAGTTGATTGAGGCAAAGGAGCTGTTTGGCTTTGACCCCGACCAGATAGAGGCCTGCATTCACCCCGAGTCGGTCGTGCATGCCATGGTCGCGTTTCGCGATGGCGGCATGATTGGCCATATGGGCGTTCCGGATATGCGCCATGCCATTGGCTATGCCCTGCATCACCCCAACCGCGACCCTCTGCCAGTCAAAACCCTCGATCTGCTGTCGATCGGTCAGTTGAACTTCCGTGAGGTCTGTCCAGATCGCTATCCCGCCCTACGTTTGGCGCGCCAGGTGATGGAGGCCGGTGGATTGCACGGGGCTGTGTTCAACGCCGCCAAAGAGGTGGCACTGGATGCTTTCTTGCAAAAGCGGATCGGTTTCTTGGATATGGCTGCTGTGGTGGAAAGGGTCCTTGACAGGCTTTCAGCTACAAACGGCCTTAATCATGCCGATATTGACCTTGATACAGTCCTGCGGGCTGATCTAGCTGCGCGTGATGCGGCAAAAGATGATATTCACCAGACCAGTCAAAAGTAGAGGCGTGTTTTGGATCTGATCAGTTTTGTCCCGCAATTCGGCGGCTTTGTGCAAATGATCGTGGCATTTGTAGTCGCGCTGTCAATCATCGTGGCCATCCATGAGTACGGTCACTACATCGTCGGGCGATGGTCAGGGATTGACGCTGATGTCTTTTCACTTGGGTTCGGACCGGTTCTGTATTCCCGGATGGATCGTCGTGGAACGCTCTGGCAGATCGCTGCTTTGCCATTCGGCGGTTACGTCAAATTCAAGGGCGACGCCAATGCTTCGGGTGGGATGGATGCAGAGGCGATGTCCGACATGGGTGCAGCAGAGCGGCGGCGCACTATGAACGGCGCCCCCTTGTGGGCGCGGTCCGCCACGGTCGCCGCAGGCCCCTTGTTCAATTTTGCGCTCTCCATTCTGGTTTTTGCAGGCATCTTCATGGTTCAAGGGCGCCCGACCGATCCGGTTGAGGTCGGAACCTTGCGCACGCTTCCGATTGAACAAGGCCTCCAAAAGGGCGACCAGATCCTTGCCATTGAAGGTGAAGCGGTGCCACGTTTTGATCAACCCGCCGCCTTTGATGTGTTTCTGCGGGGCCTGCCACGTGAAAACCAACTTGAATACACGGTGCTGCGAGCTGGGCAGCAGTTGGCCGTGCCTGGTCCATATGTATATCCTCCGATTGCAACGGCCATCGTGCCACAATCGGCCGCCAGTGACGCGGGCATGGAGGCCGGCGATTTGATTCTGACCATCGATGGCACAGAGATCTCAGCCTTTGAAGACCTGCGCCACAGGGTGGAATCCTCCGAAGGGGCAGGGCTTCAGCTTCAGGTGTGGCGTGATGGCGGCATACTGGACCTGGTGCTGACGCCCAAACAGATGGACGAACCTCAGCCAGATGGAGGTTTCAAGACAGTGTACCGCATTGGCATCGTGGGCGGATGGTTCTTTGAGCCCGCAACCTCGACGCCCAGCTTTGTTTCGGCCTTGGGGGATGGTGCAGCGCAAACCTACGAAATCATCCGAGGATCATTGTCCGGACTGTGGCACATGATCACCGGCAGCATCAGCACATGTAATCTGTCCGGCCCCATCGGAATCGCACAGACATCGGGCGAGATGGCCAGTCAAGGCACAACAAACTTCATTTGGTTCATTGCGCTTTTGTCGACCGCTGTCGGGTTGATCAACCTATTCCCCATTCCTGTTCTGGACGGCGGGCATTTGTGCTTTTTCGCATACGAGGCAGTATCGGGGCGTCCACCCAGCGACATGGTATTGCGTGTGCTGATGTCCATCGGTCTGGGCTTGATCCTGTTGTTGATGATCCTCGGCACAACCAGCGATTTGTTCTGCCCCTAGAACACTGCCGCAATACAGACAAATTATTGCCTCAGTTGCCAGGTAACTGTTGCTGCGAACGCAACATTACCTGGGCGGCACCATGAACACCATTCACGACGGATACCGTAGCCTGAGCTTTCTCTTTTTTCTGAACTGGGATCGCCTCTTGTACGTCTTTACAATCTTCTTTGCGTTGATCTTGGGCGGTTTTTTCGGGTCCCTCTAAGCGCAAGCCCGCTGACCTGGCTTAATGACACGAATTACGACGCCGAGAGTTTTGACATCACGCCACATTCCCGATACTCACGTTCTCACTGGGATGTCTTTAACGGATTGGCGTGATGACCGAAATAATGAGGGCGCGCGCGTCTTTTTCTGGACGCAATAAGGTGAATTTCAAGTCCATCATTGCGACGTTTATCGTCGCATTTACAATAGCTTGGGCTGCAATTCCTAAAGCATCGCATGCGCAATCCTACGCCTTTAGCAATGTTCAAATCGACGGAAACCAGCGCGTTGATCCCACCGCGATCATCGCGCTCGCGGGAATCGCACGAGGTGAAACAGTTTCTGCTGCACAGCTGAACACTGCGTACCAGAACATCATCGGATCTGGGTTGTTTGAATCGGTCGAGATCATCCCCCAGGGGTCGCGCCTGATCATTCGGGTGGTGGAGCTGCCGACAATCAACCGAGTGACCTTTGAAGGCAATCGTCGAATCAAGGATGAAAACCTTGAGCAGGTCATACAGTCCCAATCACGCCGCGTCTTTGATGCCGCCGTCGCAGAGGCAGACGCCGCCGCCATCAGTCAGGCCTACAGCCAGCAAGGCCGCTTGGCCGCGCGGGTACAGCCAAAGATCATTCGCCGCGATGACAACCGTGTCGACCTCGTTTTCGAGATCTTTGAAGGCGGCGTGATTGAAGTTGAGCGGATTGGCTTCGTTGGCAACAAGACATATTCTGACCGGCGATTGCGTCGCGTACTTGAAAGCAAGCAGGCAGGTCTGTTCCGGGCCTTCATCAGGTCTGACACCTTTGTTGAAGACAGGATTGAATTTGACCGGCAGGTGCTTCGGGATTTTTATCAGTCCCGTGGCTATGTTGATTTTCGTATCACCGGCGTGAATGCCGAACTGGCCGAGACACGCGATGGCTATTTCGTCACTTTCAATGTCGAAGAGGGACAGCAGTTCCGCGTGGCGGACGTCACGGTGACGTCAAACCTTCCGGATGCGGATTCGGATGAATTTCAAAAAGCGCTGCGGATGCGGCCCGGCATCGTGTATTCGCCCAGCCTTGTTGAGATTGACATCGCGCGACTGGAACGGTTGGCCGTCAAAAACGGGCTCGATTTCGTGCGTGTCGAACCGCGCGTCACCCGCAACGACCGTGATCTGACCTTGAGCGTTGAGTTCGTGCTTACTCGGGGGCCCCGCGTTTTTGTGGAGCGGATCGATATCGAAGGCAACACCACAACACGCGATGATGTCATTCGCAGGCAGTTTTATGTGGTCGAGGGCGATCCCTTCAATCCGCGCGAAATTCGCCAGGCCGCAGAACGCATCCGCGCACTTGGCTTTTTCAAGACCGCCGATGTGCAGGCACGCGAAGGCTCGTCTCCGCAGCAGGTCATTGTTGATGTGGATGTCGAAGAAAAGCCGACTGGCAGCCTGAGCTTTGGGGCCTCCTACAACACGGATTCGGGTCTGGGACTGACCATCCAGTTCTCTGAACAGAACTTCCTCGGGCGGGGGCAGAAACTGTCCTTCGGCGTGTCCACGGCAGATGAAACCCGCAACTACAGCTTTTCGTTTGCGGAACCGGCATTCTTGGGGCGGAATGTGACCTTCGGAATCGGGCTGAGCTATTTTGAATCAGAGCGGCTTGGAGCAGATTGGGATACCACTGTCGGCACCTTTGAGCCGTCTCTGGCGTTTGACATTGCCCCAAACAGCCGACTGCGGTTGCATTATCTGTTGGAATACGCGGATGTGACCATACCCGCGACAAGCACCGTCGGTGAGATCATAACAGCCGAATCGGCCCTGGGTGGCTTGGTCAACAGTTCGATTGGTTACAAGTTCAGCTACGATACGCGTCGAACAGGTTTGAACCCCAATGCTGGTGTGTTGCTTGAGTTTGGTCAGGACTTTGGCGGTTTGGGCGGCGACACCAACTTCGTGAAAACCTCTGCCCGCGCGGTTGCTCAGACCAAGATCCTGAACGAAGAGGTGACTCTGCGCGCGACACTGCAAGGTGGGGCTGTCAATTTCTCAAGCGGAACGGGCGACCGCGTGGTCGACCGCTTCCTGATTGGGCCCTCCATCATGCGCGGCTTCGAATATGCCGGTATTGGGCCACGAGAGGTCAATACGACCACTGGGATCGACGACCCTCTGGGCGGCAATTACTTTGCTGTGGCGCGATTTGAAGCGGAGTTCCCGGTGGGTCTGCCAGAGGAATATGGCATCTCGGCCGGTGTTTTCTACGACATCGGCTCTGTTTGGGGGCTTGACGATGCGAAAACGGTCACCGCGCCCGACAGTGAGGTTGTGTCACGTGATTTCAAGGCGCGTCAGGTGATTGGCCTGTCAATCTTCTGGGATACCGCGATCGGGCCGCTTCGCTTCAACTTCACCGAAGCACTCAGCAAAGAGGAATTCGACCGCGATCAGTCTTTCGAGTTCACCATCTCGACCCAATTCTGATGTTCCGGATCCTGTTTGTGGCCGTCACAGCAGCGCTGCTATCAGCGCCGGCTGTGGCCCAGCCATTGGACCAGGGGCAGGGCCTTGGGCAATTTCAAAGCCCTGTTTTAACGCTAGAGCCCAACCGTCTGCTGACCTCAACCCTTTTTGGGCGCCGCATGGTGTCCGAGTTTGAAGCGGTGCGGGACGAAATTCAAAGGGTTACGACACAATTCGAAAACGCGCTGATTGCCGAAGAGCAGCAGTTGACCGAAATGCGTGGAACCGTCTCTCCGGAGGAATTCCGGGCTCTCGCGGATGCCTTTGACAAGAAAGCTCAGGACTTTCGTCGTCAAACCGAAGAACGAGAGACAGATCTGTCCCGCCGGGTCGAAACAGCCGAGCGCCAGTTGTTGCAGGCCGCCTTGCCAATCCTCGACGGCATTATGAGCAACCTGGGTGCCGCAGTGGTGGTTGACCGCCGGTCGGTCTTTCTGAGCCGCGACGCCATCGACATCACAGATCTTGTCATTCAGCGTCTGGATGAAACAATGGGGGATGGAACCGCGCAGAATTCTGATCAGGAGCTGCAAGACTAGGCGGAAGCCCGGCTTGCCCTGCGCGTCAACCCTTGTTAGGCACCAAGCAAACACGACACATGGGGGCCCCTATGACCGACAGCCTGAAATCCGCTGACATTCAAATGATCCAACGGATCTTGCCACACCGTTACCCGTTTCTGTTGGTTGACAAGGTGGTTGATATTGACGGGTTTTCGACGGCAACCGGGCTCAAGAACGTGACCATGAACGAACCGCATTTTCAAGGTCACTTCCCGGGGACCCCGATCATGCCCGGCGTGACGATCGTGGAGGCGATGGCGCAGACATCTGCCGTCATGGTCGGAGTTGCAATGGATTTGGCGGATAAGGATCTGCTGATCTACTTCATGGGCATTGACCGATGCAAATTCCGCCGCAAGGTGGTGCCCGGTGATGTTCTGACAATGAAGCTTCGAACCATGCGTGGAAAGCCGGGTGGCAAGGTCTGGAAGTTCTCCGGTGTGGCCGAGGTCGAAGGCGAGATGGCCGCAGAGGCGGAATTTACTGCGATGATGGATCTTCCCGCGTGAGCGATGCGCAGATCCACCCAAGTACGATCGTGGAAGCAGGTGCCAAGATAGGCGAGGGCTGCCGCATCGGTCCGTTTTGCCATATTGGTCCGGATGTCACGCTTGAGCGCGGCGTCGAGCTCAAAAGCCACGTGGTCGTTCAGGGTGATACCACAGTGGGCCCGGAAACCGTAATCTTTCCCTTTTCGGTGATCGGAGAGATTCCCCAGGATCTGAAATTCCAAGGGGAAAAGACGCGGCTAGAGATTGGGGCGCGCAACCGGATCCGTGAACATGTGACGATGAATACCGGCACCGAGGGCGGCGGCGGTGTCACACGCGTTGGCAACGATGGTTTGTTCATGGCGGGTTGCCACGTGGCCCATGATGCGCAGATCGGTGATCGGGTCATTGTCGTGAACCAGGTCGCCATTGCCGGGCATGTGGTTGTCGAAGATGACGTGATCATCGGTGGTCTCTCTGGCATTCATCAGTTTGTGCGAATTGGCCGCGGCGCGATCATCGGAGCGGTGACGATGGTAACAAACGACGTCATTCCCTATGGACTGGTTCAAGCGCCACGCGGAGAGCTGGAGGGGTTGAACCTGGTGGGGCTCAAGCGCAAGGGCGTGTCGCGTGCAGATATTACCGCGTTGCGCGCTGCCTTTCAGATGTTGTCGGATGGTGAAGGCGCTTTCGCAGAGCGGGCCAAACGGTTGGGCGAAGAAACCGAAAGTGATTATGTCCGTGAAATCGTGGCCTTTGTGATGGGCGAAAGTGGCCGCTCATTCCTGACACCGAGGTAAGTTATGCTGGCGTTGATTGCAGGGCAGGGCGCGCTGCCTGCCACTTTGGTTGCCGCCGTGTCAGAGCGACCTTTGATCTGCGCGCTCGAGGGGACCCTGCCGCAGGGCCTTGATCCGGACGTGGTTTTTCGGCTTGAAACGCTTGGCAGCCTGTTGACCGACCTTGGTAACCGGGGGGTCACCCGGGTGTGTTTTTGTGGTGGGATCGATCGGCCTTCGGTTGATCACGCTCGCCTGGATGCCGCCACGCTGCCGTTGGTTCCGATCTTCATGGAGGCATTGCAGCAAGGTGATGACGGCGCACTGCGCGCTGCAATCGGGATCTTTCAATCCGCCGGGTTCGACGTGATGGCCGCGCATGAAATTGCGCCTCATTTGCTGTTGCAGGATGGCATTGTCACGGCAGCCCAGCCCTATGCAAAAGCCGATCAGGACGCAAGGTTGGGGGATGCCACGCTTGCGGACATGGGATTGGCTGATCTGGGCCAAGCCTGTGTGATCCGCGACGGGCGTATCATAGCCCGTGAGGACACAAGCGGCACAGACGCCATGTTGCAGGGCCTCAAGGCGTCAGACGCGAAACTCGGCATGTTGTACAAGGGTCCAAAGCCCGATCAGGATCGGCGTGTTGACTTGCCGACCATTGGGCCAATGACCGTCGAAGGTGCCGCACGGGCTGGGCTTGCGGGGGTGACGATCGAGGCAGGCGGCGTGATCGTGCTGGATCGCCCGGCCGTTGTCAGCGCCTTGGATCGCCACGGCATGTTTCTTTGGGCTCGCACACGAGGCACCTGATGCGCGTTTTCATTCTGGCAGGCGAGATTTCGGGCGACAAGTTGGGCGGCGCGCTGATGCAGGGCCTGAAGGACCTGCTGCCGGACCAGGCGATTGACTATCGCGGGATCGGCGGGCCAATGATGCAGGCACAGGGATTGCACTCTCTCTTTCCGATGGAAGAGTTGTCGGTCATGGGGCTGGTGGAAATCCTGTCACAGTATCGGCATTTGAATGCGCGGGTGCATCAAACCGCTCAGGCCGTTCTGGACATGCAGCCAGATGTCTTGATCACGATCGACGCCCCAGAGTTTTCACTCAGAGTTGCCAAACTGGTTAAGGCCAAAAGTGATATTCGTACCGTTCACTACGTTGCGCCAACAGTCTGGGCTTGGCGTTCAGGACGCGCTAGAAAGATGGCCGCGCATATCGATCAGGTGCTGGCGCTCTTGCCGTTTGAACCGCCGCTGATCGAGGCGGAAGGCATGCGTTGTGATTTTGTGGGCCATCCCATTGCCGCGGAACCGGTCGCCTCGGCCACAGAGTGTCAGGAGTTTCGGCAAGAGCACGGGCTGGTTGGGCAACCGTCGTTGCTGGTTCTGCCTGGATCTCGACGCGGCGAAATTTCGCGCTTGATGCCCATTTTCAAAGAAGTTGTTGATCGACTGCACGGCGATTGCCCAGACCTGCGCGTGGTGATCCCCACAGTGGCTCATCTGGCCCAAGAGGTGCGCGCTGCAGCGTCCGACTGGAAGGGGGCGCCGGTTATCGTGGATCCAAGCGGCCTGTCGGACGGGCAAGCCGCCCAGCAAAAGCGTGCCGCCTTTGCCGCGGCAGATGCAGCGTTGGCCGCCTCTGGAACGGTGTCATTGGAATTGGCTGCGGCAGCCACGCCCATGGTCGTGGCCTATGACATGAACTGGTTTTCGCGCACGCTGGTTATGAAAATGTTGCTTGTGGACACAGTCACACTGGTCAACCTTGTCTCGGAAACGCGACGCGTTCCCGAGTTTATTGGCGCCGCCTGTCAGCCGGCGCCAATCGCGGCTGCCATGTCAAAGGTGTTAAGGGATCCTGACGCACAGCGCCCTGCCTTGGATGAAACAATGAACCGCCTTGGGAGAGGCGGCCTTGCCCCGGGACGCAGGGCAGCCCGCGCCGTCCTGGACGGGCTTGGCGCTTCGTCCGTGTAGCGAGTCCACAAGACAGGTGGTTCTAGTGTCCCCGCATGCCATGGCGCACGAGGAAATGATTATTGCTTTGGACCCTCAATTGGCGTGATCAGGTCAAAACCTTTGGTGAAACCGGCCAATGACATGGACACGGCCACCGGCTGATTTGGCGCTAGGGCGGGTACAATCAGGATCGTCCCGGTCGCTCCGCGTTTGAAGGCATCGACATCAGCTTGGGTGAAGCCAAGCCGCGCGAAGCATCCGATCGGAGTGCAGAAAGAAAAGTTGTAGCGCTTGGCATTGCCGTTATCGACCGAAAGGGTCAGCCCCTCGGTCAATAGGGTTTCCAGCGGAACAACAATAGTTGCACCAGCCATGACCTGACCGCTGTCCTTCAGTCGAAAGATATTCGCCTCTGCGACCGAGTTTCCGTTTGCATCAAGCAGCAGCTGATACAACTGGCACCTTTCTGCGCCCGCAGGATCCTTAAGACATTTGACCTGCCAGTCGCCTGATGTTTCACGCACGTAGGTGCCGTCAGGGGCAACGTCGCTTTGAACTACGCGGGACCCGGTGTCCAAAACGGGTTCAACTTTTGTCGTGTCTCCATCATCCTGAGCCGCGGCAGGTGCTGCCGCAAGCGCCGCGATAAGGGGCAAAACCATGCTCAATCTGGCCATGAAAGTCTCCACTGCTCTGGGTCCGTTGATTGCAATAGCGGTTATCATGCCGCGCCCGGACTGTCAGGCGCAAAGTAGGACGCCACAGGGGATGATCGGCAATAATCTGCGAAAAAATCAACTTGGTTAGAAATATTCTAAACGATTGACATACAATTAGAAAAGGGACCGCATGAGCGATCCCTTTCCCTTTTCTTTCTCCCCGTCGGACTTGCCGACTTTATCACTGCAGGCACGCTACGAAACTTGTCACCAGCGGTCAACAGGCATTTTTTGTAAAAAAACCGCGCCCTTGGGCGCGGTCAGTCTGACAGGGAGGAAGTTGGCCCGAACGGCAAGAGGACATGACCGTCGGGCCGAAAAACACACTGGCACCAGATGGTTAAGCTAGTATGTTTATAAAGCGCGGTTAAAGGAGCCTTTGGAAATGACAAACGATGTTCTCGTTGGCGGTGGAGGCCCAAACCAAGACAACAAACAGTGGTTGTCCCTGAGGTATGCAAACAGACATGGGTTGATCGCGGGCGCCACCGGAACGGGTAAGACCGTAACCTTGCAAATATTGGCAGAGGGATTTTCCGCAGCCGGCGTTCCGGTCTTCCTGTCTGATGTCAAAGGCGATCTGGCTGGGCTTGCAATGCCCGGAACCGCGGATCACGATCTGCATGCCTCTTTCATGGATCGTGTTGCCAGAATCGGCCTGGAAGATTTTTCATATCAGGGCTTCCCCGTCACCTTTTGGGATCTTTTTGGCCGCCAGGGTCATCCTGTGCGTACCACCGTCGCAGAGATGGGCCCTTTGCTGTTGTCTCGTCTTTTGGAATTGACAGAGGCACAAGAGGGGATCCTGAATATTGCGTTCCGGCTGGCCGATGAAAACGGCATGCCCCTGCTGGACCTGAAGGATCTTCAGGCGCTGCTGGTTTGGGTTGGCGAACAACGTGCGGATCTGTCGCTTCGGTATGGCAATATTTCGGTGCAGTCGATTGGCGCGATTCAGCGGCGTCTTTTGGTATTGGAAAACCAGGGCGGGACAGGATTTTTCGCAGAGCCCGCGCTTGATCTTGCGGATTTGATGGTCAGCGATTCAGAAGGACGCGGGCGTATCAATATTCTGGCCGCAAATGAGCTGATGGCCGCCCCCAGACTTTACGCAACCTTTCTTCTTTGGCTTCTCAGTGAGCTTTTTGAGGAACTGCCAGAAGTTGGCGATCCGGACAAACCGCGTCTCGTGTTCTTTTTCGACGAGGCGCATCTTTTGTTCGATGACGCCCCCAAAGCGCTTGTAGACAAGGTTGAGCAAGTGGCCCGCCTGATCCGGTCAAAGGGGGTTGGTGTCTATTTTGTGACGCAAAATCCGGACGACATTCCAGAGGATATCCTTGGACAGCTGGGAAACCGTGTACAGCATGCGTTGCGCGCCTTCACCGCGCGGGATCGCAAGGCCTTGAAACTTGCCGCCGAAACATATCGCGAAAACCCTGAGTTCGATACGGAAGCTGCAATTCGCGAAGTCGGCGTTGGCGAGGCCGTGACCTCCATGCTGCAAAAGAAGGGCGTTCCGGGCATCGTGCAGCGCACCTTGATCAGACCGCCGTCGTCGCGCCTTGGGCCCATATCAGCGGCCGAACGCCAAGCTGTTCTTCAAGCGTCCGCGCTGATGCAAAAATATGCTCAGAAGCTGGACCGCCGTTCCACCTATGAAATCCTGCAGGAGCGCACCAATGCTGCAGCCGCCGCAGCCGAAGCAGAAGAAGCCACCATGGAAGACCAATCCCCGATACAACGCGAATTCAGCGCAGCGCGTCGTTATTCCGGCACACGTGTTTCACGCTCTCGATCCTATTCCACGCACCGAGCAAGCGACTTCAGCGATGCAATGGCCGAGGCCGTGATAAAAGAACTTAAGGGCACCACCGGACGACGTATCGTCCGGGGTATTCTGGGTGGTCTGTTCAAGGCGCGCTAAGGCGGTCTACTTCTCAGGCAAGAGCCCACGCGGGTAGAACCTCAGCACGATCAGCAGGATCAATCCCATGGTCAGCAGACGCATGTGCTGGA